>JBEHXR010000228.1:0-6443 GCA_048498595.1 Bacteroidota bacterium
TCTCAAAGAAGGATATATTTTTTTTGCTGTTTCACTGCGCAATGGCACAACGATCTGCCGGTCCTGGTCAAAACCAAGATCTGCAGAGCGCAAATATTTCATCTGGTTTGCAATTACAACAGATGCAATAATTAATACAACGGAAATAATAAACTGAAAAATTACCAAGCCTTTACGCAATGCAATTGCAGAAAGTGAATTAGAGAACTTGCCTTTTAAAACTTTTGCAGGATTGAAAGAAGATAAGTAGAAAGCAGGATAACTTCCCGCAATTAAACCGGTGATAATTGACACTGCAACAAATGCAGGTATGAGCAATATATTGTTTGAAAAAGATAAGGTGAGTTCTTTGCCTGAAGCAACATTAAAAACAGGCAGCAATAATTGCGTGAATGCTAAAGCTAATAAGAATGCAAGCAAGCTCATTAAAACGGCTTCGCCGAGAAACTGTGAAACGAGCAATTTTTTTTCTGCACCTAAAACTTTTCTTATGCCAACTTCTGAAGAACGTTTTGCAGATTGCGCTGTTGCAAGATTCATGAAATTGATGCAAGCAATAAGTAATGTAAATAAAGCAATAGATGCAAGAATATATAAATAGGTTGTGCTTCCGCCTTCGGTGATATTATCTTTTACATCTTCATCAAGATGAATTTTTTTAAGCGGAACTAAAAATTGTCTTTTATTAAAACCAACTGCCTGCAATTTTTTTCCTGCATATTGTTCTATAAAAGCAGGAAATTTTGCTTCCAGTTTTTTTGCATCAGCGCCCGGTTTTAATTGCAGGTAAGTATAAAACAGATTGTTTGTTGCAAGATCGCCCTGTTGCCGTTTAATATAATCCGCGATATTTCCGCCCATCATACTCATAAAAAATCTTGCATCAATGTGCGAAGGTTTATTGATAGGTTTAAAAACACCGGTTACCAAATAATCATGATCACCATTTGTGCTGCTGCTTACATGAATTACTTTATGCAATGCAGGCTGATCACCAAATATCTTTTTTGCTATTTCATCACTTAATACAATTGTGTTTGGATTATCCAACGCGGTTGCAGCATTACCTTCAACAAAGTTGTAAGTGAACATGCTGAAAAAAGTAGAATCTGCTAAAAACCCTTTTGTTTCATAAAATGATTTTGATTCGCCGTTCTTTTCATTGTATTGCAGAAGTGTTTTGTCTTCTGAATATAACGGAGCAAGCCTGGCAGTTTGTTCAATCTCAGGAAAAACATTTTTCATTGTTTCACCCATGCCCGCAGGTGTATTCGGCAGCTTTTTAAAATTGCCCAGACCAACAAACTCAGTACCTAACTGGTAAATATTATCTGCATTTTTTTGATAAGCATCATAACCCGTTTCATTAATAATATACAATGTGATCAACATGCAACAGGTAAGTCCGACAGACAAACCAATAATGTTGATGAATGAAAACAATTTACTCTTCATTAAATTCCGCCACGCGATCTTCAAATAATTCTTAAACATAAAAGATGATTTCCAATGTATGATTTAGTAATATCTATTTAGAATTTATCATTCACTATTAACGATTCACGTTTCACGATTTTTATTCCGTTCTTAAACTCTTAACCGGGTTAGCCATTGCAGCTTTTACCGCTTTGTATCCAACCGTAAGCCACGCAATAACAACTGATGCAATTACTGCCAATACAAAAACCCAAATAGTAATATTAATGCGATATGCAAAATTGCTGAGCCAGTTATGCATCATATAATAAGAAACAGGAACAGCAACCGCAAAAGCTATCACTATAAGTATTGTAAATTCTTTTGAAAATAAATAGATGATGTTTGCAACAGATGCACCCAGCACTTTTCTTATGCCTACTTCTTTTGTGCGCTGTGCTGCCATAAAAGAAACCAATCCATACAAACCCAAGCACGAAATAAAAATGGCTATGCCTGCAAAAATTTTATACAATAATGAAAGCTCATTTTCTTGCTTGTAAAAATCATTAATGCTGTCATCGAGAAAGAAACTGGTTGGCGCAAATTCAGGATTGAATTTATCCCACGTTTTTAAAATGGCATCCTTTGTTTGTGCAAGATTGGCGCTTCTTATTTTTACAGCCATGCTGCCGTAATATTTTTGTCTTGAAGCAAGTAATATGGGTTTAGTTTCTTCGCGCAGGGAACTTGTTTTGAAATCTTTTAGCACGCCCACAATGTTGTGCCATTCTCCTCCGCCCAATTTTATTTGTTTGCCGACAGCATCGTTTGCATTTTTCAATCCAAGCTTCTTTACCAATGTTTCATTTATTACAATATCGGTTAGCGTATCGCTAACGTCGTATGCATGACCTGCATCAAACTGCAAACCGAAAGTTTTAAAATAATCAGCATCAGCAAACTTTAAACTCACATTGAATTTTTCATCAGGTCTGTGATCAAAACCAAAATTGGTTGACCAGTTATTTTCAGAGGAAGGCACATCGCTGTTAAATGAAACCATATCAACACCCGGCAATTTTAGCAGTTGTTGTTTCAATGCATGTTGCCGCGAAATCTGAATACTATCCCAATTACTGTTTACAACAAACACCGCATTTTTATTAAAACCAAGATCAGCATTACGCACAAAATTCATTTGGCTTATTGCTACAATTGTTCCGATGATCAGCACCTGCGAAATAGCAAACTGTGTTACCACCAATCCTCTTCTTAAAGAAATGCCGCCGATAGTTGCCGATGTTATTTTATTTTTTAATGCAGTCATCGGTGTAAAACCAGACATAATCAATGAAGGATAAAAACCCGAGAAAATGGTAACAACAAATCCTGCAGCAATTAAAAATAAAATGGTTTGTGGTTTAAAAATGCCAGGCGGTTCGTTGATGGAATCAATATGTTTAACGGAGGGCAAACAAACATAAGCGATAGCGCCTGCAATTATCATTGCAAAAAATACGATCATTGCTGTTTCTCCCATCATCTGCCAAAACAATTTACCGCGATTGCTGCCAAGCACTTTTCGTATTCCGATTTCTTTTGAACGATTGACAGCTTGTGCAGTGGCAAGGTTGATGAAATTGATGCAAGCCATCACAATAATAAAAATGCCGATGAGCGATAATGTAAGTAAGGTAGATTTTGAAGTAATGTGATCACCGAAATTACTAAAGCGGTTATCAAAGTGAACATTACGTAAAGGTTGCAGAAAATTTGTGCGCTTGCTTGTCCTGTCAACCTTATCGTGTCTTGAAATAAAATCTGCAAGCCGCGCATTTACGCTTGCAACAGAAACATTTTGCGGCAATAACATAAACAGTTGAAAATTGCTCGTTGTGCTTCCCCAGAATGGCGTATAACTATAAGTATCTGCATTTGCTTTTGCCGTTTCAAAAGAGGTAACAATACGCAACGGAAAATCTGTGTTTGCCGGAACGTCTTCTAATATGCCGGCTACTTTTACAACTGCTTTATTATCTAGTTTTAAAAATTTTCCTGCTGCAGTTTTCCAGCTACCAAAATATTTTGTTGCGGTTGATTGTGTAAGCAATGTTGTATTCGGCTCTTTTAAAACTTCGGGTGAGCCAATAAGAAAATTATAATGAAACACCTGGAAGAATTGCGGATCAGCAAAAAAGAAACCGCTTTCTTCAATAAATTTTTTTTGTGAAGAATTGTTTGTTGCATTATCACCAAGCACTGTAACCTGGCTTTGATCGCTTGAAAACAAAGCACCGGTTGTTATCTGCGGAAAATCTGCCCGCATTGCTTCCAATGAAGGAAAAGGAACGCCGGGTGTATATTCTATGCCATCAGGATATTTATCTTCTGTTACTATTTGATAAATGCGATTATAATTGGGTTGAAATTTTTCATAACTCAATTCATATTGCACTACAATAAACAATAACACGCAGGCTGCCATACCCACTGCAAGCCCGCTGATATTGATGGCGGCATACGATTTATGCCTTCTTATGTTTCTCCATGCTATCGTGAAATAATTTTTGAACATAGACCACGATTTATATGATTGAACTGATTACCTGTTTTTTTTCATATTGCTTTTAATCGTTCCTCGCGGAAACAGGCATTCACGATTGATGATTGACGTTTCACGTTTATTATTCGGTTCTTAAACTCTTCACCGGGTTTGCAATCGCTGCTTTTATAGCCTGGAAACTCATTGTTAACAATGCAATGAGCAATGCACCAAAACCTGCAACGGCAAACATCCACCACGTTATATTTATTCTATAAGCAAAATCCTGCAGCCATTTATGCATAAAATAATAAGCAAGCGGCGCTGCTATTACAAATGCAATCAGCACCAACAATAAAAATTCTTTTGCCAATAAATTTGTTATGCTTGAAACGCTTGCACCCAGCACTTTTCTTATACCGATCTCTTTTGTTTTTACTTGTGCCGTAAATGTTATCAAACCAAATAAGCCCAGGCAGGAAATTAAAATAGCAACGGCTGCAAATACTTTTATTAAAATGCCTGCGCGTTCATCTGCCTGGTATAATTTATTATACTGATCATCTAAGAAAGAATATTGAAAAGGAAATGATGCATCATATTCTTTCCAAACTTTTTGTGCTGCGGCAATAGCTGCAGATGCATCTTTACCTTTTGTTTTTACATACATCGTCCAGTTGGGCGGATCATAATAAAATATAGATGGCTCGATAGATTCTTTTAATGATGTATAATTATAATCTTTTACTACGCCTATAATAGTTCCTTTGTATTGCCAGAGCGTAAAGCTTTTACCAATCGGGTCTTTAATGCCTGCCTGTTTTACGGCTGTTTCATTTAAAATAAAATGCAATGAATCTGAAGGCGCACCACTAAAATTTTTTCCTGCAACCATTTTCATTTTTAATAATGGAATAAAATTTTCATCTATGCCATTGGTATGAATTAAAAATGTACTGCCTTGCGGTTTACCATCCCAATAGGTATCACCGGTCGTTCCGTTTACACCAATCACGCTTGCATCCGATGCGGCAACTCCAAGTATGGAAGGTTGTTTCATCAGTTCATTACGCACAGCAGTAAAATGATCATGCAGCGCTTGTGTTAGCCCTACAGAAAAAACTTGTTCTTTATCGTAACCGAGGTCTTTCTCTTTTATGTATTGCAATTGTTTTGTAATTACAATGGTGCCGATGATGAGCAAAACAGAAAAAACAAATTGTGTAACTACTAAAACTTTCCTGAAGGATGTTGTGCCGATACCGATGGAAAGCTTGCCTTTTAAAGCCTGTAATGGTTTGAATGATGTAAGTAATAATGCCGGGTAAAAGCTGCCTGATATTAATGTGCCGAGAATGGTGCTGCCGATAACGATCCAAACATCGGCATTGCTTAAATCGAAAACAAGTTGTTTGCCTGAAATATTATTGTATAAAGGCAATAATAAATAAATGATGAGGAAAGCAAGCGCAGATGCAATGATAAACAACACCGCAGATTCAATTATAAATTGAATGAACAACTGGTATTTTGATGCACCGATAATTTTACGCATGCTCACTTCTTTTGAACGAAGCATGGAGCGTGCAGTAGATAAGTTTACATAATTAATACAGGCAATAATTAAAATAAGAATCGCAATAATTAAAAAGATTCTTACGGTTTGCAAAGCGCTGGTATTACCTTCTGCTGTAATTAAGTGTAAACTTTTTAATGATTGCAAAGTGAAAAAAGTGCCTGCATCAGCTTCACCTTTTTTATCGTTAAAAATTTTGCTTATTTTTTTTGCAACTGTTTCAGGTGAGGCATTTTTCTGCAGCTGCAAATAAATATCGTACTGATAATTGCCGAGGTCTTCATCAATCGTTTTCCATGTACCATTGCCGCCAAAATTTTTTGCAAACAGGCTCATGGGAAAGAGCATGTCGAAATTGATGGAAGAGTTTTCAGGAAAATCTTTTAGTACGCCGCTTACAACAAAATTGTCTTTATCTGTTTTTAGAATTTTGCCAACTGCATCATCATTACCAAAATATTTTTTTGCAGTTGATGCTGTTATTACAATTGAATTATCGCCGTTAAAAGGCTGAGCCGGGTTGCCCTTCAATAAATCAAAACTAAAAACAGAGAAGAAAGATGGATCGACAAATGCTGTGTTTGTTTCTAAAAACTTGTTATTACCATTTGTAAATAACAGTTGGTCATATCGTTTCTTCAGGCGAACTGCGTTTGCAACGTCGGGTATCGACTGTTTGCAAAAAACAGCCAATGGGGCAGGAGCACTGCTCCAGATTTGTGCGCCTGTTCCTGAACCCAAATGCGAATTGATCTTATAAATATTATCGGCGTTTTTATTAAAGCTGTCATAACTCAATTCATTTTGTACCCACAATAAAATCATGATGCCAACCGCCAGCCCGATAGCTAAACCAAAAATATTTATACCTGTATAAAATTTATTTTTCATCAGGTTTCGCCACGC
>JBEHXR010000229.1:0-6417 GCA_048498595.1 Bacteroidota bacterium
TAAAGTAGGTTTAATAGGCGCAGGCAAAATGGGTATATCTCATCTTTCTATTTTGGGTGCACATCCAGATGTTGAAGTAGCGGGCGTATGCGATACTTCGAAATTAGTATTAGATGTTTTAAAAAAATATTCTTCTTTTAAGGGCTATGATGATTACGAGGAAATGATTACCAAGGCTGATCTTGATGCAGTTTTCGTTGCAGTACCAACAAAGTTTCATGCAAAAATGGTTAAGAAAATACTTGACAATGGTAAGCATGTATTTGCAGAAAAACCCTTCTGTTTAACAGTTGAAGAAGGTCAAGATTTAGTTGAATTAAGCAAAAGAAAAAAAGTAATTAACCAGGTTGGTTATCACAACAAATTTGTTGGAACATTTCAGGAAGTGAAAAGAATTATTGATGGAGGATACCTGGGCGATATATTTCATTTTACCGGTGAAGCTTATGGGCCGGTTGTAGTTCGTGCAAAACAAAATAACTGGAGGGCAGACCCTTCAGAAGGTGGCGGATGTTTGATGGATTATGCATCACACGTAATAGATCTTATTAATTATATTTTAGCGCCTATTACCGCCGTAAAGGGCGCTCTTATGAAATCGTTCTATTCTAAAAATGTAGATGATTCGGTGTTTTCGCTTTTACAATTATCTTCCGGCGTCTCCGGTGTATTATCCGTAAACTGGAGCGATGAAACCTATAGAAAGATGTCTACTTCGATAACAATTAATGGCAGCAAAGGCAAGATTATTTGTGATGCAAATGAATTGAAAGTTTATTTTAAAACTTCAGATTGCCCTGAAGGTTATACAAAAGATTGGAATGTAAAATATGTAACTGATTTAACGCAGCCGGTAGATTTCTATTTACGTGGTGAAGAATACTCTCTTCAGGTGGATTATTTTATAAAAGCTATTCAAGGTACAGTACCTAATACAATAAATAATTTTGAAAGTGCCTGGCATACTGATAAAGTAATATCATTAATTAAAAACAGTATAAAAAATTAAAATGGACAGAATACTTTTTGGGGATAATCAGTTTTTTGCCGTTAACCACATATCTGATGAAAAATCAAGGGCTCAATCTATTAAGTTTAAAGAAGACAAGGCAATATTAAGAACACTTGATTATGCAACTGAAGCAGGCATTGATACTTTTATGTGTACCACGCACGATAGAATTGCGAATATCTGTGAAGCAATACGAAACGATCCTGAAAAATATAAAAATTTCAAGATTTATCCTTGTATGCCATATGCACACAAATATGCTAATGCAGTTACTGAGTTGGGTGTAATGGGTGCGCTGAAAGAATATGTGCCTGGCAATTTTTTCGGCTCTTTATTTAAAGGAGGAATGGCATATCTCTCGAAAGACTATTTATCTATAATGGAATTAATGGTTGATGCAGAAATGAAAATGTTTAAAGGCATCAACACACCGGCAATTTTTTTGCAAAATGTTATAACCGATCTTCTTTTAGGATTAGGGATGATTGATGTGCTAAAAGCTTTTCATAACTACGTTGAAAAAAAATACAATGCTGAAGCAGGTTTTATAACAATGAATTTGCCCATGCTGTTAAATGCTTTGGAAAAAGTAGGAATTGAAAACCCAATTATATGCGCCTCTATTAATAAGGTGGGTTTTAGAATGTCTGGCGGCAAAGAAAGTTATATTGAAGTTTTAAAAACAAAAAAGGTTAGAGCCATTGCAATGCAGGTATTAGCTGCTGGCGCAATTCCTCCTAAACAAGCAATAGAATATGTATGCAGTTTGCCAAACATTGAATCAATATTATTTGGCGCATCTTCTAAAACTAATATTTTTGAAACAGCTTCACTTATACATTCCTTCGATGAGAAATTTTCTGCTAAAGAAGTTGTATCAAACTAAATCTAAACGCAGCAAATTGCAAAGTTGAATTTGCAATAGACAGGCGAGTTGCATTTCTAATAAAAAGTATTGCCTCGTGTATAACGAAGCACTATAATGAAAGTATTAAAAAATACGTTTTATAATAATTGTAATAAAGAAGAATTTAAATGAGTAGAGATTTACCAAACTTAATAATTATTGGGGCACACAAAGCCGCAACAACTTCTTTATATACTTATTTGGCCGGACATTCTGAAATATACGGTTCCGGCAAAAAGGAATTAGATTATTTTACTCCTTTGCGTTATAAAAAGCAGCCTGATCCTATTGAAGATTATAAAAAATATTTTGCTGATCGTAAGAACGAGAAATATGCTATTGATGCGAGTCCCGCTTACATGTATGGAGGAAAATTATTAAGAGATAAAATGATCGAAGTTTTGCCACCCCACAAAGTTATTATTATTCTGAGAGAGCCTGTTGATAGATTTTTATCAAACTATAATTGGCTAAGGGCAAAATTATTTATAAAGCCAGATGAAGATCTGAAAATATTCATACAAAAGTGTATTGAAGAAATGAAATATCCTTTGCAGGATAACAATTTTTACAGACGATCAATTGAGGAAGGAATGTATAACGACTTTGTTCCGGAATGGGTTGATGCTTATAATAAGGAAATTAAGATAATTTATTTTGAAAAGCTTATCACCAACCCTAAAGCTATAATGATTGATCTTTCAAAATGGCTGGAGATAGATGAAACGCCTTTTCTGAATATGGAATTTGTTACAGAAAATAAAACCGTTTTTGTAAAAAATAAATTAGTTCACTCGGCGGCACTTTTTTTAAATAACAGTTTTGAAGTTTTCCTCAGAAGAAACCACCAGCTAAAAGTTAAACTAAGAAATCTATATTATAAGGTAAATCAGGAAGAAAAAAACAATAAAATTATAGATGGTGAGAGTAAAGAACTTCTTTATTCTACGTATAAAGAATCAAACAAACGCCTGTCAAATTATTTAAAAAGCAGGAGCATTCAATTGTCAGATTGGTTAAATTGATTAAATGATGTTGAAATGATTAATAAGGTAGACTTTTTTATTATTGGCGCACAAAAATCAGCAACCACTTCATTATATAATTATTTAAGTGAGCATCCGGAAATTTATATGCCGGAAGTTAAGGAAAATCATTTTTTTGTAGAAGACAGAGTATATAATCAAGGCGTACAACACTTTCATCGCTTTTATCAAACCTATGCTGCACAAAAAGTAGTTGGTGGTGCGTTTGTTCACATGCTAACTTCACAAGAAGCTCCGGAAAGAGTCTATAATTATAACAAAGATGCAAAGCTGATAGTTATGCTGCGTAATCCTGTTGACCGGGCATATTCGGCTTATCATTTCGCAATAAAAAATGGATGGGAGTCTTCCAAAATAAAATTTTTTGATGCCGTAAAATTACAAGATGAAAGACTAAAAGGAAACCTTACAGAACAAACAGATTTGGCTTATGTAAACTCAGGTATGTATGCTAAGCATTTATCAAATTGGCTAAAATGGTTTACTAAAGATAAATTTTTGATTTTGTTTGATTCCGATTTTATAGCAGACAGCCAGGGGCAAATGAAGAAGGTGTTCAATTTTTTGGGCGTTGATGAATCTGTAATTGTAAATACTAATAATGCTTATAACAGATCTGGCGATGTAAGGCTTAAAACGCTGCATCGTTTTCTTCGAAACAAAGAATCAAGATTTCGTCGCAATGTTGGTAAGGTGTTGCCTTTTGGCATAAAATCTTTTTATCGTCGTCAGATATTACCAACACTGGATAAGTATAATAAAACAGAAAAAAAATATACGCCACTTTCGTTTGAAGAAAGACAAGCTTTATTTGCATACTTTGAAGAAGACTTGAAAAGCCTGAGTGATATTATTGGTGTAAATGTTTATGAGCTTTGGAAACCTCAATTTCACAACAAGGATTCTAATAAGATAAAGACAAGTGAAAGCCGATAACTAATTGGATTAATGCGAAAATATGAGCAGAGCAGCCTTCTTAAATTTTTTGTATAAACTGATCTTTTATATTGAGGCAGGTTGGCTTTTGATTGACATGGTTGGTGGTTATTTTTTAAATGAAAGTAACGGAAGTTCTCTTTTTAATACATTAATCAGAGCTGCAGTATTGGTTATTATTTTTACGGTATTTCTTTTAGATAAAAATATTAAAGGCAGGGCAATACCTTTTTTTCTTACAATTATTTTTCTCACGTTAGGAGCTGCACAGTATATAGTTTTTAAATTTCAAACAATTGACTTTGATATTATTTTTAAACTAATTCTGTTTCCCATCTTTTTAATCTTGTTCAGGAGCCAAATTGAGCAGGGACGAATTACCCAAAAAAATCTTTACACCATATTGTATGTAAACATTTTTATAATGGCTCTAAATATTTCCTTATCATATGTCAATATCGGTTTTAGTAACTATGGCGTTAATAAAACCGGAGACTTTGTTGGTGGAACGGGTTTCTTTTATGCCGGCAATGAAGTAGGCGGAGTACTCACCGTTTTATCAGGAGTTGGATTATACTTTTTTTCTAAAAAAGGGTTTTGGGTTACTTACGGATTTGCCTTTCTTTTTTTGGTATGCAGTTTAGGATTATTAAGCAAAACAGCGTTGATATCAGTTTTTCTAAACGTTACCATTGTGGTTATGTTATCAAGCTTTTACAGACGACTTGTTATACTGGTTCTTATTATAGTTGGTGCAATCGTTTTTCAAAGCAGTATAGTACAGCAAATAACTTTATTCTGGACGAGGCTTTCTTATTTCGCTCATCAACAAGGTTGGGAGACAATATTAACCGGAGGTTTAAAAAGAGAAACAGCCGTTGGTATATTGGAAGAAATATTTATTCATAATCCTGTCAGCATTTTTATTGGTCATGTTTGGACAGGATATACCGAAAATAATTTTCTGGATGTGCTTGAAGGCTTTGGTGTATTAGGCTATCTCTTTTTTATTATACCGCTGATATTTTTTGTTGATTCTTTAAAAAAGGTAAATATTAAAAAAGACAGAAAACAACTTCTGCTGATTTTTAATTGCCTGTTAATTTTTGGCGTTGCCGTTTTTGCAGGTCACATTATTCAATCAGGAATGAACTCTCTATTTCTGGCTATTCTTTTAAACTTTGGAAATTTTAAAAAATTAAGCACTAGTTAATAGTGCTGAACTTATTTTATTATGCTTGATTTTTTTATAATTGGACCACCTAAATGCGGCACAACACTTCTTCAAAATATTCTTATCCAAAATCCTGAGATATACTTGTCTCCAAAAAAAGAAATTCAATTTTTTAGCCACGGCTATCACAAAGGATACAAATGGTACAATAAACATTTTTCAGACGCTAAGCCAAACCAGGTAGTTGGTGAAATTTCCCCTACATATTGTGATTCACTCGAAACTTTAAAGAGAATTAAAGATTACGCTGATGCTTACAATAAAGATGTAAAAATTATTATCACAGTCAGAAATCCTATCAAGCGCTTGGTATCTGAATATTATCATAACATACGCAGAGCAAATTATGATTTGCCGATAGAAAAAGCGATTGAGACAGAACTAAGCCAAAAAAAAATAAACAGGTATTTTACTATCATAAGAAACAGCTTATATAACAGCATTCTAAATGATGTGTACTCGCTTTTTAAAAAAGAAAACGTTTTGATATTAGAAGCTGAAAAAGATATTTATAATGAAAATAATCTACCTTCTGCCATACGGGAAATTGAAAACTTTATAAGCGTTTCTCATTTTGTAAATTATAAATACAAGGTAGAAGATAATTCTTCTTACGCACCTAAATCCTACGCAATACAACGCATATTGTTTCAGGAAAATCCTGTTAAGAAACTTGCTAAAACAATAATGCCTTCTTTCGCAATTAGAAAGAAGATAAGAAATTTTTTAATTAATAAGAACACTAAAACAAAAGGCTACGATAATAAAAATGCTGTACCACCTGAAGTTTCAGAAAAAATATTTGATAAATATTTAAAAGAAGATTATACAATTTTTAAACAGCGCACAGATTATAAAACATTATAGACATGGCTTCTAAAAAAATATTTATCCTTACAAACATGGCTCCTTCACCCGAAAAGCCTTCGTCGGGAATTTTTGTTACCAATCAATATGAATATTTAAAAGAACATGATAAAGATAACAGCTATGAATTAATGGGAATGTACAGGCAGTTTACTGATATGTGGGGAAGCATAAAAAAATATCTTGTTTATTTTAGAAAAGTGATTAAGCATTTAAAAGAAAACAGGTACGACATCATTCATGTACATTATTATTTTCCTCTTTTACCACTCACCTATTTTTATGCAAGAAAAAAAGGCACCAAAACTATTGTAACAATACATGGCTCAGATTTCTATGAGAAAATGGAAAATAAAATTTTCAGAAGCATGTTTCGGTTCTTTCTAAAAAAAAGCGACTATATAATTAGTGTTGG
>JBEHXR010000230.1:0-6331 GCA_048498595.1 Bacteroidota bacterium
CTTTTTTTGCAGGCAACAGAGAAGAAGCTTTGCAATTATTTGGTGCGATAAAAAACCAACACCTTACAACAACAAAATATTTATTGGTTACACATTACAATGCATGTGAAGAACATTTGAATAATTTTTTTACAGAAGTTGAATGGCTGTTGCACGATAAACCGGTGCGTGAATATGATTATTATTACGACCAGATAGTTTCTATCGGCGAACTGCTTAGCACAAGTATTGTAAGTTTTTATTTGAATGAAAGTGGCATTATCAATAAATGGATTGATGTAAGAGACATCATTCGCACCGATGATAATTTTCGCGATGCAAATGTTGACTGGCAATACACCACAAAAAAAATTGAACAATTAACCGAAAACTTGAAACCGGAAACCGGAGACATTATTCTCACACAAGGCTTCATTGGCAGCACAGATGAAAATGAAAGTACAACACTTGGCAGAGAAGGAAGTGATTTTACTGCCGCCATTTTTGCAAACATTTTATATGCGGAAAGTGTAACAATATGGAAAGATGTAGAAGGTGTAATGAGTGCAGATCCAAAACAATTTCCTGATGCACAATTAATACCAGAACTGAGTTTTGATGAAGTAATTGAAATGGCTTATTACGGTGCACAGGTTATTCATCCAAAAACTATCAAGCCTTTACAGAATAAAGGAATTACGTTGCATGTAAAATGTTTTTTAGATCCTTCTTTGCCAGGCACAACTATTTCAAAACAGCATATAAAAAATCTTCCGCCGGTTATAATTATTAAAGAAAAACAAGTGCTCGTGCATTTGCATAGTCTTGATTTTTCTTTTGTGGAAGGAGAGCCAATGCGCGAATTATATAAAATATTTCAAACGCTTAACATCAAACCCAATCTTATACAAACCGGCGCAATAAGCGTTGAATTATGTTTGGACGACCGCACTGAAAAAATTCAACAGCTTGCCGCAACCTGCAGCGAAATATTTGATGTACAGATTGAAAAAGAATTATCGCTTTTAACGATTCGTCATTTTAATAATGACTTGCTTAATAAAATGACAGGCGATAAACAAATAATTTTAAAACAGCAAACAAGAGAAACAGTTCAGGTGGTTTATAAAAATTCTTGAAAACAATATCGCAAATGAAATAGTTGTTTTATCATTTCATTTCTTATTTTTTACAGTTTATACAGCTTCATATTTTCATCAGTTTATTGTGTTGATAGTTTTGTTTTATCAATAAAAATATCTAAACGAAACCATCAATAGTTTATGAAAAAGATTTTCCTTGCTGCAATAATTTTTAGCAGTACTTCATTTATCAGTTGTAAAAAAGAAACTGTTAGCAGCAACATTGTTTCCGCAGCTAATGAATCAGCTTTTAAAAGAAAAGCAGGAACAGTAAGCGGTGCAGTAACCGATTCACGTGGCAATGCTCTTTCCAATGCAAACATAACGGTTGAGCATACGGTTTGGTATGACACTTATGTGTTTGGAAAAACAAATGCCAATGGAAAATATATCGTTACTATTCCGGCTTCACCTGCTGGTGATTGGACAGCAAAAGCACAATACAGCAAAAAAGCATATGGCGTAAATTATCTCTTTGATTTAGATGGAAGCGGAAACTCATTTACGCAAGCTGATTCTGCAGTAAGAAATTTTAAATGGAAATTGAGTGGTAAGAAACCTGGCGACAATGGTTATTATGGTGCACATGTTGATTTATATCAATGGGCCACAGATGCAGACATGACGAAAATTAAAATCAGGTTTACACCAATTGATAGTACGCTAATTGATGGCAGCCCTGCAAGTACTTTTGAAAGAAGTGTTGAAGATGTTGCAGGAACATTTATGGTAAAAGATGTACCGATTGGTAAGTATTCAATCAAAGCAATTTATCCCGGTAAAAAATTGTATTTAGATAACAGGCATGGCAATGGCGAACCTGCAGTTACTAAAACATGTATATTCAACAAGTATGGCAATCTCGGTGAAACAGAATATAACATTGAGTTTTGGGTAAGTGAATAAATCGATCATAACATAAAAAAGTGCAGCAACAATTTTAAAACTCTTGTTGGCTGCACTTTAATATTTTCTATCAACATCTAATAAATAATAAAAGCCTTCGCATTATTTAGTCAATGCATCATTCATTTTATTCCAGTCAAGTGTTGTTAGCAATTGATGAATACGTTCATCATTACCTGAAATTCTTATCACAATATTTTCGATGTAAGGCGAGCCTTTTGGATGTTGAAACTTAAATTGATAAACGCCTAAGTTTTTATCAGCAACAGAATTGTTCCAATCACCAAACGCAAGTACGTAATTGCTGATGCCGTCAATCTGTGTTCCGATAGTTTTGTTTGGATCTGTTTCTTTATAAGCATAAGCAGTACCGGGTATATTCAAATCGCCGGTACTTCCTTTTTGAAATCTATAAGGAAGATTTTTTTGATCCACAAAAACTTCAACATAAATATCAGTGAGCTTTTTTAATTGTTTACCAATCTCTACTTCCTGCTTTACATTATCATCGGTGTACGTTGCACTAAGTGTGGTTAGTTTATCATACAACGGTTTTATTGTTTGATTGAAATATTTTGAGTTAGGGCGAACAACAAAATTCCAGTCATTAAACGGCGCAACACCCATTGGAACATCAGGATATTTTTGAACAGATAAATATTGTTCTTCATCAGCACCGCCATCTTGCTTTTGCCAGTCACCATTTTGAAATGAATCAATAAACGGTTCAACTACATTCTGCGCTTTTTTAATTACAGCGAGTTCCTGCGCATTTGGTGATCTGTCTGACTGTGCATGTGCAAACACGCTCATGCACACAAACAATATTAATGTTTGAACTCTCATAGCAATTAGCAATAGTTATTACATTTTTATAAACTCAACGCGACGATTGTTTGCTTTGCCTTCGGGTGTATCGTTTGTATCCATTGGCTTTGTATCACCAAAACCTTTTGTGGTTAAACGTGAAGCATCAACACCCATACTTACCAATTGCGTTTTAACAGCATCTGCGCGTTGCTGAGATAAAGTCATATTATGATCAGCGTTGCCGGAGTTATCAGTATGACCATCAATTTCAAATTTTAAAGAAGGATCTTTTTTCAGCAAACCATAAATCTGGTTAATAGAACCCATTGATTCAGGTTTCAGTGTTGCCTTATCTACATCAAACAAAATTCCGTGCATCACAATTTTAGAATCTGTACTTACTTGTTTATAAATATCAATACCGCCTGCGGCAATACGTATATTTTTTACAAATGAATTTTCATATCCGTCTACATGAAAAGTTACGTTATTAGGTTTACCTGTAAGGTTGTTCACGTTTACTACTCTAAACTGATCTATGTAAATCTTTCCTGCAGTTTTATTAATAGCGATTGCAATATGATGCCATTGCATAGCTTGTTTAGTATTTGCAGCTAATCCTTCCGGGTAATCCACATCACCCAAAGTCCAGTTAACGCCTCCATTATCAAACGTGATTCCGGGCATAATTGCGGGATCCTGCGCGTAATAAACCCTGTTGCCAAAATCCACGCTTATATGATTTAATCCGAAGTCTTCATTCTTAAAATCAAATTCAACGGTAAATTGGTCGGGCATATAATTTTCGTTGGTCATCCTTGCGGTAAATGTTGCACCGCTGCCTTTGGGCACATGAATAACATTTTCTCCATCTTCCACCTGCACATCTGTTTGCCCGTCTGATACGATAAACTGTGATGGAATTTCACCCACCTGTTCATCTGCAAGATTTGATTCGAAGATGATTTTATTACCCGGCACAAAATCATAATTCTGGTAAGATTTTACAGTTGGAACATTTGACGCTGCTGTTGTATTTGTTTGATCGCTTGAGGCAGTTTGCGTTTGTTGTTGCGTATTATTATTAGCGTTGCTATTATTAGTTTGGTTTGAATTGTTCGTGTTATTGCCTGAATGATCCATCACTTTATCAACACCATTGTTTGCCTTATCTGTTGCCTTATCTTTTGCGTGCTGAAGAATATTCTTGAATTGTGCATTAGAATGAAAACATAAAAAAGACAAAGCCGTTATGGCAATTGCCCGGTGAAGCAATCTTTTCATAAACTATAATTTAGGAGAGATAAAAGTACCCGTTATGCAGGTAGCATTGTCTCGGATAAAAATATGATTTTTTGAAAGTGCTTCGGCTTGCTTTTCTCGTTATTCTTCCGTAGTTTCTATGGCTTCGTCGGCAGCATTTGCAATAATCATGTTGCTCATTTTTCGTAATGGGTTACTGTGGCTTTCATCATAATCAGCGCGACGTTTTATGATGTCGATACATTCAAACGTTGCTGTAATAAATGAAGATGCATCTGCTTTATTTTTCCCTGCAATATCAAAAGCAGTTCCATGATCAGGACTTGTTCTTACAACAGGCATACCTGCGGTAAAATTTACACCTTCACCAATGGCAAGTGATTTAAACGGAATTAATCCCTGGTCGTGATACATAGCAAGCACTGCATCGAAAGATTCATATTGCGCTCTTGCAAAAAATGCATCTGCACTGTATGGTCCAAAAGCTAAAACGTCTTTATCTTTTGCTTCTTTAATAGCAGGCTTAATAATTTTTATTTCTTCATCACCCACTAAACCTTCATCACCTGCATGCGGGTTTAAACCAAGCACAGCAATACGTGGTTTTTCAATTCCAAAATCTCTATGTAAACTTTTATTTAAGATGAAAAGTTTGCTAAGAATATTTTCTCTTGTTATGAATGTTGCAATGTCTTTCACAGGCACATGTTCTGTTACCACAGCTACGCGCATGTTTGAAGCAACCATCAGCATCACAACATCATTTAAACCGAACTCAGATTTTAAATATGGTGTGTGACCGGTGAAATTAAAATCTGCAGACTGAATATTTTTTTTATGAATAGGCGCAGTTACCAACCCATGAATCTGTAATTGCTTTAATGCTTTGGTTGCACTTTGCAATGAAAGTCTCGCATACTTACCGCCAATGTCATTTAGTATGCCCGCATTAATTACAACTTCTTCTTCCCAGCAATTAAAAACATTTACCTGTTTATTATTTGCCTTTGAGATTTCTTTTATAGCCTGGTAAGAAAAATTTATTTCAGGCATTGATTTCCTGTAAAAATTTATGCTCTTATTACTTGCAAAAACAACCGGCGTACATTGCTCAAATATCCTGTTATCGCTAAGCGTTTTTATAATCAGTTCAAGCCCTATTCCATTAAGATCGCCACTCGTAAATCCTATAATTGGTTTTTGTTCTGCGCTCATTTAAAGATTCTTTGCTGTAAAAATATGTTTTAGTTTACAAGTTGAAAAGTTAACGATCTCAGTCATCAATTTTCAGCTTGCATTTTTCAATTTCCAATTCCTATTCTAATAACTTCGCATCATGCAAATCACGCTTAAAAAATCTTTAGGCCAGCATTTTCTAAAAGATGAAAACATTTTACTTAAAATAATTGCCGCATTACAAAAACATCAATTTAAAAACTTATTAGAAATCGGTCCAGGCACAGGCGCGTTAACCAAATATTTATTGCAGTTAGAAAATATAGATTTTAAAGCAGTAGAATTAGACGAAGAAAAAATTAATTATTTGCTAATGCATTACCCTATGCTAAAAGGCAAAATAATTCATGAAGATTTTTTAAAGACGACTATTCCTTTTGATGAAGAATTTATTGTGATCGGGAATTTTCCTTATAATATTTCTTCTCAAATTTTATTTAAAATATTAGAATGGAAAGAACAGGTTCCGGTTGTAATTGGTATGTTTCAAAAAGAAGTTGCGCAGCGCATCGCTTCAAAACCAAATAATAAAAGCTACGGAATTTTAAGCGTGTTGGTGCAGGCGTTTTACGATGTACAATATTTGTTTGATGTGCCGCCATCGTGTTTTAATCCCCCGCCAAAAGTTATGAGTGGAGTTATTGAATTAAAAATCAGGAATGAGAAATTAGAAATCAAAAATGAAGAAGTTTTTTTTAAGCTTGTAAAAGCCGCATTCAATCAAAGAAGAAAAAAATTAAGAAATGCGGTTAGAAATTTGTTTGATGAAAATATTTTGAGTGATGCAATTTTTGATAAACGCGCCGAGCAATTAAGCATAGAAGATTTTGCAGCATTAAGTTTTAAAACCAAATCATGATCAAGAAAAAGGTTATTGTTACAGCGAAAGTTCATTCTTATTTATTGGATGAGTTAAAAGCAAAAGGCTACGAAGTGTTATACATTCCTGCGGTTACGTATGAAGAAGTTGAAGCCTTAATTGATAATGTAAACGG
>JBEHXR010000231.1:0-6289 GCA_048498595.1 Bacteroidota bacterium
CCAAACTTATTACGCAGGAAGTTTTCTTCTGCTAAAACAATTGCCTGGTAAACGAAAAGAAAAAAAGGAATCATTATTACAACATACAATAATGAATTTGAAAGAACGCCAACTCCTGCAAGCATTAAAATATTTCCTACATACAAAGGATTACGGCAATGAGAAAAAATGCCTGTTGTTACTAAATCCTCTGCATAAACTTTTTTATTTTTTCCACCACGAATTATATAAGCAAGTCCGATAGTAGCGCCGCGAATTGCCTGCCCGGCAACAGTTATAACCAAACCAATTATCAGCGGGTACAAATAATAATTGGGTCCGAAATTTTTTTCTGTAAATAATTGCGGCACATTGGGCACAAACAACAATGCATAGAAAATAATAAAAAGCCAGTTACGGTATTTAAAAAAGAAATTGCCGATTTGAACCATATTATTTTTTTACAGCGATAAGACCGGCGAAATTATACCATTTAAAAAACACTTCTACATGTGCAAAGCCAGCCTCGCGCAACAACAAATTATCTTCACTGAGTTTATAAGGAATTAAAACATTTTCGAGTGCTTCGCGCTTTTGAGAAATTTCAAGTTCGCTATAGTGATGGCGGCGCTTCATCTCATAATAATATTTTATAAAATCGCGATTGAAAGAACTTTCTTCCGCCAAAATCTTTTCTATAAGAATTAAAACGCCGTTTGGATTTAGTCCATTATAAATTGTTTTTACGAGACGTTCACGATGAATCGGTCGCACGAACTGCAGCGTTAAACACAACACAACCACAGATGCATCTTTAATTTCAACGTTCTGATTTAAATCTGCGTTTACTAATTTATAAGGTCGCGTAAACCCGATCTCTTTAAGTTTCGCATCGCATTTTTTAAGCATTTCCGGCGAATCATCTACACCAACAAACTCAATGCTTTCAGGCACAGAAGTATTCATACCAATCATTGTTGTGCCGGTTGAGCAACCTAAATCATACACATAACTTCCTTCCTGTGCATGGTCGGCAGCAAGCTCTGCTATCATTCTTTGCATTTCGCCATAATACGGCACAGAACGGTTTACCATGTCATCAAAAACATTGGCAACAGTGGTTCCGAATTTAAAGTCTGATGCTTTTTTTATTTCTTCATGAAATACTTTATCCTCACCCATAATTATTTTTTGTGCGGCTGCAAAAATAGTGATTGCTCAGTTGCTTAGTTCAAACGCTTTTATAAAAAGGCTTTAATTGTTTTTTAAAATTAATATTGACCGGTGCTTAATAAAACAAGTGTGCAAGCCTCAACAGGTTCAATATTATTCTTTATTGCAAGTTCTGCCAACTCATCATTTTCTGCACCTGGGTTGAAAATAATGCGTTTGGGATGCAATGACAGAATGTAATCGTAATACTGCTTTTGATTATTTGCATTTAGATATAACGTGACCGTATCAACATCCTTTTCTGCCGGCTGATCTTTTATTATATCCAACCCATTTATTGTACCCGTTCTTTTGCCGATAGGTATAACGCTATGACCGTGCGCTGTAAGCCTGTTCACTGCAAGATTGCTGTATCGCGCAGGATTTGGTGAGGCGCCTAATACTACTGTTTTTTTATTCATAGTTTAGATTTTAGGGCAAATAACAGACCGCTTATTAATTCATCGAATGCAACGCAACGCGGTTACCTTCGGAATCTTTTAATAAAGCCCAATAGCCCAGGTTTTGTTCTTCTGATATCAGTGTTTTTGTTTTCACAATTTCACCACCGGCCTCATCTACCCTATCTAATATGATTTGCAAATCCGGTTGTGCATTCAAATAAATTAATGAACCATTTTCAGCGGCGGAATAAAAAGACGGATTGTAAACAATAGCACCGCCAACTTTGCCGCCTTGCATATCATAAAGAAAAAAGCCCATTTTAGTTTCTCCCATCATCATTTCGGGCATTTGATAATTAAAGATAGATTCATAAAATTTTTTTGCGCGATCGAAATTGTTCACCGGTATTTCGAACCAATTAAGTGCATTGCTGAGTTCCATAATTAAAATTTTTTAAACACGGTGATGAAAATTGAAACTAAAATTCAACTACAAATTTTTATCTGCGAAAAAATTTATTCTAAATTCAATAAAAATTTTAATTATAGTTTTATAATTGATAAAACATTTTTACCTTACCATTTCATTTCTATAAAAGAAAAATTACTCATCCATGGCAAAAGCAAATAAAAAAGCAGCGAAGAAAGCTGCAAAAAAATCAGCGCCTAAAAAGGCTGTGAAAAAAGCTGCGAAGAAAGCTGCTCCAAAAAAAGCAATAAAAAAAGCAGCACCCAAAAAAGCTGCGAAGAAAGCTGCTCCAAAAAAGGCAGCAAAAAAATCAGCACCTAAAAAAGCTGTAAAGAAAGCTGCTCCAAAAAAGGCAGCAAAAAAAGCCGCGCCTAAAAAAGCCGTAAAGAAAGCTGCCCCAAAAAAAGCAGTTAAAAAGGCAGCACCTAAAAAAGCAGCAAAGAAGGCGGCTCCAAAGAAAGCCGCTCCTAAAAAGGCAGCACCAAAGAAAGCTGCTTCTAAACCAGCACCTGAAATGCCTGCAATGACCAACGATTCCGGCTCAATGTCTGAAACCAATAATAATATGCCTGCCAACACTGATATGGGCTCAGGCAATGAAAGTGCTTCATAAAAATTAATATAAAAAAGCCACGCAATGCGTGGCTTTTAATTGTAAAGCTGTGATGAATGAATTACAGCTTTATTTTTTTTAAATAATTTCCATAACCGCTTTTTGAATAAAGTTCTGCAAGCTTCATCAACTGTGCATGATCAATAAAATCCATGCGATAAGCAACTTCTTCGATGCAGCCAATTTTTTGTGATTGCCTTTTTTCAATTACGCGCACAAATTCACTTGCATCGCTCAATGAATCAAAGGTTCCCGTATCAAGCCATGCCACACCGCGATTCATTACACCTACTTTAAGTTTACCTTTTTGTAAATACACCCTGTTTATATCGGTAATTTCATATTCACCGCGTGCAGAAGGCTGAATATTTTTTGCAATATTGATCACGTCGTTATCATAAAAATATAAACCAGGCACAGCATAATTTGACTTTGGTGCTGAAGGTTTTTCTTCGATTGACAACGCTTTAAAGTTTTCATCAAATTCAACCACGCCGTAGCGTTCAGGGTCATTTACTTCATAAGCAAAAATCGCGGCTCCATCAATATTATTAAAAGACTGAACTAATTTGCTAAAGCCCGATCCGTAAAAAATATTATCACCTAAAATCAAACTCACTTTATCGTTACCAATAAATTTTTCACCAATTACAAATGCCTGAGCAAGCCCGTTTGGTTTTTCCTGCACAGCATAAGAAAAACTGCAACCCAAATCTTTACCATCGCCCAATAAACGTTTAAACTGAGAAGCATCTTCTGGCGTTGTAATAATCAAAATTTCTTTGATGCCCGCAAGCATCAAAACAGAAAGCGGGTAATAGATCATTGGCTTATCATACACGGGCATAATTTGTTTGCTTATACCTTTCGTTATTGGATACAACCTTGTGCCGGAGCCGCCGGCAAGAATAATTCCTTTCATTTTTTTGTTTGAATAACTAAGCGTTTACAGTGCATACAAAATATCTTCTAAAAAAGGATTTTGCTTATCTTTTTCTGAAAGTATTATTTTATCTGCTGATATTTGCCAGTTAATTTTAAGATCAGGATCGTTGTAATGAATTCCGCTCTCTGCTTCTTTATTATAAAAATTATCGCATTTATAAAAGAACACCGCTTTGTCGCTCAGCACAACAAAACCATGCGCAAATCCGCGCGGAATATATAATTGTTTATGATTTTCTGCAGTAAGTTCTAACGAAAATGTTCTACCAAATGAGGGTGAATATTTACGAAGATCAACTGCAACATCAAGCACAGAACCTTCTAACACACGCACTAATTTTGCCTGCGCCGCTTCACCTTTTTGAAAATGCAAACCACGCAAAACGCCGTAAGTAGAAGCAGATTGATTATCCTGCACAAATTCCGGTTTTATGCCTGTAAGTTTTTCAAACGTTCTTGCATTGAAGCTTTCAAAAAAATATCCGCGATCATCTTTAAAAACTGTATCGTTAATGATGAAGCAATCTTTTAAAGGTGTTTCTTCAATCTTCATTACCTGTTGCTGTATTGTTCTGTATAATAGTTTTGATATTCGCCGCTGGTTACATGTTTTAACCAATCTTCATTTTGTAAATACCAATCAATGGTTGCGCTTAAACCTTCTTCAAATGTTACAGAAGGTTTCCATCCTAATTCTTTATTGATCTTTGTTGCATCAATTGCATAACGCAGATCATGACCCGGTCTGTCTTTCACATAAGAAATTAATTGCTCGCTTTCACCCGGTTCGCGTTTTAATTTTTCATCCATCAACTTACATAACAATTTTACAAGATCAATATTCTTCCATTCATTAAAACCACCAACATTGTAATGCTCACCACTTCTGCCGTTGTGAAAAACAACATCAATCGCTCTTGCATGATCGATTACATACAACCAATCTCTCGTGTTTTCGCCTTTACCATAAACAGGCAAAGATTTTTTTTGTATGATGTTATTAATGAAAAGCGGAATTAATTTTTCAGGAAAATGATTTGGTCCATAATTGTTAGAACAGTTTGTAATTACATAAGGCAGACGAAACGTTTCTCCATAAGCCCGCACAAAATGATCGGAGGAAGCTTTACTTGCGGAATAAGGCGAATTAGGTGCATAGCCGGTTTCTTCAGTAAAAAAACCTTCATCACCTAAGGTTCCATATACTTCATCTGTTGATACATGATGAAAACGATGCGCCTCTGAATTTTCTTTCCAGTAATTCTTTGCGGTGTTTAAAAGATTTACTGTTCCAATAATATTGGTGTAAATAAAATCCATCGGCGAAAGAATAGATCGATCAACATGACTTTCTGCAGCAAGATGAATTACATCCGTTATATCATGCTGCTCAAAAATATTTTGCAGCGCATCTGCTTCCAAAATATTTACATGCTCGAAAAAATAATTCGATGCATGTTCAACATCTTTTAAATTTTCAAGATTGCCTGCATAGGTAAGCGCGTCTAAGTTTACAATTTTATAATCAGGATATTTATTTACAAACAATCGCACAACGTGCGACCCTATAAACCCTGCGCCACCTGTAATTAGTATTCGTTTAATCATTCTAAACGCTTAAGCAGTTACAAAAATAAATGTGTGTGAAAGAAATTTCTATTTAATAGTGTTTAATGTTTTTGCCAAACCTTCTTCCAAAGTGCAAACAGGTTTATAACCTGTGCTTAGCATTTTATCTGAAGAGAATTGCGTAGTAGCGCAAAACTTTTTTATGCGCACACTGCTGATAGAAAATTTTTTCCTGGTAATAAATGAAATCACATCAAAACAAATTCCTCCTAAATACCCAACCGGATAAGGAACTTTTATTGCAGGTAATTTTTTGTTTAATGATTTTTCAGAAACTGCAATTAATTCTGTCATTGAATAATCAGGCTTGTCAACATAATTATATAAATGATAGCCGGAAAAATTATTATCGATTGCATATTTAATAAAGCCCACAAGATTTTCTACATACGCCATCGACTTTTTATTATTGCCTTTTCCAATCATTAAAAATTTACCGGAAGCTATCTGCTTTAATAACGTATAAACATTGCCTTTGTTATCAGGACCAAAGACAACTGTTGGGCGAATAATAATTAATGTTCTGTTTTGCGGGTCTTCATTATACCATTTTCTCAAAACTTCTTCTGCCTGCCATTTACTTTTCCCATAGTCGTTAAAGGGGTCTTCTTTAAATTCTTCATCCGGATTTTTTTTATTTAATCCATACACAGCAACGGAACTGGTAAATATTATTTTGCGAATATCTTTTTCATTCATTGCAGATAAAACATTTTTTGTTCCGTCCACATTCACATCATAATAAAGACTTGTTGGTGAAATATCATCTCTGTGTTCTGCTGCCAGTAAAACAACCCACTCTGATGGTTGTAAACTGTCGGTCAACTTTTCTTTATCTCTTATGTCTGCAAGTGTTGTAATAGCAGAAAATTGTTGAGCGTTGTTTTTATCGATATTGTTAACTGCGTGTGTTTTGCCAAGCTCTTTTAAAAGGTTTGCACCAATAAAACCAGAACCGCCAATTACCTGTATTTTTTTCATTCATTATTATATTTCAATTGCTGTAAAACTGCTTTATTTATTTTCTTTCTTTCATTA
>JBEHXR010000232.1:0-6283 GCA_048498595.1 Bacteroidota bacterium
TAAACTCCATGCAGGTAATTTAAAATTCTTTTTCTCTTAAACGCAATAAGGGCAAAAACCATAAAATGACCGGGATGATAAAGGCAATAGCAATATGAAAAACATTTTCAAGATTAGTGGGCAATATTAAAGTGCCGTTTTGTTTACCCACAGATAAAGTAACATGATCGTACGGACCGGCATCGCTTACATTACTGAATAATGCATTTGCCATTAACCAGTTCACACCAAAGATCACCAGTACGATAATGCAAATAGCTAAGCCTGTTTTAATGAACGGTATTTTGTTGAAATACAATCCGCCGGTTAACATTACGCCGGTCAACTGCAAAAACAAAGCATACACTTTCCAGGCAATTATTCCATTCAGATCAAAGTTGTAAACACTTTCATATTGCTGTTTGTAAAATAAAGATGCTTTATCAAGACTGTTATGATACGCAGTAACAAATGCAGCATCCATGGTATGAAAGAACAATAAAAAAATGAGCGGGTATAATATGCCTGCCATTAAAATTCCGCATAACCATTTTTCTAAAAAAGAAGCAGGTAATGTTAAGTAAGATGAACCACTTGCGTTGGTATTAAAATAGCCAAACATAAACGATGAAAGAAAAAAGGCGCCGCCTGCCAAACCCCATATAAAGGTTAGGTTTTGTGCAGGACCGAAACCGATGATCTTTTTTGCTGCTACATACAAAATGAATGACAACACCAATAAAAGCGCGGACACACCAATGGTTTGCGTGGGTCGCTCTGCTATTATTTTTTTGAACAGCAGTAAGAATCTTTTTATGCTAAACACTTCGCTCATACATTAATTTTTATGAAAGATGGATTTTGCTTTCGCGGGGTTTCCGGTAATGGCATTAAATAAATATTCCAGGTTGATCTTTGAATCTTCACCCGTTGTATTTTCAACAACCACTGCATTGCCTTTTAAAGATGGTTCGGAATATAATATCTCATTTTCATCAGCAATGGTATCTACAATTTTAAAGGATAACTTTTGCGTGATCTCAGCAGTGGAAGCCTGTAAAAGCAATTCACCGTTATCAACAATAATTACATGATCAATTAAATTATCCAAATCACGGATCTGGTGCGTAGAAATAAAGATCATTTTATCTTCTGTAAAAACAGAGGCAATTAATTTTCTGAATTTTATTTTAGAAGGAATATCCAAACCATTCGTTGGTTCATCTAACAGGAGAATTTTTGTATTACAGGCAAGCGCAAAAGCGATGATGAATTTCTTTTGCTGACCGAATGAAAACGTTTTCAGTTTTCCTTTATCCTGCACATCAAGCAAATCAAGATAATTATAGAACTGCTCTTCGTTGAACAAAGGATAGAATGGCGCAAACAACTTTTTATAACCGTTTATGGTAAGCGAAGGCACGTACACTTCTTCGGGAATAAAATAAATGGTTTGCAGAAAAGAGGGTAATCGCTTCTTTGGAATAAAACCGTTTACCATTAATTCGCCTTGTGTTGGAAATAATAAGCCGGTAAAATTCTTTAATAATGTTGATTTACCTGCACCATTTTTTCCCAGCAAACCATAGATACTTCCCACGGGCAATTGCAGGTTCAGATCTTTATATAAAGGCTTCTTTTTTTTGTATCCGAAAGATAAGTTTTTAACTTCTATCATTAGTGTATTAGTTAAGTAGTACACCACAAATGTAGCAGTATTTTTTACATGGAGAAATTTTTTTTATTACAGATTTAAATGCTATTTTGCCTGCAACTAATTTGCTTGAAGAAACTATTTGCCATATTGTTTTTATCTGTTCATTTTTTTTATATCTGCGGATATCAATTGTTTTTTTCTTTGGCTGAGAACATCGCAAACAAACAAATGATTGCATCGCTGGATAAAAATAAATACAATGAAAATGAGCTCATGCAAATTAAATGTGTTCTAAATGCGCCCTATGTTATTAATAATATAAGTTACGAAAGATGCGACGGACAAATTGAATTAAACGGCATTCAATATAATTATGTAAAGCGCATGATAAGGAATGATACGCTGTATTTGTATTGCATTCCCAATAATCAAAAAACAGAACTGAACAACACAAAGAATCAATTTGCAAAACAGAATTCCGATAACCCATCCGGCAAAACATCTGAACAATCTGTTTTAAAAAAGGTCAATTTATTTAGTGAGTATAATTGCGGTTTATTAAGTTTTAATTTTGATTTATCACAATCTTCATCTCACCAAAATATTGATTTAAATAACTTCACCACGCTAAAAGGTTTTGCGACAAAGCATTTACAACCACCAGATTTGTTTATTTAAGTTTTATTGATCTATTCTTATGCATTTGCGTGCAGGTGTCTGCATGTATAATGCATCATCAACTTAAATAAATAATTCATGCCATATATTCCGTTAGAGGAGCATTTGCCCGGCATTACCGGTTTACTCGAATACGATAAAATTGCTGCTGCACCCATTCGCGAGCTTACACAAATTTTACTGCGTGGCGAAAGCACGTTAACCGAAGGTGAACGTGAACTGATTGCAACCGTTGTTTCAAACGGTAATCAATGTAAATTCTGTACGGCTGCACATACTGCGGCTGCAGACGTTTTGTTGGGTGAAAATGAAACTTCACAAAAAGTAAAAGATAATATTGTTACTGCACCGGTAAGTGATAAAATGAAAGCGTTACTTGCCATTGCATTAATGGTTCGCGAAAGCGGAAAAGCAGTAACAAAAGAAGCAATTGATAAAGCAAAAGCTGAGGGCGCTGCTGATATTGAAATTCATGATACGGTTTTAATTGCAGCATTGTTTTGTTTGTATAATCGTTATGTTGATGGGCTTGCCACCTTTACACCAACAGATCCGAACTTTTATAAAGGTTTAGGAGAGCGTTTAAAGAACCATGGTTACAATCGTTTGCCGCAGGGTTACGATCATTTGAAAAAAGATAAAACCATGCCGCAATGAAAGAAGTTATCATCAATATAGAAGGAAATACCATAGTTGCAGAAACATTGTACCAGTCATCGCCGGCAACAAAACGAAATCTTACCATTGCATTTACCATTTGTTATATCAGCATTATGTTCAGCGGCATTTCTTCTATGCTCATGTCCGTTTATTTGCCGGTTGCCGTTAAAGATTTGCTTGGTAATGTTACAGATGAAAGAATGAATTATATAAGTGCTTATATAAATTCAATTTTCATATTCGGCAGCATGTTTGGTGGTTTTGCATGGGGATTTATTTGCGATAAAATTGGTCGCTCCAAAGCCGTGATTTTTTCAACAGCCTTATATGCGTTGTTTACAGTGCTTACTGCATTTTCATCATCATGGTTGCTGGTTGGGGTTTATCGTTTCATAACCGGCTTTGGTGTTGGTGGTGTAATTGTAACAACAAATATTTTGATTGCAGAAATATGGAGTGATAAAAGAAGAGCAGTTGCATTAGGCATTGTTTCCGCTGCTATGCCTGTTGGTTTTATTATTGCAGGCGCTTTAAATAATTTAATACCTGAATGGCGCAATGCATTTCTCACAGGCATCATTCCTTTAATTACTGCCATTATTGCCATGTTTGTTTTAGCAGAAGCAGAGAGCTGGAAACAAATCAATCGCTCATCAAACAAAAAATTAAGTGAACAAATTTTTTCAAGTGATTACAGGAAAAATCTGATAAGTGGTTCTGTTGTTTTTGGTACGATGCTGATTGGTTTATGGGCTGTGTTTTCATGGGCGCCAACCTGGGTGCAAAGCATTACAGCAGACTTGAATAAAGCAAATGATCTTAGGGGAATAACAATGATGATTTTAGCATTGAGTGGCTTAGTGGGAAGCATGGTTTCCGGTTGGATTGTGAATTTAATTGGCATGCGCAAAACAATGATGTTATGTTTTATTGTGTGTTTTATAATGACGGCTGTTGTGTTCAAATTAAATACATCAGTTACCAATACAACATTTATTGAAATGGGTGTGCTGGCTTTCTTTTTTGGAATAAGCCAGGGCGCATTATCGGTATATATTCCATCATTGTTCCCTACAAAAGTGCGGGCTTCCGCAACAGGATTTTGCTTCAACATCGGCAGGTTATTTACAGCAACCGTTGTATTTTTTATTGGAGCGCTTGTTACATTTCTTGGTGGCTATGGCAACGCTGTTTTTATTTTTTCATTCATTTTTCTAATCGGGTTTATTACAACATTTTTAGCCCCTGCCCTCAAGGGAGAAATGAATACATAATCTATTATTTAAAACCTGTTACCTCCACAGGAAAATATGCCCTTTAGGGAATGGGGGTTCTTAATTATGGCACACATAAATGTACCGGAAGGTGTACCAGGCATTCGCAGCCTCGTAATGTTTCGTCCTGAAACTGGCAAGCCTTTATATGAATTAGCACAGGTTTTATTACGCCGGGAATCAACATTAAGCGAAGCAGAACGTGAACTGATTGCAGCTTATGTTTCTAAAAGAAATGATACCATGTTTTGCATGATGAGTCATGCGGCTGCATCAAAAGCATTATATGGTGATGATAAAAAAATTGTTGATGATGTATTAAAAGATATGCAGCAGGCAAATATTAGTAATAAAATGAAAGCGCTCTTAAACATTGCCGGTAAAGTGCAGATACTTGGCTCAGCAGTAAAACAGGAAGACATTGATGCAGCCCGACATGAAGGCGCAACCGATAAAGAAATTCATGATACGGTTTTGATTGCTGCTGCATTCAGCATGTTCAACCGTTATGTTGACGGATTAGCAAGCTTCACACCAACCGATGAAAAAGAATATGAAGCAATGGGCAAGCGCATGGCAGAAAAAGGTTATACCACGCCCCCATCCCCTAAAGGGAAGTAATAAAAACACGCATTTCAAAAATCAAAAAAATTAAACAATGCAAATACAATTTATAAACAGATTTCAATACACCCCTTCAGGGGAAGGGGGAAAGACCTTTATCAATTTAGAAAACGATTTGCCCGGCATTCGCGGACCCATGCAATACAGCCCCGAAACAGGCAAAGCATTAAATGAACTGGCAGAAATTTTATTGCATGATGATAACAACACATTATCGCGTGGCGAACGTGAAATGATCGGTGCTTATGTGTCATCGCAAAATGATTGCTTCTATTGTCAGAATGTACACGGCGCATTGGCGCAACATTATTTTGAATGCGATATGCAGTTGATTGATGATATAAAAAAAGATTACGAGTCAGCATCCATCTCACCAAAATTAAAAGCGCTGTTAAGCATTGCAGGCAGCGTACAAAAAGGCGGCAGGTTTGTAACAACAGAACAAATAGAACAGGCAAAAAACCTCGGCGCAACGGATAAAGAAATTCACGACACCGTTTTGATTGCTGCTGCATTTTGCATGTTCAATCGCTATGTTGATGGATTGAATACATGGGCACCGCAGGATAGAAATGTATATGTTGAACGTGCTGCTATGCGTGCAAAAGAAGGGTATGCAAATATTGATTTGAATAAATAACATCTGTGCCAACGGTCTGACGCTTTTGAAGCGTCTGACCCCGGTATCAACAATAAATCAAACATTCACATTAATAAAAAATTAAACTATGCCACATATAAATGCAGATGAAAACTTACCGGGTATAAGAAGCTTAATGGCTTTTAGCCCGGAAACCGCAGCACCTATGGGCAAACTTGCCAACTTAATGTTGCGTACCAACGAAGGCTTAAGCATGGCGGAAAGAGAAATGATCGCTGCTTATGTTTCTTATCTCAACGATTGCTTTTATTGCCAGCAATCGCACGGCGCCATTGCTGTATGTTATTTGAATGGCGATAAAGATTTGGTTGAACAGGTAAAGCAAGATTATACACAGGCAAATATTTCAGACAAGTTAAAGGCTTTATTAAGCATTGCAGGCAGTGTACAAAAAGGTGGCAAGCATGTGACCGAAGAACAAATTGAAAAAGCAAAAGCGCTTGGCGCAGCAGACAAAGACATTCATGATACAGTATTAATTGCTGCGCTGTTTTGCATGTTCAACCGTTATGTTGACGGGCTTGCAGCTAACACGCCCACTGACCTTTCTACTTATCCGTTGAGAGCCAAACAAATTGCAGAACACGGTTATGGTAATTATATTTTTTCAACACCACAACCTGTATAACATCATACTAATACAAACACCTAACAGGTTTTAAAAAACCTGTTAGGTCTTAAAACACAAACTTCAAAACATTTATGAAAAAAATGATCACGATTGCAGCGTTGATATGGCTTATAATAACG
>JBEHXR010000233.1:0-6259 GCA_048498595.1 Bacteroidota bacterium
ATGGTAAGCTGGTAAAAAAAATTGCAGGCCTGCCTGATGTGGTTTATGCAGGTCAGGGAGGTTTGCTCGATGTAGCCTTCGATCCAAATTTCGGCAGTAATAAAATGATGTACTGGAGTTATTCAGGAAAATATAAAGATGGCAGTGCAACAACTGTTGCCAAAGGAAAATTGAATGAAGCGGAAGGTAAGGTTGAGAATGTATCAGTCATATTTCATGGAACACCTACAAACAGCAACCTGCAATACGGTTCGCGATTAGTGTTTGATAAAGACGGAAATCTTTTTGTTAGTCTCGGTGAAAAATTCGCTCCTGATTCAAGAATAAAAGCGCAAACATTAGATACTTATCTTGGAAAAATTATAAAAATAACAACCGATGGTAAACCGGCTGCAGGAAATCCTTTTTTAAAAACAGCAGACGCAAAGCCCGAAATATTTTCTTATGGTCATCGCAATCCTGAAGGGCTTGATATAAATCCTGTAACCGGTGAGTTGTGGGAATCTGAGTTTGGTCCGCGTGGTGGCGATGAAATAAATATTATTCGCGCTGGAAAAAATTATGGCTGGCCTGTTATTACGTATGGCAGAGAATACAGCGGCGAAAAAGTGGGTGAAGGCATTCAGCAAAAAGCAGGAATGGAACAACCTGTTTATTATTGGGATCCTGTGATATCGCCGAGCGGTATCTGTTTTTATAAAGGCAATGCAATACCGGAATGGAAAAATAATTTGTTTGTTTCTTCATTGAGTGCACAACATCTCGACAGGCTTGTAATTAAAAACAATAAAGTGGTTGGTGAAGAAAGATTGATGACTGATATAAACAGCCGTATTCGCGATGTAACTTATTCGAACAACATGTTATATGCGATAACTGATGATGGTGATATATATCGCATCAGTAAAAAATAATGAAGGAAGTTTTAAATTGTTTATTGTTGTCAACTTAACTAACAAAAAATTAACTATGCAAATAACAAGAGTCGGTTCTCAACCTTCTGCAAAGGGACCTGAAGATTGGTTTACGGGTTCAGTAAGAATAGATAATTTGTTTCAGCCAAATGAATCGAGAAGAGCAGCGTCTGCATCCGTTACATTTGAGCCGGGTGCAAGAACAACGTGGCATACGCATCCGCTTGGACAAACATTGATTGTTATTTCAGGTTGTGGCTGGGCGCAGCGAGAAGGTGGAGAAGTCGAAAAAATTTATCCGGGTGATATTGTTTGGTTTGAAGCAAACGAAAAGCACTGGCATGGCGCTACAGCAACAACAGCAATGACACATATTGCCATACAGGAAAATCTAAATGGTAAAGTTGTTGAATGGATGGAAAAAGTTAGTGATGAAGATTATAATAATTTAAAATAAAGGAAATAAAATACTTCAGCTTTATTTATATGCAGAAATTATATGCAGCGATTCATTAAAGCGTTTCAGTTGCATCTTGCGTAAAAACTCTTGCATGTGAAGCCATGCATATTGCAGTCTTGTTTCATTACTTTTTAAAGTAATCTTACCATTCCACATGCCATCATGAAAATCGCTGAAGTTATGTTTAACTATACTATCTATGTTGATTGGTTTGCCATCAGAAACGATCAACACAAGAAATGTGAAATAGAACACATGGAGTAATTGCGACATAATAAAAAATCTTGCCCGCTTGCAATCATCTATCTTTCCAAAATATTTTTCAAGGAAAAAAATTTCATCCTCCTCATCTTTTACTACAAAATTTGCAACCACTGCAAGATCGAGATACCTGTCGTTTAAAAAAGCAGCCTCCCAATCTACAAACCAGGGTCTTGTTCCATCGAAAATAATATTCTCGGGCTTTGCATCATTATGACAAGAAACCCAATCTTGCTGATCGTTGTGTGGATATAAACTGAATGCATGTTCGTATGCTTCAAAAAGATCTTTCGTAATTGTTTCAGGGAAAATATTAGCTGCACGAAATTTTGTAACAAAGCCATTCATCATTTCAAAATAACTATTGCGCGGAGCAGGAAATTTTGGTAACGCGTGTAATTGGCGAAGCAACTGCGCCATCTTTTCTTTTGCTTCATGCATTGGAAAAGGTTGCTCCTGTATAAAACCAGTTATTGAAATCCTTTCTTCAATACTTAAATAATGAACAAGCGGCGCAAGCCCTGCTACTGCTGCATGTTCCATGCATACAAAATGATTAGTGGTATCAGCCATCGCATCTGTTCGTGTTATAACCCGCAACAGGTAAAGGTTTCCGTGTATCGTTATTTTAAAAATCAGTGCGCTGGAAAGACCTTTTGTTAGTTGTTGAATCTCGTCAAACTCTGTTACACCAAATGCAGTTTGTAATGCTTTTTTAACGGCAGGCAGTTTGTTTTCGGGAATCATAAAAATTATTTGAAAAGGAATGTTTATCCCGAATTTATCTATGGTTTTTTAGATGCTGTCGTTTTTTAAACTATATTTTTATAGCGCAACATTCATAATAATATTTGCGTTACACAAATATTGAAATGATGTTGGGTTGAATGCTTAATCCAAAAATTTTTATTTAATTCTTCTCCAGGTTAATGTTCTAACAACAGGCTCTCCTTCTTGTGTAGTTGTATCAAGTTTAATAATAAGTTTATCATCTTCTGCCAGCAGGTTTCTGTGAACCGTTATTCCAATGTTTGCAGGATTTATTGAACCAACAAGTGTATGCGCAACCTGGTTTGTTTGTTCATCTATTTCATAAGTTCCAAAGTAAGCATCATAACCTCCAATGGCTGCAGTATTATTTTGTCCGGCAGCAGTTGCTTGTGAAATTGAATCTGCGCTTCTGTCTTTTTTCATGAACTGGGCAGCAAAATAATTGTTTGCATAAACAAGAATTGCAATCGGATCAGCACCTAAAACAGGATCAATATTTCTTCGCCCATCTTTTGTGTAATCTTCACGCGATAATAACCACCATGTTCCCTGGATTTTATTTTCTAAATCAGTTGTATTCATTGTGAAAATTTTATGGTGACGTAGTTAATTAATCTTCAATTTTCCATCCGGAGAAATAACCAATTTCCCAAAGATGCCCGTCAATATCCAGCAAGTAACCACCATATCCACCCCAAAAAGTTTTCTGTGCCGGCTTAATAATTTTAGCTCCCGCTTTTTCAGCTTGTTGCATTATCGTATCAACTTCATGTTCGCTGTTTACAAAATATCCGATCGAAAATTCTGTTGCACTTGCAGGCTGTAATTTTATTCCACTATCCCACGCTAAATTTTTTCTTTCGTACAACGAAAGCCTGATGCCGTTATTAAGATCAAAAAATACTGCAGCACCGTTTTCAAATTCAGTTCCTACAATCCCTTTGGTTTGCCAACCTAAATCCTGGTAAAACTTCATTGATTTTTCTAAATCGTTTACACCGAGCGTTAAAGTATTTATGCGTTGTTTCATTTTTTGTTTCTGTGTAATTCAGTGAACACAAAGATTTATAATATTCAATTCAACCGCAACTATTTTATCTCGTACACTATCTACGAAGCATTTCGTGAAATAATCGTTAATTCGCCTTTGGGAGTGGTCTCGCTTCTTAAAAACAGTTTTATTTTGTTTTCTAAATAGTTTGTATGCGAAATGCCAAAGCATTGCTTTTAGCTGGCGCGATAAGTATTCTAACAGTTACTGCTTTCATCAAAATAAATGATCCGTTTTCTGCAAAATCAAAGATCATCTCATCTGCTAAATCGTATGCGCGTTTTGCAAACTATCCGCCTGCAAATAATAACGAGCCATCAGATTTTACTGTTGCTGCGCTTGCTTCAAATGCTGTCGTACATGTTGAAGTAAAAATTAAAGACGATGAAGTTGATAACCCGATTTCTCAATCCCAATATAACATCGCGGGCAGCGGCGTAATTTTTAGTTCAGATGGTTTAATCATCACCAACAATCATGTTATAAAAAATGCATCATCCATCAACGTTACATTGGCTGATAAAAAATCTTATCATGCTTCTTTAATTGGTGCCGATGCTGCAAATGATATAGCAGTGCTTAAAATAAATGCGAATAACCTGCCTGTAATTTCATTCAGCAACAGCGATGTGATTCGTGTAGGTAATTGGGTGCTCGCTATTGGTTATCCATGGAGTCTTGATGAAACAATAACAGCGGGCATCATTAGCGCAAAATCATCACTCATCAATCATAATGTTGCAAGTATGCCAGCAGGTAATTATTTGCAAACAGATGCTGCTATTAATTTAGGTAACAGTGGCGGCGCGCTTGTAAATACACACGGCGAACTGGTGGGCATTACTGCGGCGATTGCTTCTTCCACCGGCGTGTATATTGGTTATGGTTATGCCATACCGGCTAACACAGTTTATAAGGTTGTTCAGAATATTTTATTAAGAGCAGGACAGGCAGGCGTGTAAAAATTTTGTTCGCCTGCGCACAAAGAACTGTTCAATTTCGTACACTTTAGAATGTTGATATATTCTGAAACCATTTGTGGGTAAGGGTTTCAGCGTTGGCATAGGCATTGAACAGACTTTCGTGCAGAAAAGAATTGTGCCCGTTAAAATTTTTGTCTCATAAGCAGTAAGTAAATATAAACTGCTTAACGGGCCTCCTGTTTGGGAGGCCCTCATTTAAAGTTGAACGATGATAATTGAATTAGAACTAACATGATTTAAAAAATAAATCAAAACTTTTTAATCATAAAATTCTGTCTCGGACCATGCTTAAAAATTATCTCAAAACCGCCTGGCGAAATATAACACGCAATAAATTTTTTTCGCTGATAAATATTATTGGTCTGGCAATCGGCATCAGTGCCTCGCTGGTAATTTATTTAATTGTTAGTTACGATTTAAGCTTTGACAAATTTGAAAAAAATGGTGATCGCATTTATCGCGTTGTAAGCGATATGAAGTTTCCGGATAATGATTTTAAAAATTCTGGATTGCCCATGCCTTTAAACCAGGCGATACAAAAAGATTTAACAGGCATAGAAATGTTTGTTCCGTTAAGCACACCTAACGGAGATATAAATGTATCTATTGCATCTGCAACCGGAAATACACCTGATAAATACAAAAAACAAAAAGACATAGTGTATGTTGATAACAATTATTTCAACATGCTTTCGTATACATGGCTTGCAGGTTCGCCGCAAAATTCTTTACATGATCCTTTTACAACAGTGCTTACAGAAAGTCGCGCAAAAGCATATTTTCCCGGCAATGATCTTTCAAAAGATATTGGTAAAATAATTACGTACAACGATTCAATAAAAACAACGGTAACAGGAATTGTAAAAGATATTGATAAGAATACTGACTTTAATTTTAAAGAATTTATTTCATACAGCACAATTCCCAACAGTGGTTTAAAAAGTAATATGGGATGGGATGAATGGGGCAGTGTTAACTCCGCCAACCAATTATTTATAAAATTGAATGAAGCCACAAACACCGCTGTGCTTACAAAACAAATTCAGCAGTTGTTTGATAAACATCAAAAGGAAGCATACCTGAAAAATATTTTTTCATTACAGCCGCTTTCAGATGTTCATTTTAACAGCGACTACGATAGTTTTAATGAGCGTATTGCAAACCGTACAACCTTATACAGCTTACTTGCTGTTGCTATAATATTATTGGTGCTTGCTTGTATCAACTTTATTAATCTTACAACGGCGCAGGCAGCACAACGCGCAAAAGAAATTGGTGTGCGCAAAACAATGGGTAGTTCTAAACGACAATTAATTTTTCAGTTTTTGAGTGAAACATTTTTGCTGACTTTTTTTGCAACCATCATTTCATTAATACTAACTCCTTTTATTATAAAATTGTTTCACGATTTTATTCCGCCTAAAATAAATGCAGGCATGCTGGTGAATGCGAACGTTGTTATTTTCGTTGTTGCCTTGATTCTTGTAATTACATTTTTTGCAGGGTTTTATCCTTCAATCATTCTTTCGAAATATAATCCTGTTTTAGTTTTAAAAGGCAATACATCTTCTGGTTCAACAAGAAGAGTTTGGATAAGAAAATCGCTTACCGTTTCACAATTTGTTTTTGCGCAGGCATTTATAATTGCTGCAATAATTGTGAGCACTCAAATACGCTACACCTTAAATAAAGATTTAGGGTTTAGAAAGGATGGTATTATAACTATTGAAACGCCTATTGATTATTTTCATCTGCAAAACTTGCCCAAGCAGGCATCGGTTCGTGATGTGCTGCTTCAAAAAATAAAATCGTTGCCCGG
>JBEHXR010000234.1:0-6223 GCA_048498595.1 Bacteroidota bacterium
CTTACACCTTTTGGAAATTTTTTCTGTGCATCTTCTGTTGTAATTGTGTTAGCGATAATTACATCTTCACCTTCTTTCCAGTCAGCCGGTGTTGAAACACTATAGTTTGATGTTAACTGCAAACTATCCAACACACGCAATACTTCCTGGAAGTTTCTGCCTGTGCTTGCAGGATAAGTTATCATCAATTTTACGGTTTTATCAGGACCAATAATAAACAAAGAACGAACGGTTGCAGTTGCAGATGCATTGGGATGAATCATATCATACAAGTTTGCCACTGTTCTGTCTTCATCAGCAATGATAGGAAAACCAACAGTTACATTTTGTGTTTCATTAATGTCATTCACCCATCCTTTATGTTTATCTAAAGGGTCAACACTAACTGCTAAAACCTTGGTATTTCTTTTAGCGAATTCTTCCTGCAATGCGGCGGTTTTGCCAAGTTCGGTTGTACAAACAGGTGTATAGTCTGCAGGGTGTGAAAATAAAATTCCCCAGCCGTTGCCGAGATATTCGTAGAAGTCTATATCACCGGCAGTTGTAGTTGCTTTGAAGTTGGGAGCAGTATCCCCTAAACGTAAACTCATAAATTTTTTTTTAGTGGGTGAAGATAAAAATTCCTGTTAAACCAATACCATCTAATTTTCATATTTAATTTGTTATTTTTATTAATGTGAAAAGGTTTTATTCAACCATTACTAAAATAAATCTTGAACCCGGAATTGTAAACCGAGCATGGCAGTTTGCACAAAAAGTAATATCAACGGTTGATTATTCTGATTCAAATCAACATCAAACAAAAAAAATATTAGACGATCATTTTGTGAGCAAATTGGGTGAGGAAGCCTGCAAAAAAGTTTTACTTAAATATGCGTATGTTAACGGACCTGATTATACTATTTATACCGGCAAACAAAAAAGCTGGGAAGCAGATTTGTTTGTAAATGATATTGGCGTTGCTGTAAAAACACAACGCAGAACCAACGCAAATAAATATTCGCTTTCATGGACGTTTCAATGTTCAGAAAAACGCAGGGATATAATTTTAGACGAATCGAATGCTTGGATAATATTTGTTGAATACGATGACACGCAGCCTTACAACTGTTATGTGTATCCGCCTTATCAGGTAAAAGAATTAAAATTTGGAGAACCAAAACTTCTTTACCTAAAGGCAAGCAAAAAAGTTATTTATGCAAAAGATTTGCGGTTAATTATAGAGTAATCATTCCCCGCTGCGATGTACAATCAAATACCAGTCATTCTCCAAAGGCAGGTATCCATAATCATAACAAAAGAAGTAAGTACCTTTTTGTGTAGTTAGTAAATGTGTAATGTACTTAAACGAAAATCCATATTGCAGTAATTTATGCTTTAGTACAGTAGTTTTTTCTTTGCCCGAGGGCAGTATGCTTTGCAATATGCGCCTGTTTTTACCAAGCGCATTATTAATGTTGCGCACATAGTTATTAGTGTTTGCCTTTAACTGGTTGTTATAATTATTCCTGCAATAATCATCGCAAAATTTTTTGTCTGAGCGGCCGCGTAAAGCTTTGCCGCATTGAAGACAGGTTTTGGTTTGGGCGAGCATGGGTGTTTATTTAATATGAAGATAAAACGTTTTTATGTACAATCGTTTACAAACGCATACATCCGGAAGCAAATGTATAAAAACCGGGTATCGCTTTTTATGAAGTACATCTTTGTTTTGTCATCGCGAAAATTTTCGATGATTGAAATAAAACAACATTTTAAAAACAAAAAATCTATTGTATGTACGCACTTAAAAACAAAGTTCAGTTAATCGGAAACCTTGGCAGCGCTCCTGAAATACGCACTATTGAAAGCGGAAAAAAGATGGCGCGGTTTAGTATTGCCACTAGTGAAACTTATCGTAATTCCAAAGGTGAAAAAGTAACCGAAACACAGTGGCATAATTTAATCGCATGGGGTAAATTAGCAGAAATTGCCGAGCAGTTTCTTACAAAAGGCAGTGAGGTTGCACTCGAAGGAAAATTAATTAACCGCAGTTACACGGACAAGGAAGGGAATAAAAAATACATAACGGAAGTGCAGGTAAATGAGATACTGTTATTGGGTGAAAAAAAGCTTAAAAATTAAGGCGAAATTTTTTTAATCAGGCTGTAACCTCTTTAAAAAAAATTACGTATTAACATTAATAACGAAATTTAAGCAAACCAAAACTAATCTACCTCACATGCAGGAATAGAAGGCGAAGTTTGATGCCGTGGCAAATCATCAGTTATAAGGGTTTTTATGAGGAATAAAGCTTTTCCTTATACCTTTTAATTCTGTTCCTGCTCCTTTTTCAATTTAAAAAAAATTCTCTAAACAATTTTAATTGTATATTTTTTTTGTATAAACTAAAATTGTTAGTATTTTGCGGCTAAATGAATTAGCTATGAGTTTTGCCGGAAAAAATTTTAAACATTTACGCAAACTGCGCGGATGGACACAAGAAGAGTTTGCACATAAGCTAAAAATTAAGCGCTCTCTTATTGGTGCATATGAAGAAGAACGTGCAGAACCAAGACTGGATGTTCTCGAAAACATTTGCAATATTTTTAAGTTAAGCCTTGACGAATTATTGCTAACGGATTTAACTGCTTCTAAAAAAGGCGGCAGCTATATTGACAAACGCAGGCAACTTAAGTTACAAGGCAGCATTAGTGAAATACAATTTGTACCTGTAAAAGCAGCTGCTGGTTATCTTGCCGGCTATGCTGATCCTGAATTTATAGATGAACTAAACACTTTTACTTTACCCATGCTTGGTGCAGGCGAATACAGAGCTTTCGAAATTGTTGGAGACAGTATGTTGCCAACACCCAGCGGCAGCATAATTGTTGGCGAACGTGTTGAAGCAATGGATGACATTAAAGCAAACAATACTTATATAGTTGTTTCAAAAAATGAAGGCATTGTTTACAAGCGCATAATGAAAAACAATCGCTATAAAAATAAACTTACCTTAATCAGCGATAATCCTCAATACGAGCCTTACCATGTTAATCCAGACGATATTCTTGAAGTTTGGAAAGCGCAAATGATCATCACTAAAGCAAATACACAACAACGTTGGGATGTAAACCAGCTTGCAGGTTTGGTTAATAATTTACAGGAACAAGTAAGTAACCTGAAAAGGAAAATGAATTAGGCCTGGAGTTTCTCTTAAAATGCTTTCGCAAGAATAGTTATAAACGCAAGTTGTTGCCTCTATAAATTTTGTGTTTATATTGTAGCGTTAAATACAAGCTATATGAAGAAATATTTTGCCGGGGCGACAGCGATTTTCCGTTATACAGTACTTACAATAGTTTTCTTTTCATTTAATACAGTTAAGTCGAATTGCTTTAGCCAAACCAATTCGTTAGCAATTGTTGGAAGATGGGATATGACGCTTTATGCGGATGGCAACGCGTATCCGTCTTGGCTTGAGGTGCAAAAATCAGGTACCAGCCGGTTAATTGGTCAATATGTTGGCACTGGCGGAAGTGCAAGACCAATCTCAAAGATTAATTTGAATGATGGAAAAATGAGTTTTACAATTCCACCGCAATGGGAACAAGATAATAACGATATTACTTTTGAAGGAACATTCGAAGGCGATAGTTTAAAAGGAACGATGGTTTCTGCTGCGGGCAAAACATATAACTGGAGCGCTGTTCGTGCGCCTTCGCTGAAGCGAACATCAGAACCTGTTTGGCAACAGTCTATCAAACTTTTTGATGGCAAAGATTTAAATGGATGGCATGCCACGGGAAAAACAAATCAATGGATAGTAAAAGAGGGTGTTTTAACCAGTCCGCATTCAGGTTCTAATCTTGTAACGGATCAAACTTTTAATGATTTCAAACTGCATATAGAATTTCGTTATCCCGACAGCAGTAATAGCGGTGTTTATTTGAGAGGGAGATATGAAGTGCAAATTGAAGATGATAATGGTGATGAGCCCATTCGAAATGTATTTAGTTCAATCTATGGTTTTTTAGAACCAACAGAAATGACAGCAAAGAAAGCGGGCGAATGGCAGAGCTTTGATATAACACTCGTTGGGCGATTGGTGACCGTTGTTGCAAATGGTAAAACCGTTATATGCAATCGTGAAATTCCGGGAATAACAGGCGGCGCAATTAATAGTAAAGAAGGCGAGCCCGGACCAATTTTATTGCAAGGTGATCATGGACCGATTGAATATCGCAACATCATTATTACGCCTGCTAAATAAGAACGAATATTTTATTAATGGAAGAAAAATTAAATCGACCTGTGCGTGTTTTAGTAGCAAAGGTTGGACTTGATGGTCATGATCGCGGTGCAAAAGTTATTGCAACTGCTTTACGTGATGCAGGCATGGAAGTAATTTATACCGGATTGCGTCAAACACCTGAAATGGTTGTAAATGCTGCATTACAGGAAGATGTTGATGCAATCGGCATCAGCATTTTAAGCGGTGCGCACATGACGGTGTTTCCGAAAATCATTCAGTTGATGAAAGAAAAAAAAATGGATGATGTGTTGGTTACGGGTGGAGGAATAATTCCTGAAGATGATATGAAAGAACTGAATGCAATGGGCGTTGGAAAATTATTTGCACCGGGCGCAAACACAAAAGACATTGCTGACTATATTAAAGAATGGGTTAGAAAACACCGGGATTTTTAAAATCAGTTTATGAATTATCAAACATTGCTTACATCGTTAGAGAATAATATTTTTATCATCACGATCAATCGTCCGGAAAAATTAAATGCGCTTAATAAAATAGTTATTGAAGAATTAAGCAAAGCGATTGATGAAGTGTATAACAACGCAGAAATAAAATCAGCAATAATTACAGGAACAGGAGAGAAGAGTTTTGTTGCAGGTGCAGACATCAGCGAATTTTTAAATCTCGATGCAACATCAGGAGAAGAACTGGCAAGAAAAGGTCAGCAAAATGTTTTTGATAGAATTGAAAATTCGCCGAAACCAATTATTGCAGCAGTAAATGGTTTTGCTTTGGGGGGTGGTTGCGAATTAGCATTGGCTTGTCATTTTATAATTGCCAGTGACAACGCAAAGTTTGGTCAGCCCGAAGTGAATTTAGGATTGATACCGGGTTATGGCGGCACGCAACGTTTAACACAGTTGGTTGGTAAAAATCGCGCCATGCAATTAATAATGACGGGCGAAATGTTTAGTGCAAACGATGCGCAACAATTTGGAATGGTAAATAAAGTAGTTGCGCAAAATGAATTGTTGAATGAAGCAAAAAAAATCTTATCAGTTATTCATACAAAAGCACCGCTTGCTATTGCAAAAGTGATTGAAGTGATCAACAATTTTGATCACACACAACAAGGCTACGATTTTGAAATAAAAAAATTCGGTGAATGTTTTTCAACCGAAGATGCTAAAGAAGGCGCAACTGCATTCCTGGAAAAACGCAAAGCAAATTTTAAAGGGAAATGACGTCTGCTCAGTGCACGGCTGTTACACTTACTTTTTTAATTCCCTTTAAATGCAGTTCAATGTTCCTCTCCTTCGCTTTGTTTTCATATTCACTTATAATTTCCAAAATATCGTAATCAATAAAGTTGCATTCGCTTCCGTCAATTGTTAATTTGCTGTTTTCGATAACATCATCTAACGCTTTACGAAGGTTTACTTTGTTCAGAAAAGTAACATTTGAATTGAGCCTGATGTATTCTGTTTCAATTCCGCCAACAACTGCTTTCGTTATTTTATATTCTGCTTTAAAATTGTTTCGTACAATAAAATAAACAGAAAGCAAAAGCCCGATGCTAACACCAATTAATAAATCGGTAAAGAGTATTACAACGATGGTAATAATGAATGGCAAAAATTGTTTCCAGCCCAAACTCCACATATTGCGAAACAATTTTGGTTTAGCGAGATTATAGCCGGTGATAAAAAGAATAGCGGAAAGCGAAGCGTAAGGAATTTTATTAAGCAGGAACGGCACGAAACTTACAGCAAGCAGCAAAAATAATCCGTGCGTAAATGCAGATAATTTTGTTCTTGCACCTGCATCAACATTTGCTGCACCACGCACAACCACAGCAGTAATGGGAATAGCGCCGAGTAATCCGCAAATTATGTTACCAATGCCCTGAGCAACCAGTTCACGGTTTACGGGTGTAATGCGGTTACGCCTGTCTAATTTATCAATCGCTTCAATACATAACAAACTTTC
>JBEHXR010000235.1:0-6220 GCA_048498595.1 Bacteroidota bacterium
AGCTGCAAGCAAAGAAACTGGAAACTTGAAACCGGCATTCCAAAACGGCTTTCCATCTAAAGAAGAATTTATAAAAGACTTTAGCTGGTTCATGCATCGTCATAGGGAAAGTTTTACGAAAGAACAATTTGCAAGAAGATTAGAATATGGTGAAGATGTTTTATCAAACTACTACGATAAATATTTATACAGTTGGAACAAGATTGTTGCATTGGAAAGAAACATTAAAGGTGTTGTAGTAAATGGCGTTCCGTTAAAAGGCAAACTGGATAAGCTTGAATTCAATGGCAAAGAAGTGAATGTCGTTGATTACAAAACAGGTAATCCTGACAACTCAAAAGACAAATTAAAAGTGCCAAATCCTGATATTGAAAACGGTGGTGATTACTGGCGGCAGGCTGTGTTTTATAAAATTCTTTTAGATAATCACAACCGCGACTGGAAAGCAGTGAGCAGTGAGTTTGATTTCATCGAGCCTAACAATAAAAAAGAATATAAAAAGATAAAGCTGTTTATAACACCGGAAGATATTGGTATTGTAAAAGCCCAGATAAAAACAGTGTGGGATAAAATACAGTCGCATGATTTTTATACCGGTTGTGGTAAACCAGATTGTCATTGGTGCGAATTTGTGAAAACGAATAACATGACGGTGGCTTTACATGAAATAACAAATGAGGAAGAAGAAGTTTGAACGAGGATTTAGGTGGATATGTTGGATTGAAGGATTATCGTTATCAATAAAATCATCTTAATCTTTTTAATCTTTCAAAATCATTGTTCAGACTTTGTTATGTTTGATTTTTAAAGAAGGTCGTTTGAAGAAATACTATTCGTTTTTTATCCTCATAATCTTTTTAATCTCCAAGATCCTGGTTCTATATTCCTGTGCCAACATTATCCCACCGGGCGGCGGACCAAAAGATACCATACCACCTTTTCTTATAAAAGCCGTGCCTGCAGATTCATCGCTTCATTTTAATGCAAACCGAATAACGCTTACATTTAGCGAATACATACAATTGGATCCGCAAATGTTGCAATCCGTTATTACTTCGCCTAATCCTGTTCAGCAGCCGTTTGCAGAAAGTCATTTGCAAAATGTAACCATTCGTTTAAAAGATTCGCTTCAACCCAACACAACTTATTCCATCAATTTTGGCAATGCAATAAAAGATGTGAATGAAGGCAATCCCGATAAAAATTTCACTTATGTTTTTTCAACGGGAAATAAAATTGATAATGGTGAATTGCGAGGCAAAGTTCAGTTGGCTGAAACAGGTGGTACAGATTCAACATTGATTGTAATTCTGCACAAAGATTTGAATGATTCAGCCATAAAAAAAGAACGTCCTTATTATTATGCGCGGCTGGATAGCGGCGGCGATTTTAAATTTCAGTACCTCGCTCACGGCACATACAATGTTTTTGTTTTACCGAATGACTATACAAAAAAATATGATGACAGTACAAAAATGTTTGCATTTTTAAATTCACCCGTAACGATTGATAGTACGCTGCCTCAGCCATTAATGCTATATGCGTTTAATGAATTTAAAGCGGGTAAGGAAACTTCAAATACACCAACAAACCCATCCAATACGCCAACTAAAAAGAAACCGGTTGATACAACAAAAGCTATAAGATTTAACACAAATCTGCAGAAGTCGCAAGACTTGTTGAACGATTTTGTTATCAGTTTTCAAAATTCTTTACAGCACTACGATTCTTCAAAAATAATTTTAAGCGATACAAATTATAAAGCCGTTGCGGGTTATAAAATAATTCCCGATACTTCATTAAAAACATTTTCAATTCAATACCCCTGGAAAGAAGATGAATATTTTAAATTGATAATAGAAAAAGATGCATTCACAGATAGCAGTGGTAAAACACTTGCAAAGAATGATACGATTAATTTTAAAACAGCAAGTGAAAGTGAATATGGAAGTATTCGCCTGCGTTTTTCAAACCTCGATTTGACTAAAAACCCTGTATTGCAATTATTGCAAAACAATGTGATTGTAGATTCTGCGGCACTAACATCAACAGAGTTTTACAGGCGCCTTTATAAACCGGGTGAATACAGTTTAAGAATTTTGTATGACAGTGATAAGAACATGACCTGGACACCCGGCAATTTTGAATTAAAAGAACAGCCTGAAATTGTAATTGCCATACCAAGAAAAATTACAATAAAACAAAATTGGGATAACGAAGTAAACATTGAATTGTGACAGTTATAGCAGAATAATCATAATTTATCATTCATAAATCATCACACAGCATTTAGTAATTTTACAAGATGCAATTCTCTTCTTCTCTTTTAGAAAATGCGGTGAACGAATTTGCCAAACTTCCTGGAATTGGTAAAAAAACGGCATTGCGGCTGGTATTGCATTTATTAAAGCAAGATGAATCTGCAACAGAAAATTTCAGCGAGATTATATCACGCATGCGTAAAGAAATAAAATTTTGCCAAAGATGTTTTAATGTAAGTGATGCTGATATCTGTTCTATTTGTGCAAACTCTTTGCGTAATCAAAGAATAATTTGTGTGGTTGAAAATATTCGTGATGTTATTGCGATTGAAAACACGCAACAGTTTAGCGGAACGTATCATATTCTCGGCGGCATTATTTCTCCGTTAGATGGAATTGGTCCGGATCAATTGCAAATTGAATCGCTTGTTCAGCGCATTCAAAAAGAGGGAACAGAAGAATTAATTTTTGCACTCAGCCCAAACATACAAGGCGATACAACCATTTATTACATTCAAAAAAAAATTCAAAACCTTAATTGCAGAATTACAACCATTGCAAGAGGAATTGCATTTGGTGGCGAACTGGAATATGCAGATGAATTAACGCTGGGCAGAAGTTTGCAAAACCGCATGCCCGTTGATAGATACATCTCTCACTAACCTATTTGCTGATACAACTTTCTTATTATATTTTTGCATTCTAAAACGGCGGATTTGTTTATTGTTCGGCCAACATTCGGAACTAATAAACGCAAACTTTCTCCAGCAAGTTTTCACGTTTAAGTTTTGACTTAGCCTCGCAATAAATAACCTGCTTTATTTAAAAATTTGTATGAAGATTAATGAGCTTTTACAACAGCGCATTCTAATTATTGATGGCGCTATGGGCACCATGATACAGCGCCATAGATTAACAGAAGCAGATTATCGCGGCGAACGATTTAAAGACTGGGCTTCTGATATAAAAGGCAATAACGATTTGTTGTGTTTAACGCAGCCAAATATCATCAAAGAAATTCATAAGCAATATTTAGAAGCCGCCGCTGATATTATAGAAACAAATACATTCAATGCACAAAAAATTTCATTGGCAGATTATAACATGCAATCATTGGCATATGAAATTAATCTTGAAGCAGCACGAATTGCGCGCAAAGCTGTGGAAGAATTTTTTGCAGATTATAAAGGCAATGACAGAACAACCGCATTTGTTGCAGGTGCTATTGGTCCAATGAATAAAACTTTATCGCTTTCTCCCGATGTAAATAATCCTGGTTATCGTGCACTAACATTTGATGAAGCCGTTGATGCTTATTATGAACAAGTGAAAGGTTTAGTTGAAGGTGGTGTTGATGTTTTGTTGATTGAAACAATCTTTGACACATTAAATGCCAAGGCTGCCATCTTCGCTATAAAAAAATATTTCCGAGATATAAAAAAGGAATCGTTGCCAATTATGATTAGCGGAACAATAACAGATGCCAGCGGAAGAACATTGAGTGGGCAAACACTAGAAGCATTTTACACTTCTGTAATGCATGCAAGACCTTTAAGTGTTGGTTTGAATTGTGCACTCGGTGCAAAAGAAATGCGCCCGCATATTGAGGAGTTGTCACAGCTTGCTTCATGCTATGTTTCTGCATATCCAAACGCGGGTTTGCCCAATGCAATGGGTGAATACGATGAGCAGCCCGACGAAACAGCTCACTTTATTGAAGACTGGGCGAAAGAGGGTTTTGTAAATATTGTTGGCGGATGTTGCGGTACAACACCGGAGCATATTAAATTAATAGCAGAACATGTAAAGAAACTTCAGCCTCGTTCATTACCTGTTGAAGAAGCTGTTTTATAAAATGAGAATTACATCCCAAACACTTTTTAAAAATATAAAATCGCTTGTTGAAGCATCAAGGCAACAGCTTCTTCAAACAATAAACTTACGCATTGTTGAAACATATTTTGGTATAGGAAAATTAATTGTGGAATATGAACAGCAGGGAAAATCAAGAGCTGCTTATGCTGCAAATACTTTAAAAACGCTTTCATCAAAACTTACAAAAGAATTTGGTAAAGGATTCTCCGTTGATAATTTGGAAAACATGCGCAGGTTTTATGTTGCTTATAAAATTTCCGAGACACCGTCTCGGAAATCTGTTGCAAAATATTCTTCTCAAAAATCCGAGACACTGTCTCGGAAATCTAAAACCTCCAATTTTAAATTAAGCTGGTCTCATTATGTTTTATTACTGCGTATAGAAAATGAGGCTGAAAGAAAGTTTTACGAGATAGAATCCATCAATGAAAAATGGAGTGTGCGGGAATTAAAAAGACAATATGATAGCGCATTATATGAACGGCTTGCGCATAGCAGAAATAAAAGAAAACTAAAAGAGTTAAGTACAAAGGGTCATGTAATAAAATCAGCAAGCGATGCAATTAAAGACCCTTACATCTTAGAATTTCTTTCTCTTAAAGAACATGAATCTTATTCTGAAAATGATTTTGAATCTGCCATCATTAGTAAGCTAGAAGATTTTCTAAAAGAGCTTGGTAAAGGCTTTCTGTTTGTTGGAAGGCAATACAGAATAACATTTGATGAAGAACATTTTTTTATTGACTTAGTTTTCTATCATCGAATTCTTCGCTGTTTTATTTTGATTGATTTAAAATTAGGAGAATTAAAACATCAGGACATTGGTCAAATGCAGATGTATGTAAACTATTTTGATGAAGAAGTGAAAGAAGCAAATGAAAACAAAACCATCGGTATCGTTCTTTGCAAAAACAAAAAAGAAAGCATAGTAAAATACACTTTGCCTAAAGGAAGCAATCAAATATTTACAAGTAAATACAAAATTTATTTGCCAGATAAAAACGACTTAAAGCTGTTGATGGAACCCGAAGTTGTTTATGAAAAATCACAAAAATGAAAAACCAAACTATCATAAAACCATATTTAAAACTCAGCGGGCTTGAACCTTTAACTGTTCGCCCTGAATCAAATTTTATAAACATTGGTGAGCGTACAAATGTTACCGGTTCGAAAAAATTTGCAAGGCTTATTCGTGAAAATAATTATGAAGAAGCATTGAGTGTTGCTCGTCAACAAGTAGAAAATGGCGCGCAGGTTTTAGATGTGAATATGGATGATGCGCTGCTCGATGGTGTTGCGGCGATGACAAAGTTTTTAAACTTACTTCAAAGCGAACCGGATATTGCACGCATTCCAATAATGATTGATTCATCAAAGTTTGAAATTATTGAAGCCGGTTTAAAATGTGTACAGGGCAAGTGCATTGTGAATTCAATTTCATTAAAAGAAGGCGAAGAAAAATTTATTCGCCAGGCTGAGATATGCAATATGTTTGGCGCTTCTGTTGTAGTAATGGCATTCGATGAAAACGGTCAGGCAGATACGCTTGAAAAAAGAGTAAGCTTTAGCGAACGTGCATATAATATCCTTACAAAACAAGTTGGCTTCAAACCGCAGGATATAATTTTCGACCCAAACATTTTTGCTATTGCAACTGGCTTGGAAGAGCATAATAATTATGCGGTAGATTTTATAGAAGCAACAAAACGTATCAAACAAAAAATGCCGCTTACTAAAATTAGTGGCGGTGTAAGTAACCTTTCTTTTTCTTTTCGCGGTAACGAACATGTGCGCGAAGCGATGCATAGCGTATTTCTGTTTTATGCAATAAAAGCAGGGATGGATATGGGCATTGTAAATGCCGGTCAGCTTATTGTTTATGATGAGATTGAACCTGAATTAAAAAAATTATGTGAAGATGTAATTCTCAACAGAAATAATGAGAACAATGAAGCGACTGAAAAGTTAATTGCATTTGCAGAAACAGTTAAGAAAAAAGATAAAACAGAAAAAAAAGATGATGCATGGCGCAATACTTCTGTTGAAGAAAGACTGAAACATTCTTTGGTGAATGGCATTACAGA
>JBEHXR010000236.1:0-6219 GCA_048498595.1 Bacteroidota bacterium
TGTACAAAAACAAAAACCATTTGCGTTACTATTTACTGCCGATAAAATATAATCAACGTCTTCTGCTGTTGAAACAATTCTTGGCAAACCAAAAATATCAAATGGCGGATCATCGGGATGAATTGCAAGTTTAATATTATGTTCTTCACAAACAGGAATCATTTCCTCAAGAAAATATTTTAGATGCGATCTTAAAGTTGCATGATCTATTTTTTTATAACTCTTAATGCTTTTCAGCATTTCGCTGACACTTAATTTTTTTTCACCTGGAATTCCAAATCGTATTGTTGCCGAAAGCTGTTTCAGTTGCTGAGGTGAATATAAGTTGAACCGCTTTTCTGCTTCTGCTAAAACTCCATCAGTGTAACTTTCTGCTGCGTTTTTCCTTTTTAAAATGTATATATCAAAAAGCGCCAAATCGTACCAGTTAAAATATAAGGCGAAAGAACCATCCGGCATTATAAAATTCAAATTGGTGCGCGTCCAATCGGCAACCGGCATAAAATTATAAGTAACAATTTTTATGTTGCATGCCCCAAGATTCCGCAATGTTTGTTTGTACTGTTCGATATATTTTTTATAATCGCCTGTTTGTGTTTTGATGGATTCGTGTATTGTAACACTTTCAACAACATCCCATATTAAACCCGCTGCTTCAATTTCATTTTTTCTTTTTTGAATTTCTTCAACTGACCAAACTTTGCCATGCGGAATATGATGTAATGCAGTAACAATTCCCGTTGCGCCTGTTTGTAAAATATCTTTCAACGTAACCGGATCACCAGGTCCGAACCATCTCCATGTTTGCTTAAGTTGCATGTAATGAATTTGCTGATTTGAAAATATGCTAAGCTGTTAATTAATCACACGCCCGAAAAAATATGAAAGCCACCATCAATACAAATCACTTCACCGGTAACAAATTTTGATGCATCGCTCAATAACCAAATTAATGCGCCGTTCAATTCTTCGGGCTTGCCAAATCTTTTATAAGGTGTATTTCTAATTATATTTTCACCACGTTCTGTATAACTTCCATCTTCGTTGGTTAATAGATTTTTGTTTTGATGCGTAAGAAAAAATCCCGGCGCAATTGCATTTACACGAATCGTTTCTCCATAACGATTCGCTGCTTCCACGCTCATCCATCTTGTATAATTATCGATTGCCGCTTTTGCCATTGAATAACCCAACACTCTTGTAAGTGTTGTTTGCGCCGTCATTGATGAAATGTTTACTATACTTGCATTGCCGCTTGCTTTTAATGCCTCACCAAAAATGGAAACAGGTAACATCGTTCCAAATAAATTTAAATCGAATGCCTGCCGCATTGCTTCCATGTTAATATCAAAAATATCGTCGCCCGGTTTAATCACGCTTTCGGCAACAACACCACCCGCGGCATTCACCAAACCATCAATGCGACCAAATTTTTGCATGATAACATCCCTTGCTTTTTGCAAATCATCTTTGTTTAATACATCTGCTTTAATAAAAAAGGCTTCTTTATTTTTTTGCTGAAGTTTCTTCACTCTTTCATCTCCCACCGTTTCATTTCTGCCAATTAAAATAACACTGGCATTCATATCCGCAACGCCTTCTACAAATGCTTCACCTAAAATGCCGGTGGCGCCGGTAATAACTATTTTTTTATTTGCGAGGCTAAACAGTTCCTGCATAATTATTGCTTAATTTGAAAATTTTAAATAGCAAAAGTATTTACAATGGTTTTATGTTTCGGAGAATTATTATTAAGATTTGCGCCGGATGCAGAAAATAATTGGCTTGAAAAAAATATAATGGATGTTTATTTGGGCGGCGCTGAAATGAACGTAGCATCAGCGTTGGCGCAATGGCATGTTCCGGTTAGCTACTGCACAGTTTTGCCGAAAAACTTTTTATCTGATCAGCTTATAAAAAAAATTGAGTTGCAAAAAATTGATACATCAACTATCTCATTCAACGGTAATAAAATTGGAACCTACTATTTATTGAAAGGAAAAGAAATACAGCATGCAGAAGTAATTTACGATAGAGCGCATTCTTCTTTTGCCGATGTTAAGCCGGGCATGATTGACTGGGATAAAGTTTTAAATGGCATAAGATGGTTTCATTTCAGTGCCATTTCTCCTGCTTTAAGTGAAGGCGCAGCAATGGTGTGCGAAGAAGCATTAAAGACCTGCGTTAAAAAAAATATTTTTGTTTCGGTTGATTTAAATCATCGTCCCAAGCTTTGGCAATATGGTAAACAAGCAAAAGATATAATGCCGAATCTCGTGCAATATTGCGATATGATAATGGGAAATATCTGGTCTGCAGAAACGATGCTGAATATTCCTGTTCAAAAAAATATTCACGAGATAAACACAAAAGAAAATTATGTAAACCAGGCAAGAAAAACGTCTGAGAAAATTGCAGAACAATTTTCAAAATGTAAAGTTGTTGCAAACACTTTTCGTTTTGATAAGAGTGGTATAGAATATTACGCAACTGTTTTTAGTAATAAAAATTTTTATGTTTCATCAACTTATAAAACAAATACAGTAGTAGACAAAGTAGGCAGCGGGGATTCTTTTATGGCTGGATTGATTTATGGTTTATACAACCATTTGCCCTTTCAACAGGTGGTTAATTTTGCAGCGGCGGCAGCATTTCAAAAATTATTTATAAAAGGTGATTGTATTAATAAAACAGCAGAAGAAATAAAATCGTTCATTCAAAATCATGACTAAAAAAGATTTAATACAGCAACAGATATGCAAGGAAAAAATTATGCCTTTGTTTTACAATGACAGCATTGAGACAAGCCTTGCTGTTTTAAAAACTTTATATGAAGCGGGAATAAGATTGATTGAATACACAAACCGCGGTGAACATGCGCTGGACAATTTTATTGAATTGCGAAAAGTAGCGGACGATGAAATGCCTGAACTAAAGTTAGGTGCAGGCACAATTAAAACATTTGTTGATGCACAACTTTTCGTAACTGCCGGTGCAGATTTTATTGTTTGCCCTGTGGTAAATGTTGAAGTGGCGAATGTTGTGCATAAAGCACAACTGCTATGGATTCCGGGTTGCTTAACGCCGACAGAAATTTTTACTGCAGAAAGTAATGGTGCAACCATTGTAAAAATTTTCCCGGGAAATATCTTAGGCGCGAATTATATTTCTTCAATCAAAGAATTGTTTCCTGGTCTTTCATTTATGCCAACCGGCGGTGTTGATGTGAGTAAAGAAAATTTAACCGCATGGTTTAATGCCGGTGTTTGTGCTGTTGGAATGGGAAGTAAACTTGTAAGCAAATCAATTTTAGAAAATAAAGATTATAAAAAATTAAGCGTGCTTACAAAAGAAGTGCTGCAAATAATTCAATCGTTGTAATAATCTCACGTTGTCTTAATTTCCAGCTCAACATCACCATCAACAGGATGACCAACACATGTAAGCACTAACCCTTGTTTCAATTCTTTTTCTGTGAGCACTTCATTATACGAATGCCACACTTTTCCTTTGATACATTTTGCAACACAACTTCCGCAGCGCCCGGCTTCGCAACTATAAGGCAAAACAATATTCATTTTTTTTGCTGCCTGTAAAATTGAATTAGGGTAATCAACATTAATGCTTAATGCTTTTCCATTTAAATTGATATGAGCTTTGTGTGAAGTTTTATCGGGTGGCAATGCATCGCGTTTGCGAAGAGAATTGATAACAAAATCTTCGCGTTTGATATTATTTTTCGGAACATCATTTTCCTGTAAAGTATAAGTGCATAAACGCATGTACGATTCAGGCCCACAGATATAAAAAAGTGTTTGTGAAAAATTCGCAATGGAAAAGACATTCAAAAAATCGTCAATCAATCTTCTATGTAAACGCGCCTTTGATAAATCAACAATATTGCTAAAAAGAAATTTAACATGAAATCTATTACTAAACTTTTTTTCAAATTTTTTTAACTCATTTAGAAAAATAGTTTTTTCTGGTGAAGCATTACTGTATATCAAAACAACATTAATCTGCTCATGCGCATACAACAAAGTTTTTATTAAAGAAAAAATCGGCGTAATTCCGCTGCCGGCAGCAAACAGAAAAATCTGTTTATAATTTTCAATATCGCCAGGCAAAACAAAAAGTCCGCCTGCGCCGATAGTTAACAGCTCATCATTTATAATTGCATTATCAATTAACCGTCTTGAAAAAATTCCATTCTCAATTCGCTTAACACCAATTGAAAGTGGTTCATTTAAAGCTGGCGAAGATGTAATAGAGTATGATCTTCTTATTTCTTCGTTGTGTGAGCGATAAACAAAAGTGAGATATTGACCTGGCTTATATTTTATTCTATCACCTTCATCAAAATAAAAAATTTTAAAGTCTTTTATTTCTTCTTTGATTTTTTTTATTCGGAGTGTTTTATATAAATCTTCGCCGGCGTTCATGCAGTTAGATCAGCTATTCATATTTGATGGAGAAAGATTATTTTTTATGATGTATTGCCGGTTAATTTTTCTCAGCAGCCACAAAGTAACTATCACCCAAACAATACCTAAACAAAAAGACGCCATTACATCGGTTGGAAAATGCGCCCGTAAAATAATTCTGCTGATTCCAATAATTACAGAAAACGATAAGAGTAAAATAGTTACTATCCATTTATACATTTTTTTTAACTGACCATTCCTGATAATAAAAATCAATATGCTGAAAAGAATAAATGATGAAAGCGCATGCCCGCTTGGAAAACTGTAAGTATAAATGCCTTTAATAATAGGAAGATCAGGGCGCTGACGATGAAAGATTGCTTTCAATGCAAACATCAGTGCATTACTTGTAATACCAATGATTGCAATATCAACAGCATTTCTGTATTTTTTTCTCACAATAAAATATCCAATTAAAACCACATAAGCAGGAAATAAAAATTGCACCGATCCAAAAAAGCTAATGATCTCCATCGTGCGAATTACATGTGGTGTAGCAAACTGGTTAAAAAAAGAAAAAACACTATCATCAATGTTTCGTTCTTTTCCTTCCACAACACCTTTCGCTAAAAACGCGAATACAAAAATGGAAATAAGAAAAAGCACGCCAACCAGCAGCACTTTCAATGAAATCAACTCGATTATTTTCTCTTTTTTACTTCTCATTTATTTCAATACAAAACTTAAAAATAAAATTGGTGCAACTATTGCATGTTCAAAACTAACATTCAAATTTTTTGCCATGACTTTTGTATTAATCATTTTCGATCTTAAAGATATTCCTGAAAATCTGCAAACACAGGAGATTAACGAATATGCTCCTGAAACAATTAACAGGGCTTATCCCGTCGCAACACACGAAATAGTTACCAGGAAATATTATGATGAAAATTATGCAAAGATTAAAGATGCTATGCTTGCAAAAGGATATTCTGATAAAGCACATACTACAAAAACACAGCTGCCGCACAATTGTCTTGTAAAAGATAACACCAGCCAGCAACAGGCAATTACAGATTTAATTGAAGTGGTAAAAAAACAAAATGCGGCTTTACAAAATTATGTGGCAGTAACAGTAACCGGTTCTTACCAGGCAGACGCAAGTTTGTTGTAATAGTTTCCACAGCCGCCCATCAGTGAATATTTATTCAGCTATAATTCGTGGAATTCTTTGTTCAAGCATCATCAGGTCAACCAACACCATTGCAGTTATGGCTTCCAGCACAACAGGTACTCGCAGTGCAATGCATAAATCATGTCTGCCTTTTACAGAAAAAGATTCAACCGTATTTGTTTCCCAATTTAATGTTTGTTGTTCTTTTGGTGTAGATGACGTTGGTTTAATAGCGATGCGAAAAACCAATTCGTTGCCGTTTGTAATACCGCCAACAATTCCGCCTGCATGATTGGTTCTTGTTTTGCCTGTTGCATCTTCAATAGCATCATTGTGTTCACTGCCAAACATTTTTGCGGCTGCGAAACCTGTTCCAAATTCAACACCACGCACTGCAGGAATTGCCATCGCGGCATGCGCTAATAAACTTTCTGCGCTATCAAAAAATGGTTCACCTAAACCAAGCGGTAAATTATTTACACGACATTCAACAATGCCACCAATCGAATCCTTTGCATCAATTGCTTTTTGCAAACCTTTTTCTAAATCGGTTTCGCCACCAATTTCTAAAATGGTTGATTTAACAGAAATATCTTTCAATAATTTTTTTGCGATAACACC
>JBEHXR010000237.1:0-6197 GCA_048498595.1 Bacteroidota bacterium
TGCTTTTTAATCTTTACAGGCATATGATTTCGCAAAATATATTTTTGAATAAGGGCACGGGTGCATCTGTATTGCTCCGGTATTTACAAACAATTTTTTTTGCAGGTTTAATTCTTTACTTAGGAAAAATATTATTCATCCCGCTGTTTTACGGATTATTTATCGCCATCGTTTTATATCCTGTTTGCAAGTTTCTTGAACGCAAAGGTGTCTCCAGGAGTATTGCAGTAACACTGTGCCTGCTTATCGTAACAATATTAATAGCGGTATTACTGTTGTTATTGTTTCTTGAAATAAATGCATTTTTAAAAGACCTGCCGCAATTGCAACCTCAAATATCATCCGGTATCCGGCAATTGCAGCAATGGCTGCTGGAAAAATTAAATATATCCGTTGCCACACAAGCGCTGTGGGCGGAAAACACGCTTTCCAATGCATCAAACAGCTCTGCCACCTTTTTGCAAAACACACTAACCGCCACCGTTAATACACTTTTTATAGCATTTATGGTTCCTGTGTATACAGCATTGTTTTTATACAGCAGGGGCACATTTATCCGTTTTCTCCAGTCAGTCGTTGGCGAAAAATATAAGGCCGGGCTGAATACAATACTCGGTAAAACGGTGAATACGTATTACAGGTATATTAAAGGAATGGTACTGGTTTACATTATTGTAGGAATACTGAACAGCGTCGGTCTTTTGGCGTTTGGCGTGAAACACGCGATCCTGTTTGGAATGCTTACCGCAATTATGACCATCATTCCATATATCGGTATTATGGTTAGTGCGCTGCTGCCCATTTCTCTCGCATGGATCAGCACCGGTTCGTTGTGGATACCCCTTGCAATCGTTGCTGTATTTGCGGTTGTACAGTATCTTGAAGCGAACGTTATTTTTCCAAATGTGGTGGGTGCTCAGTTAAATGTAAACACATGGGCTTCGCTGGTTTCTATAATTGCGGGCGGTATTATCTGGGGTGTGTCTGGTATGATCTTGTTCATACCGTTTGTTGCCATATCAAAAATTATTGCAGATGAGGTGGAAGATTTGCAGCCATTGAAAATATTATTAAGCCGCAACCCATAGTCAGTATTTTCAAAATTGCTTTAGCTTTAGCGCAGATCCGTGAAGTTAAACCTGCTGTCACAGAACAGTAGTAGTGTTTCAGCATTAGCGGTTATTAAACATTAATAAAGTACGATCGTATGATCCCGGGTATTCAAAAAGAAAAGGCGGAAAAGTTTTTGAAATTTCATTATGATAAAGAAATGCTGGTATTGTTGAACTCATGGGACCCGGGCAGTTCTAAATTAATAGAAGCCTGCGGTTATAAGGCTATTGCCACCACCAGCATGGGCATTGCGGCATCGTTGGGATACCCCGATTGCCAGGTAATACAATTACCCGAAATGATTGAAGCTATTACAAACATCGTAAACGCGGTGCATGTTCCGGTAACCGTAGATATAGAGGCAGGGTATGGAAATAACTTAGATGAAATAATACAGTCCGTTAAAAAGATCATTGCAACCGGGATAGTTGGGATAAATATTGAAGACAGCATTGATCTGAACCCGGTTTTAATTGATGAGATCGAATTTTGTGAAAGAATATCAGCCATTCGTGCATTATCCGCTTCACTGGGTTTTCATTTGGTGATCAATGCAAGAACAGATGCATTTTATGTTTCGCAGGATTCACGGGAAAAAAAATTAGCTGAATCCATCAGGCGCGGCAATAAATACCGCGAAGCCGGCGCCGATTGCATATTTGTGCAGCCGGTGTGGGAAAAAGAAGCAATTGCCACATTGGTTAAAGAAATTGATGCGCCCATAAATATTCTCGCAAATCCTTCCATCGGCAGTGGCGAACTGCCTCCATCCATACCTGAACTGCAGGATTTAGGTGTTGCCCGTTTAAGTCTCGGTTCAAGCCTGATGAAAGCTACGTTAACCTTGATTAAGAAAGTGGCTGAAGAACTGTATGAAAAAGGAACCTACGACCTGTTGTCAGCAACATTAACGCCGCTGTCTGAAGCTGCGATGGCTTATAAAATGGCAACAGGCCTGAACAAATAATCAGCCACCAAAAACACCGGGTACGGGGAGACTACAAGGAGAGCAGGAGAAGCGTACAAGGAAAGTACAGGGAGGCTCGACGCTTCCGGTCTTAAACAGTTAGGCGCTTCAAACCTGGAAAGACGGGAAACCTTTAACCGCTATTACACGCTAATCAAAAAAAATAATTTTAGTATTGCAGTGATAACGCGATCATGGCTAAAAACTTTTTTGCACACGAAACCGCTGTAATTGATGAAGGCGCTTTAATAGGAGAGGGAACGAACATCTGGCACTTTTCTCACCTCATGAAAGATTGCAGGATGGGAAGTAACTGCAACATTGGTCAGAATGTTTTTATTGGTAATGATGTTGTGCTGGGCAATAATGTAAAAGTGCAAAACAATGTTTCACTTTACAGCGGCGTAATTTGCGAAGACGATGTTTTTTTGGGTCCCTCCTGCGTTTTTACGAATGTGATCAATCCGCGCAGCGCCGTTTCAAGAAAAGAGGAATTTAAAAAAACACGCATTAAAAAAGGTGTAACCATTGGTGCAAACGCAACTATTCTTTGCGGTATCACTATTTACCCGTTTGCGTTTGTTGGTGCAGGCGCTGTTGTTACAAAAAATATTCCTGCCTATGCATTGGTGGTTGGCAATCCCGCGAAACAAATTGGGTGGATGAGTGAATATGGAAGTAAACTTAAGTTTGATGAAAATGGAATGGCCACCTGCAATGAAAGCGGCGAAAAATATCAATTAAAAAATAATGTTGTAGAAAAAATATGAAATATAAAATTCAAAAAACTCTCTGCGTTTGTGTATTGATTGCCGTTGCACTTTTTTCAAAAGCAGCAACGGTTGATACGGCGGTTATTTACAGCCAGCGTATGCATAAGAATGTGAAGTGTGTTGTAATAACGCCAGACCGGTATCAAACTGATACCACACATCTTCCTGTTTTATATTTATTGCATGGATGGAGTGGTAATTACAGCGATTGGGTTTTGAATGATCCTGGTTTATTAAATGAAGTTGATAAGAACGGCTTTATTGTTGTTTGTCCCGATGGTGATTATGATAGCTGGTATCTTAACAGCCCTGTTGATACAACGATGCAATATGAAACAAATGTGGCGTTAGAAATTCCTGCATACATTGATGCGCATTACAGAACCATCGCTTCGCGCAATGCGAGAGCCATTACGGGTTTAAGCATGGGTGGTCATGGTGCGCTTTATCTTGCTCTAAAACATAAAGATATTTTTGGCGCTGCAGGCAGCATGAGTGGCGGCGTTGATTTCAGACCATTTCCAGATAAGTGGGGCATAAAAAAATATTTGGGTGACTATAATTCGAATAAAGAAAACTGGGATAAAAATGTGGTGGTGAATTTGGTTGATTCATTACAAAACGGCGAACTGAAAATAATTTTTGATTGTGGGGTGAATGATTTTTTTATACAGGTGAACCGCAATCTTCATCAAAAATTATTGGATAAAAAGATCGATCACGATTATACGGAGCGACCGGGTGAACACAACTGGAATTACTGGGATAATTCTATTAAATATCAAATGCTTTTCTTTCATCAGTTTTTTACAGATAATAACGTGCTGAATTAAGGTAAATGAAGAAAATTAAGTTTGCTGTTATTGGCTGCGGGCACATCGGCAAGAAACACGCTGAAGTAATTTCAAAAAATACTGCCGCGGAATTAGTTGCTTTGATCGATATAAAAAATTCAAAAGAACTAAAGCTTGATACATTTCACGTTCCTTTTTTTTCTTCATTAAAAGATTTTTTTGTTGCGGATGTTGATGTTGATGTTATCAATATTGCCACGCCAAACGGGTTACATGCCGTGCAGGCCATTGAATGCCTGAATGCGCATAAACATGTTGTAATTGAAAAGCCGGTTACTTTACATGCTGCTGATGCAAAAAAAATAATTGAATTGTCGCAGCAAAAACAAAAGCATGTTTTTGTTGTAATGCAAAACCGCTATTCGCCGCCAATTATCTGGTTAAGAGAAATCATCGAAAAAAATGTTTTGGGAAAAATATTTTCTGTTCAGTTAAATTGTTTCTGGAACCGCGATGACCGCTACTATACAAAAGATAACTGGCGTGGTAAAAAAGATTTGGATGGCGGAACTTTATTCACGCAGTTCTCTCACTTTATAGATATTTTTTATTGGTTGTTTGGTGATATAAAAAATATTCAAACAAAGCTGCGTTCATTCAATCATCAGCAGCTTACCGAATTTGAAGACAGCGGAATGGTAACATTTGATTTTGGAGATAATTCAATCGGCTGCCTGAATTTTTCTACTGCTGTGTATGATAAAAACATGGAAAGCAGCATTACAATTATTGCAGAAAACGGCAGTATAAAAATCGGCGGACAGTACATGGATAAACTTGAATATTGCCACATAAAAAATTATACAACGCCTCATTTACCTGGTTCAAATGAAGCAAATAATTATGGCAGCTATTCAGGCAGTGCTGCAAATCACTCTTATATTATAAAGAACGTAATTGATGTTTTAAATCATAAAGCACCAATTGCAACAAGTGCAAAGGAGGGAATGAAAGTGGTTGAGATAATTGAACGCATTTATCAATCGGTTAAATAATTTTAAAACTAAAAATTGAAGCTGCTTTTAAAGATCATCCAAATTATTTATTGTGTTTATGCATTAGTGATGTTTGTTGTTTTAATGCTGATCGTTTTTGTGCTGGTTTTAATTACACTGTTGTTTGGAAAAATTAAAGGCGGCAACATGGTGTACGTTATTTGCAGGCTGTGGGGTATATGCTGGTATTTTTTTGTTGGCATCCGGCACAAAGAAATTTATGAAGCGCCCGTTAATAAAAAACAGCAATACATTTTTGTTGCCAATCATTCCTCGTACATTGATATACCTTCAGCCGTGCGTTGCATGCACCAGCCGGTGCGGGTTTTGGGTAAATATGAAATGGTAAAGTATCCCGTGTTTGGTTTAATTTATCGTGCTGCTGCCATATTGGTTGACAGAAGTAATGCGGAGAATCGTGCAAAAAGTTTACGTGCATTAAAAGCAGCCATTGCAAAAGGTATTTCTATTTTTATTTTTCCTGAAGGCACATTTAATGAAAGCAATAAGCCCTTAAAAGGTTTTTATGATGGCGCCTTCAGAACAGCGATTGATACGCAGACTGCCATCAAGCCAATATTATTTGTTGATAATATAAAACGATTGCACTGGAAAAGTATTTTCTCTTTAACGCCCGGTATTAGCCGGTGTATTTTTTTAGATGAGATAAAAATGGATGGTTACACAACAAAAGAAGATGTGCAGCGGCTTAAACAAAAAGTGTATAAGATAATGGAAGATGGATTGATTAAATACCGAAACAATAATCGTTAGCTTATGAAGTATTATTTTTTGTTTTTGATTTGTACTGCGGGATATTCTTTGCATGCACAACAAATTTATTTTACACCAACTTCTTTTTCTAATTCATTTTCTTTAAATGTACAGCCAGCGCTTAAAATTAAACCTGGAGATTCAGTCAGTACCGAAACAATTGATGCGGCAGGTTATGATAAGAATGGCATTAAAAGACAGAAAGGGGGTAATCCGTTAACCGGGCCTTTTTATGTTGAAGATGCAACAGCTGGCGATGTACTTGCCATAACGATAACACAACTTTCTTTGAATCGTTCAACAGCAATTACTACAGAAAGTTTTTCTTCCAGGAGTGTTGAGAAATCAATAGCACAACATTTTAAAAAAGCAAAACTTATTAAATGGAAGCTTGATACATTAACCGGTTTAGCCTCTATTCTTGACGATAGCTTGTATGAACATTTGCATGCATTCAATGTTCCGCTGAAACCATTCTTAGGCTGCATTGGTGTTGCACCACTAAATAAAAAAAATGAAATACTGAGTTTTTTCCAGGGAAGTTTTGGCGGCAATCTCGATTGCTCATTTATTACAAAAGATGCAACGATTTATCTTCCCGTTTTTCATGATGGCGCTTATTTATTTGTTGGCGATGGTCATGCCTTGCAAGGCAATGGAGAAATAGCAGGCAATGCACTTGAAACATCGTTGAATATTTCTTTTACAGTAAAAGTTATAA
>JBEHXR010000238.1:0-6182 GCA_048498595.1 Bacteroidota bacterium
TATGTTACCAATGCCCTGAGCAACCAGTTCACGGTTTACGGGTGTAATGCGGTTACGCCTGTCTAATTTATCAATCGCTTCAATACATAACAAACTTTCAAGTGTTGCAAGTAAGCCAATGGTTATTCCGTCTTTCCATATTTCTGTGCTGGAAAAAAATTTTGAAAAATCGGGAAGAGAAATGTTTGATAAAAGATTGTTTGGAATATTTACCAACTGCGTTCTTTTTAATGAATAAGCGGAAGCAACATGAATGAAAATTATGTTGGTAATAACGCCGGCAATAACGGTTAATAATGGTGCAGGAATAATTTTAAATTTTTTTGCAGACGGAAGTTGTAAAAGAATCAGCACTGCAAGCGAAATAATAGTAATTAAAATTGCACCTCTTGTAATATGCTGATTAAAGTTGATAAAATTGCTTCTGAAAGTACTTGGTTTAAAAAGTTTAAGAAAACCGGTTGTCCAAAAATCCGGGCGGTCGTAACCTAATGCCAAAGGAATTTGTTTTGAAATAAGAATGATACCAATGGCTGCCAGCATGCCTTTAATAACAGCCGATGGAAAATAGTTTGCAATTACGCCAAGCTTTAAAATGCCAAGCAACAATTGAAAGATGCCGGCAACAACAACAGTAAGAAGAAAAATTTTAAAATCACCAAATGAAACAATAGATGCCGCAACCAATGTTGTTAAGCCGGCAGCAGGACCTGAAACAGCTAATTGCGAGCCGCTGATAAGTGAAACAACAAGCCCGCCAATAATGCCTGATAAAATGCCTGTATATAATGGCGCACCTGATGCTAATGCAATACCTAAACAAAGCGGAAGCGCCACAAAAAAAACGGAAAGCCCGGCAGGTAAATCATATTTAAGCCAGATAATTCGGTAATACTTAATTGTTCTTTTCACGATAAGCAGAATTGCTTTGCGCGGCAAAAGTAAAAATTTAGGCGCGCAATAAATTGAATAGGCAGCGGCTTTTAAATATTATTTATACGCCGGTGCTTTCAATACTACCGTATCATCAGGAAATAAAGGCACATTATAACCACCTGAATCAATCACAACTTTTGGAAAATCTTTTTGCAACTGCGCAAAATCGCTATCTGTAATTTTTGTTTTATAAATATAGATTGATTGCAGTTGTTTTAAATTCTTCAACGCTTTCAATCCTTCAGCAGTAATATTTGTTCCAACAAGATTGATTGATTGCAATTGTTGTAATGATGAAAGTTTTTCTAATCCTTTATCTGTAATCATTGTATTATCCAATTGCAAAAAAGTAAGATTCGTGCATTGCGCAATAAATGATAAAGCACTGTCAGTAATTTTTGTATTGCCACATTTCAGCCAAACCAATTGTTTTTTTAAAGGAAGTAATAACGCTATGTCTTTATCATCAGCGTTTGTTGCCGTAACAAAATTTGCGCTGAGATAATTACTGTTTTGTGCAACAGGTAAAATAATTATGCCTTTATCTTTTAATTGCTGAACAGCTTTTGCATCTGCGGCTTCAACTGGTGCAGCAGGAACATTTGCAGGTAATTTATGTTCTTCATGTCCAACCTGCAACGACAATAAATAACCCTTTATAGGATCAGGTTGCGGCATCTGCTTTACTTTCCTTAATGTATCATCACCATTCTCAATCCACCAATGTAACAATGCAATTTGTTTATCCGTGAGTTGTGGCTTTTCTCTTGGCGGCATATGCTTATCTTCTTCATCAGGCAGCAATAATCTTTTTATCAGATCACTGTTATCAGGTTCGCCAGGCGTAATTATTTTTCCATCTTTACCACCTTTCATTATCAAATCAAATTTATCTAAACGCAATCCACCTTTTTGCCGCTTTGAACTGTGGCAAGAATAACAGCGTGTTTGTAATATCGGTTGAATCACGCTGTCATACACTTTTGCTTCCTGCACATTTGCAAGCGGTTTTATTTTCGCAGTATCATTTTCATCAGCACTAAAATTGAAAGAAATATAATCGCTGCCATGTGTAAGTGAACCGCCTAAATGCCCGGTAATAACAATCAATACAAGTAAACCAACGGCAAGCATTTTATAAATAATATCAAACTCACTCCTTGCAACTTTCATGTATAAAAACATAGATACAATTGCAACACCGATGCCCATCCACATGTGCCAATCGACCAACGGCTTTTCATATTTATCTGTTGTTGATAAAACATATCCTGTAATGCAGGACAGCAGCGCGGAGAAAACGCCAATCAATAAAATGATCTTTATAACCTGGTGCGAAATATTATACTTCGGATTCTTTCTCAGCCATAACAACAACAACGCAATAAGTAAAATACCAATTGGTAAATGAATAAGCGCAACATGAAAATGACCAATGAATTCAGACATAGAATAAAGCTGTGAGCTATGAGCTTTGAGCCGCGAGCAAGTTAATTAAGTTGATAGTTTATTAGCAAATGCAATCAGCATTTTTTGTTCTTCATCTATTTTATTTAATGCGATATTGATTAAGTTTTCATCTCCAAACTTTACCGCCTTTGCAATAAATAATTGTGTTTCTAATTCAAAAGATGAGCCTAAAGAAATTTCAATAAAACGATAATAATCTCTCTCACTTTTTCTGCTGCTGCCTTCAGCAATGTTTGATGGTATTGAAGTTGCTGCCCTTGTTGCTTGTTGTACTAAAGAATATTTTTCAGATTTTGGAAAACTATCAACAACTTTATAAGTATCAACAGCAATTTCAAAACCCTTTTGCCATATTTTAAGCTCTTTAAAATTTCTCATATATTTTGGTTTAAAGTTTCAGTGATAGTTGACTTCCTGCTCGCCGCTCGTAGCTCATGGCTCGAAGCTTTACCCAAAGCTCAAACCTCCAGCTACGCATACCTCTTCCTCAACACATCTTTCATGTAAACATTAATTGCCCATTGATCCGCCAATGGTTCTTGCGTATAAGGAACTGTCGGCATGTAATTCGGCGGACCAAACTCTGTAAGTATCGTTTGCACTTCTCCTTTTTGTTTTTTCATTTCAATTACTTTATCCCACCATGCAAAATGCGCATCAACTGCAGGTTTCCATTCGGGTGCACGTGGATCATTCACCTGCGGACCTTCCTGGTGACCAATGCGTGCATGAATATGATCAACTCTTTCCAATGTTAGTGCAAGCGTTTCCGGTTGATCTTCCAACAACGTTTCACTCACATTGCACCAATGCGAAACATCAAATGTTACACGCAATTCAGGAATCGTTTCAATATAATGCCGCGCAACCGATGATGAATACAATAACCTCGAACGATGTGTTTCATGACAAATTTTTATGCCTGTTGCTTTCGCTAACTGCGTTGTATGATCTATAAACGTTTTGCCTTGTTCATAAGAAAAATAATCGCGGCCTGAATGACAATTTATATATAAAGGTCTTTGCACCGTATTGTTCGCAGCAGCCTCAACCATGTTCGTGAACGTTTTAAAATGTTCATCATAATTACTTTCATAACCAGCCGTTAAAAAACCAATTTCCAACTCATATTTTTTCAACGCAGCAAACAATTCATCCTGGTCTTTTTTTTCTGTCGGCCACCAAATTTCAATACCATCATAATTGTCTTTTTTCACCTTCGCGCAGTACTCATCTACCGTTCCGTTGAAGCCCCAGTTGGTAGCAAGAATTTTTAATTGAAATCCTGTTTTCATTTTTATTGATTGTGGTTTTGCAAAGCTTTCCAATGATGCCAGCATCAATGCTGTTGTTGCAGTTGCAGTGGTTTGCAGAAAATGTCTTCGTTTCAATGGGAATTTTTTTATTAAATAATATTTTTATTCAATCACAAACCATGTGAAGCTTTCCGGTTCTATGGAAAAACTTAATTCAACTTTATAATCGCGGCTCAATTTAAAATTTTTTGCAACACCCTCTTGCTCTCTTATTAAAGCGGTGTTTGTAAGTCCTGTATAATACAATGGCAATTGTATAGTTCGTGTAATTTTTTCTTTGAGCGGATTGAATAACATTACGAATGCTTTTGTTTTTAACTGAGGATTCACATGCATAATGCCATCCCAATCTCTTCCATCTGCGCGGCGCAAATGAATGATATCTGAATTAAGAATGCTACGATATTTTTTATACCATTCAATTGTATGCTGAACAACTTTTTTTGTTGTATCTGTATCATATAATCTTGGTCCGCGATAGCATGCCTGCACACCGGCGCCATAGTATTGCATCATTAATTGCTTGTAATCTTTTAAGTGTGTTGAAAGCGGCTCCAGCACTGCACTTGAATCACCTCCCTGGTATTTAGTAAGCGGAACAAAACCCCAACTCATCGATGGCGTTTTCTCCCACAAACCATCATAAATGTTTTGCCTGTTTAATATTTTTTGATCTTCTCTTGGCAAAGAAAAATTTACTTCTCGATAACCAATTGCAATTTTGTTAGTGCCATCTAAAAAATACCAATCGGGAGCATTTACATACACGCCATGTTCATTGCACCAGCGATATAAGCCTTTTTGCAATTCCATTTGTTTCCACTGGCTGTCATCAACATTTTTATGACCCGGATGTTTTGTTGATGCACAAACATCGCCAGGATATGGGCCATCATTTTCAAAAATGTCAAAGCCTGTGTGACTAATAAAATATTTTAGTTTATCAAGATAAGCCAAACCCCACTTGCTTCCCAAACATGGTGCATGACCAAAAAACGCTGCAACATCAGGTTTGCCGGTTAGAGGATCTATCACATCATCTTCATCGCTTATTCTTCGTGAACTAAATAATGAATAACCACCAATAAAAATATTTTTACTGTGCGCATAATCTGCAAGCGATTTCCATCTCGTAATATTTTCTGCAGATGTATCTTCCATATTGCAATGACTGCCGAAACTTAATATCACTGCCTCATAACCTGTAGCCGCACATTGATCAATTGTCGTTTTTACTTCAGCATCATTTTTACTAATTAGATGCATGAAGATGGGATTTTCAGTTGTCCATGGCGCAATAGTTCTGTACATTTTTCTAATCGCTAAACCTCTGCGTTCACGATCGTAACTATCCATTAATAGTTCATTCGTTCGCACAGATTTAAAAATTTCACCAGACTGTAAATCAAGCCCTGTAAGCTTTTCAGGAAATACTTTTAATAAACACGGTGTTTGATAATTATAATTTACCTGCGACGTGTATGTACTGTCTGCAAGCCAGTGTGTTGTTTGGTCGCTGATGTCATAACGCATCGCATTATTGAATGCATAATTTGTTTCAACATAAATGCCATGTTGTTTTTTCATTTGTACGGGCGAACCAACTACAGCACTTTCCTCTTCAACCAATCCCAATTCTTCATTTACCGGTTTTGCAATTGTTATGATATGGCCAGTTTTATTTTCTATTGAAATCCATTTTACAATTAATGGAAGACCATCATATATTTCATAATGCACTTTTACAAAAACATTTTTTAAAGCAGCGATTGAAGAAGCGTAATTGAATGAAATGATTTTGCCCGTTGGCTGTTGTTTATTTAATGTCCATCCTTTGGGTCTCCAGTTAATATAAGGTTGAAGATTATTTACAGTAAAAGATGTAAACTGAAAATCACTATCGTGCGTAGTAAAATTATTCAGCCATGCAGGCAATAAATATGCATTTTCTGTTTGACCGTATAATCCGCCAACGTTATAATTAATTCCATCAATAATAATTTCAGCTTCTGGTTTTATTGCACGTAACAATTGCTGACCATTACTCATGTTTTCATAATCAATACAAGCAACATTTGGTTCAACGCGAAAAACTCTTTTTACTAACCCATTATATAATATAATATCTTTTGCATCGTAGCTTTTATAAACACCTGCTTTAATGGTAACAGGCGTTATCAGCCAATCTCCGTTGTAATTTTTTTCGCCGGTGTTATTATAAACTGGTAAATCATTTTGTGCATGAAGATGTATGAATGAAAAGAGTATAAAGACGATGAATAATAAACGCATTTTTAATCCCAGTTAAAGTCAACAATCTTGTTATCCAATTTCCATTTTGAAGGGAACGGGTTATCTAACCAATCCAACGGCTCACCAATTGGTTGCGGTTTTGATGCATCAGCAAAACATTGTTTAATAAATTCTTTTTGTTCTGCGCCAACCGCTTCAGGTTGTGCA
>JBEHXR010000239.1:0-6152 GCA_048498595.1 Bacteroidota bacterium
AATTACAGAACAGGAAGCGCATGTTTTGGAGGAACAAAAATCAAAAATTAATGTAAGCGATTTAGTAAAGCGCCTTATAGAACAGGTTGCTTTTGAAGCGCGCAATAATGAATATGTTGATAAGAAAAGTGGTGTAAGCGCAAGGCTTCCAATTTCCGCTTTTGAAAACGCATATAGCAGTGCCGAAAGAAGATTGATTCGTAACAATGAAAAGCAAACGCAAGTTTGGATAAGTGACCTGGTTGGCATTGTTCCATCCATTACAGGTAAAATTGAATTGGTGTATGAAGGCGAGCAGGAAGGTCCTTACCAGGTTGCAGTAAATCTTGTTGATAAAGCAATTCGTTCGCAATTTGTAACGTATTTTCCCAACCCGGAAACATTAAAGAAAAGAAGAAATACGGGAAAGGCTTCGCAGCCGGAAAAAGAAAGCGATAATCCATATAAAGCAATTACAAGATGGTTTGATGCGGGCAAGCATCTTGATTTATTTGTTGACATGAAGGACTCAGAAAAAATAAATGCTTTATATAAAGTAGATGGATTATACAATTTTGTGAAGAAACATTTCCCGCACGCGAATGAAAAAGAAAATGCTTTGCTAATGGAATTTGTGTTGCATGGATTAGCGGCTTATTCACTCATTAGCAAAAAAGTGATCGAAGGAAAAATTGAGTTTAAAGATTTGATTGGCAGTATGATGAATTTGGGGCAAATGAATTATAACGATGATGAAGACTTTAATGAAGATAACTTCAGATAATTTTAATTAATACTGTTTATGAAAATTAGCTCTTTCATTTTTTTGCTTGGGTTATTAATCTGTTCCTGTAAGGCAAAAGATCCTGCAGCAGAACTTGAAACCGATTTAAAAGATGCAATGCAGACGTATTTGTACAGTGGCGTAAACAACGATTCGTCGAATGTACAGTATCATGTTGAAGACGTTACTTATTACAATGATAAAATGAGAGAAGAATATGTTTGCGAATTCAAAGTGCACTTGCATGTAAAAGCAAAGTCGTTTGATACGACCGGAATTATGAAGGCGTACATTTCAAGGGATTTCAAAACAGTAAAGCGTCTTTATTAATTTTTTTCGTGCGTCATGTTAAATCAATTGAATTAATAATTTATTGATTCGTTACCTTAAATTATAATCTTTATCTTTGCGCGGCAATTGAGTTTATAGTCTTAGTAAATGAATTGATTTTTCTGCTACAGAGTTTCTGCTAAAAGTATTATCCTTCTTTACACGGTTTATTTTCTCAGCATTTTTTTTAATTAAATTATATAGTTAATGAACATTTATGTTTCAAACCTGAGCTTTAACGTTCAGGACGAAGATTTAAGAGACTACTTTGAAGATTATGGCGAAGTAAGCTCAGCAAAAATTATTACAGACAAATTCACCAATCGCAGCCGCGGTTTTGGTTTTGTTGAAATGCCCGATGATGCATCAGCACAAAAAGCCATTAAAGAATTAGATGGCGCAATGGTTGACGGAAGAAGCATCAGCGTAAGCGTTGCAAAACCTCGCGAAGAAAGATCTAACAACAAAAAATCTTACAGCAACAGCCGTTGGTAATTTTGAAGTATGTTTTTAAAAAAAGAGTTCTTGATTAAGAGCTCTTTTTTATTTTAATGTTTTAACGGATTTGCTTTAATGCATCTGTCAGTTCACTAATGCCAATTGTTGCCGGCTTTTCGATAGCGCGAAGATTATATAGCGAGGAATAAGGAATACTTTTATCAATAATAAATTTTGGAATTGCCGGTTTGGTATAATGCACCAACCCTGCAGCCGGATAAACTACGAGTGAAGTTCCAATCACAACAAAAATATCTGCCTGTTCTGCAATTTGCGCAGCTTGTTCAATCATCGGCACAGGTTCTTCAAACCAAACAATATGCGGTCGCAATTGTGCTCCGTCATCAGCTACATCGCCCAATAAAATATCTTTTCTTATTTCGTACACAAGATTTTCATTTAGTTCACTGCGCATTTTAAAAATCTCGCCATGCAAGTGTAAAACTTTTGTGCTGCCCGCACGCTCATGCAAATCATCTATATTTTGTGTGATGATATGTACATTAAAATCTTTTTCTAATTCTGCTAATCCAATATGCGCTGCATTTGGTTGTACACTCAGTACATCTTTACGGCGCATATTATAAAAGTCGAGAACAAGTTGTTTATCCTTTTTCCAGGCGCGTGGCGTGGCTACATCTTCAATGTTATAACCATTCCACAAACCATCGCTATCACGAAAAGTTTTTAATCCGCTTTCTGCACTGATGCCGGCACCGGTAAGCACTACTAATTTTTTCTTCATACAATCTATTTAATCACTTCGTCAATACTTTTTAAAATTGCAGTACAAACTTTATCTATCTCATCTTCAGTAACAGTAAGTGGTGGTGCGATACGTAAACAATCAGGCGCAAACAAAAACCAATCTGTAATCAAGCCGTTTTTAACGCAGGCTTGAATAATTTTTTGTGCTGTTTCTGTTGATTCAAATTGTAAAGACATCCAAAGGCCAAAATGATTTACTCTTTTTATAGAGTGATGTTTTAATCTTTCAACAAACATCCTTTCTTTATCAGCAACAACTTTTATATAATTTTCAGACAACAAAATTTCGAATGCTGCTTTGCCCGCCGCACAGCTTACCGGATGCCCACCGAATGTTGTTATATGCCCGAGCACAGGATTAAAACTTATGTTTTGCATTAAGTTTTTATCAGCGATAAAAGCACCTAATGGCATGCCGCCACCCAAAGCTTTACCTAACAATAAAATATCGGGCACAACATCAAATTGTTCAAAAGCCCAAAGTGAACCTGTTCTTCCAAATCCAGCTTGTATTTCATCAAAAATTAATAATGCACCTTGTTCATTGCATTTTTCACGCAATGCCTGCAACCAATTTTTACCAGGTGCCGTTACACCACTTTCAGCTTGAATTGTTTCTAAAATTACGCAGGCTGTTTCTTCATTAATTGCATTTAAAACGTCATCACTATTATAATTAAAATGATAAACCCCGGGCAGCAAAGGGCGAAATGCATTCCTGTAATATTCATCACCCATTAAACTTAAAGCACCTTGTGTGCTGCCATGATAACTTTTATGAAACGCAATAATATTTGTTCTGTTGGTTGAACGTTTTGCCAGTTTTAATGCGCCTTCTGTTGCTTCAGCACCGCTGTTGGTGAAGTAAATGCAATTAAGTGAAGGAGGTAAATGTTTTGTCAGCAATTGCGCGTATTGTGTTTGCGGGCTTTGAATAAATTCTCCATAAACAATTACGTGCATGTAATCTTCCACCTGTTTTTTAATTGCATTAATAACTGCGGGATGTGAATGACCAATGTTTGCAACGCTGAAACCAGCGATAAGATCAAAATATTTTTTACCGTTGATATCGTATTGATAATTTCCTTCTGCCTTTACAATTTCAAGACCTATTGGCGAAGGCGACGTTTGTGCGATGTGTGAAAAAAATAATTGTCTGTCTGCACTCATTTTGTAATTCGTTACCTGCAAAAGTCGAACTTTGTTTTAAAACAAATTTGAATGGGTTAAAACCTGTGTGATTGTTTAAGATTATTCTGCTTATTTTTAAAACCTGACACGTTATTATTTAATCTGATCAATTTGATATATGGCAACAATTCTTTCTTGCAATGGAAAACAACCACAGTTTGGTAACAATTGTTTTATCGCACCAAATGCCACCGTGGTAGGTGATGTAATTATGGGTGATGATTGCAGCATTTGGTTTAATGCAGTTGTTCGGGGAGATGTAAATTATATCAGGATAGGAAATAAAGTAAACATACAGGATGGTGCAATTATACATTGCACGTTTGAAAAGAATCCCACCGAAATTGGCAACAACGTTTCTATTGGTCATGGTGCAATTGTGCATGCTTGTATAATTAACGATGATGTGCTTATTGGCATGGGCGCAATAGTAATGGATAAATGTGTGGTTAAGAGTAATACGGTGATTGCTGCCGGCGCTGTTGTTTTAGAAGGAACAATAATAGAACCCAATTCTATTTATGCAGGTGTGCCTGCAAGAAAAGTAAAAGAAATATCTAAAGATGGCTTGCATAGCGAGATTGAACGCATCGCTAAGAATTATGTAAAATATTCTTCATGGTTTTCTGATTTTAATGCAGCGAAATAATAAAAGCCGTTGTCATAATAAATACGGCTCACTGCCGTTTACTCCCAGAACTCACTGCTTATTTAACTATTGAGCAGTAAACTTCCGAATTAACACAGCATCTGTTCCTATAGTAAAACTTTTTACGTATAATTAATACAACCGTAATTCTATGAATAACGATGTAGGAATAAAATTTGATTGAAACTATGAATGAATTTTATGAAGACGTTTGAATATACATCTGCCACGGAAATGATCATTAGCGAAAGCGGCAGCCTGCAGGAATTTTACAGGCTTACGAATGTTTTAAGCAAAACACGCCACGTGCACTTCAAATTAAAAGAAGACGATGCCGATGGTGTGGAATGGCGTTTTAGCTATCGTGGAAATCTGCTTACACTGCAGTACAATATTTACAATGGAGTTTCGCTGGTTTACCACGAAAAAGATTTAAAGACAGCTAACAAACTTGCAGTACGCTTACGCGCAGCTCAATAATCATTTTCTTCTATTGAATCAAGAATGTTGCGATAGCTTATGTAACGTTCTAAAGAAATCTTTTTCTCCTCTACAGCTTTTCTAACAGCGCAACCAGGTTCTTCAATATGCAGGCAATTATTAAACCTGCACTGCGATAAAAAACTTTTCATCTCAACAAAATAATGCGATAACTCAGAACGCCCGATACCGGTTAATGCAAACTCGCGAAGTCCCGGCGTGTCAATAATTTTTCCGCCAAAAGGCAAATCAAACATTTCTGCAAATGTTGTTGTATGCATTCCTTTCCCGCTCCAGCCGCTTACTTCTTTTGTTTGCAGTGCAAGCTGCGGAATTATAAAGTTTATTAATGTTGATTTACCCACGCCGCTATGACCATAAAATAGTGTTATCTTATTATGAAGTATTTGTTTCAATGTATCAAGCCCTTCATTATTTTTTATACTGATGCAATAAACAGGATAGCCAATGGATGTGTAAATCGATTTCAGGTTTTCAAAAGCATTCCATTCTTTTTCGCGATAAATATCTGTTTTATTAAAAACGATGATTGACGGAATATGAAAAGCTTCAGCAGAAACAAGGCAACGGTCAATAAAGCCCTGCGATGTTTTAGGTTCTTTTAATGTTGCCAGCAATAAACATTGATCAAGATTGGATGCAATGATGTGATGCTGATTCTTATTGCGCGGAGATGTTCTTGCAATATAATTATGTCTTTCCTGAATATTTGTAATAATGGCCGAATGCTCGGCGGTGTCTTCCACTTCAATATTTACTATATCGCCAACTGCAACCGGGTTCGTGGAAGTTATTTCATCAATTTTAAAAATGCCTTTAATTCTTGTATTAAATACTTCACCTGCATCAGTTTTGGCAACATACCAACTGCCTGTTGATTTATAAATTCTCGCCTGCATTAGCTTACGAAGATAACATAAGCAGTAGCTTTAGTAAATGGAATGCAGTTTGCATTGTTTAAATAAATTTTTATATGCTGAATTTTAAACTAAGCGGAAACACATTTTCACCCCAGGCAAATAAACTATACGAAAAAACAAACATTATAAATGTAGGCAACACTGAAAGAATTTTATCTGCGGCAGCGGGTACGGCGCTTTATGTTTTATCTGTCAGTCGCAAAAAAAGCATGCTGAATAAACTGATAAGAATAGGCGGCGTTTATCTTTTGTACCGCGGCATTTCGGGCAACTGCCCTTTGCGTGCAGCAATAAGCAATGATGAAGTTGTGCAACATGCGCCCGCAATAAATATTCGTACTACATTAATTGTAAATGCAGACAGGAAATTGGTGTATGATGCCTGGCGCAACCTGGAAGAATTACCACATTTTCTTAAGCACATAAAGAAAATAAATGTGGTGGATGAAGTGCATTCAAAATGGATTTTAAAAACGCCCGGACGAATTCCGTCTGTAGAATGGAATGCGGAAATAATTGACCAGGAAGA
>JBEHXR010000240.1:0-6106 GCA_048498595.1 Bacteroidota bacterium
GTTTTTCTGGAAATTAATTACCTCATTCAAAGACTTGAATTCATTGATATTGTGCCGATGCAGATGAGACTTTATTGTCGTCAACGAACCAATTGAATTATAAGCCTTACACATTTGTCAGCCGAATGTTTTTAAGTTTGATACTCTTACGTTTATTGTTATCATTGGCTTTTACACTTACCTACCTATTGCAAACACATATTTGCTGAAGTTTACTTCTTACCATATTTTCTAAATGCGGAAATGAATTGATATATAAAAAAGCCAGTAAGAACTTTGTTTAAAAAATCTATACTTAAAGAACCGATGTTAAATTCACTTTTATCAACTAAAAAATCTGCTTTATGTGTAAGGTCAATAAATGAGAAATAGTATCCAATTAATGACCAATCAACTTCGTTGCAGTTAAACATTCTATTTAGGCTAAAAAGATAAAGAATATAAAAAGCGATTGTAAATATAAAAAAATATAATAGTGGTAATTTTATTGAAAGCCCATGATTGTTTGATTTACTATTAATCCAAAGGATAATTTTGTCTGACTTGGCAACATCATCAACCTTTGTTAGTGCATCATTTGAAATTGCTTGCAATTTTTGTGACTCATAAAAATTGCCGTTAGCCTCAAGCGCGTTTTTTAATTGCAGGAAAATTTCATACTGATCTTTATAATAGTTGTCAGATTTTTTATCTGGATAATGAACGTTTTCCAATGTTTTAAATTTTTCAAAACTTGTATAGTCAGTTGGAAAACTGCACGAAGAGAATTTAGCCTTGCTGGATATATCGCTCTAATTGACCATAGCGTAGCGCTATAAATTGACCACCCTGAGTAAGTGTTTTTTCAAGCGTAAAAAAGAGCTGTTTGAGTAATTAAAAATAAGATTTAAAATTCATTGTCTTGTTCTGTTATTCTTTTGTTCCATTTTCTTCTGAGTGATTCACCTTTAAGTTCCATGCGGTGTGCATTGTGTACGATCCTGTCAAGAATAGCATCTGCCACTGTTTTCTCTCCAATGATTTCATACCATTGTTTTACAGGAAGCTGTGATGTAATAATGGTAGCATGTTTACCATGCCTGTCTTCTATTATTTCAAGCAGTGATGCACGGCTTTGCTGATCGAAGGGTTGTATACCAAAGTCATCCAGTATCAGCAGGTCCTGTTTTTCAATGCGGTTCATTTCTTTGATAGAAGATCCATCGGCTTTGGCCATCTTGATTTGTGACAGCAGCTTAATGGTATTTGCATACAAAACTTTATATCCCATCTGGCAGGCCTGGTAACCGATGGCAGAGGCTATAAAACTTTTACCTGTACCTGTACTTCCGGTAATAAGCAGGTTCTCGCATTTAGTAATAAAAGAACCATCTGCCAGGCGATGTAAATTGTTTTTATCAATACCTCGTTCAACGGTATAATCTATTTGTTCAACCGTTGCTTTATAGCGGAAGCGTGCATTACGCAAGCTTCTTTCAATGGTTCTGTTATGGCGGTCATCCCATTCACTGTCTACCAGCAGTGCAGTCATTTCATCTGCTGTAAAAGGATTATTGCGGGGCGACTCCATGGTGCTTTTAAATGTATGATACATTCCGAACAGGCGCATACGGCGCATTTTGTCTAAAGTAGTTGTGTTCATAGTTGTTTGTTTTATTTATAATAATCTTCTCCTCTTATGTTGTGGTGCTCAGGCATGGGTAATTCCTCTTTGTCATCATCACTGATTTGATCGAGTTTTTTTTCAAGTATCTGCATAACTATTGGATAGTTATATACACCAAAGCTGCCTGCTCTTCTGCAGGCATTTATTAATCGCTCACTACCTACTTTTCTTTTCAGGTTTAATATGCCTGAACAGGATTTATAAGCCTGCTCCGGGTGTTGCTTGTGTTCTATCACTGCTATGATATAACTGGCCACATCTGCATGTATTGATGTTGCTTCTTCAATAAATTTTTCTGGCGTCCATTCACTTAAATAACGATGGGCAGAAGCCAGGTGCTCATTGTTGGTGGTGTAATGATATTTGCGGTACTGGCGGCTGTGTATGGCTATACGCTCATACTTATAAAATATCTCTACCTGTGATGATGTATAAAGAAGTTTAATCCGCTTGCCGATAAACCGGTAAGGAACGCTGTAATAATGTTTATCAGCGCCAAGACAAACATGACCGTTCTTCATCACTGTTGCCAGCAATTGCTGTTTACACTCATAACGGTATTGCGGTAATGATTTTAATGTATGCTTTTCCAGCTCTTCGAACTGTTGCCTCCTGCTATAGTTCCGTCCTTTAAAAGCAGCTGTATTATGCAGCTCGAGTGATTGCAATATAGATGTGTTTAAGCTGTCAAGATTATAATGAACCTGTTGTTTTACGAAGGGATAGATACGGGAGTAAATAATCTTGACCACGCCTTCTACCAGTGATTTATCTTTAGGCCTGTAAGCTCTGGCGGGTAATACTACCGTTCCGTAATGCTCTGCAAAGTCAGCGAAGGATTCATTAATCACCGGTTCATATTTACTGCTTTTTGTAACAGCCGAACGCAGGTTGTCGGGAACAATCGCTAAAGGCACTCCACCAAAATAATGTAATGCATTCTCACAGGCTTTTATCAGGTCTTCCTTGCGCTGGCTCATCACTGCCTCTACATAAGTAAGCTGGCTGCAACCCAGTATCGCTGCAAACACTTCTACTTCTTTTATCTCACCGCTGTCACTATCTACTATGAATAATTTATCGCCTGAAAAATCAATATACATTTTATCACCTGCCTTATGCTCCATATGCATCACCGGCTTTACGCGATTGCTATAAAAATGATAGTACTTTCTGAACTGTGTATATTGATAAAAAGGCACATTAGCTGCAGCATATTGCTCCCATAACTGCAGCAAATTGGTACCCTTACGGCTCATTTGTTTTTCGATATCAGGCAGCAACTGCTGTAACCGCTCAAAGCGTTCATCAGGTAGCCTGGGGCTGGGTTCTGTAAATAATTTTTCCAACTCATGATCACTCAGTGAAGCAACAACTTCATAAGTTATACGAAGTGTTGTGAAGCGACCTATATAACGTTTGACGGTATTACGTGCAACACCGGTTATAGCACTGATTTGTTTCTTACTCGTACCTTGAGTATAGTATCTTAAAATCTGACGTAACTTGAGCATGTTAATGGATTTATTAGCCATGTTGCTGTATTGGTTTAGCAGCCAACTTCAGCAATTATGGCAACCCAAACAACTCGTTTATACGCTCAGAAAAGGGTGGTCAATTTATAGCGTTACAGGGGGTCAGTTTAAAGCGTTATGCCTGCTCAATTTAAAGCGTTTTACTATGGTCAGTTTCAGCGTTTTTTCCACCTTATTGTCCCATCCAAGAGTGTATTTTAATTTGTCCCATCTATTGGGTCGATCATCCTTTTCGTGGCGATTAAGATTTCTGAAAAGACCGTTTGAAGTAATTGCTTTCTGACAACCATAAAAAGTTTCGAGATCATCAGTGCAGTAATAATCATACCTTTCTGATAGTTGTTGTGCTAACCAGTCTGAATAAATTCCGGCATCCTTAATATCAACTTTGTTCAACAAAGAGTCGTTGTCCCTTGTAAATTTACCTAATAGCTCTCGTCGTCTTCTTTCAATTCTTTCATATACAAGCTGCGTTTGTAGATTGTTCGAATGGACAAACTGGTTTACTTGTTTATTATACTTTTCAGGGACTAACAGGCGAAGAGAGAAACTGTGTAACAGGCGTTGAATTGCATTCTCCCAATGAGACGCGTCTTCTTTAACTCTCAACAACTCACCTGAAAAGGGTAATTCATCTTCTCCCGTTTCAAGTAAATCAAGCAACCTTTCTCTCACAGCAATTAAATCATCAGGTATTCTGCTTTTTTTCTTTCGATGGAGCAAGGAATCAATATTTTTTTGAACCTTTTCAATTTCATCTGAAATATTTTGTTGTTGGCTTTTATATTGAAATCTTTCATAGATTAACTCATCGTACGTATTGTTATCAGAAGTTTGAAGCGTTTCGATTTTCAAATAGTTTTCCTTAAAAGATGTCTCTTCAACTTCCGTTTCAATTCCTAACTTTTTTGCGAGAAGAATGTAATTAGCATAATTTTCTTTCTTGGAATTTCTTTTTTCTTCCTCGGAAAAAATATCCTTGCTCAACAATCGAACCTGGGTATCTATATTCAGCGCGGCTCTTTGAGCGATAAGTTGCGTTTGCTCGATTTCAGCTTGTTTAATACTTCTTGCAATCTCGATTAATTCTGCACTGGCAAAACCGATTTCAACTTCTAGTTTAGAAATTTGAGTGCTCAATAAATCGTCCTCAATTTTATCGAAGAAAAATGCAAGTTGGTTTTGAACGAATCTTAATGCTGTAAGTTCCTCGTCAAGTTGAACCAAATCTTTTTTATTCTTAATTATGGGTTCTAATAACTCGAGCTGTTTCTCATCCTTTCTAATTGCTTTGTGACTTATGAGCAAGTCTATATAATGATCGTATAAATTCTTGAATTGTTCCTCTGTATCTGGCTCCTCCAACATTTGGTATCGTATAAATTGCGTCAAATCGCCCAAGACTTTTATTCCAATAGTTTGGTTAAAAAGCGACAACGCTTTTTCTTTTAATCCGAATAATTCGTTAAATCTTGCTGCATAATCTTTGAAACTATCACACAAATCAGTTTTGGGAAATTGTTTTATCAACTTCTTTTTCCAGTCGCCCTTTATATCAAAATGATTTTTTCCAAAGTGGTCATTAATGTTTAGTTGATAGGGAGACACTATGAAAACTTTTTTCAGTGCTCCTCCGCTAAACCACCTTACCTGGACTAAAGAAATTGTATGAAGTGTACCTGAATTTTGAAAACATGCAAGCAAGACAGAATAAGGATTATCCGTTTTATTTCGAAGTTGCTCCGTTTTTGATTTTTCATCTAATTCGGAAAACGTTTTACCGAAGTAACCCCAGAAATAAGAGTTCTCATCTCGTTCTTTTTTGAATTCAGCACCGGAAGACTGATTATAGAATCTCTTATTAGAAGGAACGAGTAAGGTAAGCAAAGCATCAATCAAAGTAGTTTTACCACTCCCGTTTGCACCTGTCAATAAAGACGTTCTTCCATCAGTTTGTAGTTTATATACTTTACCATGAAAAGTGCCCCAATTGTACACTTCCATGTAGCGCAATCTGTACCCGCTTTCAGAATTGTTATTGTTGAATAGAGTTGACATAGCTTTCTAACTTATTCTTGATTTCTTCCAACTTATCATTTGTCACCAATGCTTTTATAATTCTTTTTACTTCGTATTGATTATTATCTCTGTTCACCGGATCTTCACGAGTAAGTTTTAGTATGCCTATATTCTGTAAACCGTTAATTGGCTTCGAGAGCTCACGCCAAAGTTTGCTCTTATTACTCTGCTCTTTATAAAATAATTCGATCCTTTCTTTTATATCTTTCTGTGTAACGAACAATTTAGTACCCTCACTTCTGATATCAAATTCTTCTAACATTTCTCTTAATATCACACATAAAAGTGAGGTTTCATAATTCATCTGTACTTTTCGCATCAATCGTGGAAGCGGAGTTTCATCTTGTTCCCCCGCTTCGGGTTGCATGATCCTTGCGAATCCATCTGTTTCGCTTATTAAGAGTTCAATGCCTATTTTTCCAAAGAAATCTTTTACTGCAGATTGCCATGCCTGCAAATCACGCCAAACATTTTTTTCTTCAGCGTAAATGGGTCCTTGTAATAGTTTTATTATTACGTGAGCATAGATTGCCTTTGAAGAATTAATTTTCATTTTATAATCCGCTTTTGTGTTTTGTATAAAGAATCAGAGGTACGTTCACTTTTCTTTCTCCTATCAATATTGGGTCTATCGTTTCTTCCAAAATAATATTGTTACTGCCGCTGGCAGCAATCGAAAAATATCCCACGACTTCGCTCAGCCCATTCTCCAATCCATAATAGTCAACAATTTCTTTTAGCGAGACTTGATCTCTGTCTTGAAGCATGGCATCTATTCTGTCTAACAACTTCTTTTTATCTATTGTGAATTGATCAAAGAGCGATC
>JBEHXR010000241.1:0-6102 GCA_048498595.1 Bacteroidota bacterium
GATGTCGGCGGCAACTGCATCACAGTTCGCTTATGGGGCTTCATGTATTTCATATAAGTAGACATGTCTTTATCACCTCTTCCACTTAAACAAACAACTACAACATCATCTTTTTTAAATTGCATTTGGTTTAGCGCAGCCAATGCATGCGAACTTTCAAGCGCAGGAATAATGCCTTCCATTTTTGTAAGATTGAATGCAGCCTTCACTGCTTCTTCATCTGTTGCTGATAAAAATTTTGCACGACCACTTTCATATAAATGAGCGTGCAACGGACCAATGCCGGGATAATCCAAACCCGCTGAAATGCTGTGCGGCTCTACAACCTGACCATCTGCTGTTTGCATCACCAAACTTTTACTCCCATGCAAAACACCTGGTTTACCTAATTGTGTTGTTGCTGCACTCATACCTGAATTTATACCACAACCTGCCGCTTCAACAGCAACCAACTGCACAGATAAATCATCTAAAAAATGATAGAACGCGCCAGCTGCATTACTGCCACCGCCAACACAAGCCATCATATAATTTGGTAATTCGCTGCCAATTTTTTCTTTGAGTTGTTTTTTTATTTCTTCACTTATCACGCTTTGAAACCGCGCCACCATATCTGGATAAGGATGCGGACCAACAACCGAACCAATTACATAATGTGTATCGTTCGGATTATTTATCCAATCCCGTATCGCTTCATTCGTTGCATCTTTTAATGTTTGACTGCCGCTTGTTGCTGGTCTAACTTCAGCACCTAACATTTTCATGCGTGCAACATTGGGTTGTTGGCGCTCCATATCTTTTACACCCATATACACAATGCATTCAAGTCCTTTTAATGCGCACACTGTTGCCGTTGCCACGCCATGTTGACCAGCACCTGTTTCTGCAATAATTCTTTTCTTGCCTAATCGAATTGCTAACAATACTTGCCCGATTGCATTGTTTATTTTATGTGCGCCGGTATGATTTAAATCTTCTCTCTTTAAATAAATTTTTGTGTTGAATTGATTGCTTAATCGCTCAGCAAAAAATAAAGGTGTTGGTCTTCCTGCATAATCATGTAACAAAAGTTGAAACTCTTTTTGAAATGCTTCATCGTACATTATTTTTAAATAATTGTCGCGCAGCTCTTCTACATTTCTGTGCAGCATCTCAGGAATGTAAGCGCCACCAAAATTTCCATAATAACCAAAAATGTTTGGTTGTTTGTATGTGCCTTTGTTAGAAGGAATAGATGTCTGAACCATGATTTTGTCCTTATTTACTTATTAACCTGATTTATTAAAAAACTTTATACTTCTTATTATATAATCGTTTCCATTCTAAGCTTATTGAACCAAAATTTATTAGCATTCCAACTTCTAAATTGTATGCTTCAAGATAATTCATCGCTTGAGCAAGATGGACATTCTCAAGTTTAATTAAAGCCTTTATTTCAACTGAGATTTTTCCAACGATTAAAAAATCTACTCTTCTTTCTCCAATTTGTTAGTTATGATAAAATATCGGCATGCAAAGTTCTCTTTGAAATGGAATTTGCATTTCAGAAAATTCAATACTTAAAGCACGTTGATAAATAACTTCCTGGAACCCGCTGCCAAGTGTGCTATGCACAACCATACACGCTTTAATAATTCTCTCTGTTATGTCGCTATATTTATAATCCATTTTTATTGCCAGGATAATCAGTGAATCAGTACAATCGTGGTTCAGACCATCAACTGAAAAAATTTTAAATCTAACCATCTATCAAACTTAAAACCTACTTCTTTAAAATGTGCCACTTCAACAAACCCAAATTGTTTATGTAAAGCAATACTTGCTTCATTGCCTGCAACAATACCTGCAATAATTGTATGCAACTGCATTTTTTTTGCCGCATCAATTAAAGGTTGCAATAATAATTTTCCAATTCCTCTGCCTCTGCAATCTGCTTTTACATAAACAGAATTCTCAACTGAATATTTGTAAGCCTGCCAGTTTCTGAATTGCCCGAATGTGCTGAAACCAACAATCATATTATTTTCTTCAGCAACAAACACAGGATAATTTTTTTCTTTCTTCTCGGCAAACCATGCTTTGCGCATTTCAATTGTTTGAGGTTCGTATTGAAAGACCGCAGTGCTGTTTGCGATTATCTCGTTGTAAATATCAAGCGTAGCCTGCAAATCATTTTCTGTTGCTGAACGTACTGTTATCATTACTTCGTGCTATAACTTTTTTTTAAACGATTTTATCAAATCAATGTCTTTTACGCCCGGCGCTAATTCAAACTTGCTGTTTATATCAATCGCAAATAAATCTTTCGCCACTTTTTCTTTTTCAAAAATTTTTAATTCATCAACATCGCTTGAAGCAATTCCGCCAGCTAAAAAGAATGGCTTTCTTATTTCCAGTCCTTTCAAAATTTTCCAATCGAATTTTTTTCCTGAGCCACCGTATGCAACACTTTCTGTATCGAACATGAACATATCAGCCACTTCGTAAAAGTCTTTTATTTTCCATTCAACGTTATCATCAGCAGACAAGCGAAACACTTTTATCACGCCGATATAATTTGAAATTCTTTCGCAATAACGCGGCGATTCATCACCATGCAACTGCACCAAATACAAACCGCATTCATCCACCGTTCTTAATAATTCATCCGGGTCTTCATTTACAAAAACACCCACCTTATTTATTTTTCCGCGAATTTTTTTTATTGCTGTTGCCGGCATGTTTTTATAAACATACCTGGGCGAACGCGGATAAAAATTAAAACCGGCAAACTCAATTCCTAAATCATTGAGCTGACGTACCTGCTGAGCATCTGTTAATCCGCAAACTTTAATTCGAAACCCTCCCCGCTCCCTAAAGGGAGTGCCCGAATTTTGATTATTATTTAATAAGTCACTCATTAATCTTGCCGATTTATAAAAAATTTAAAATGTTCAGCCTCTCTAAAAGTCCCGAAATTTCGGGATTTGGAGGGTTTTCATAAAATCAGCAAAAGCAATCGCAGGATTTTGTTGTTTCATAAAATATTCACCAATCAAAAATCCTTTAAAACCTAAATCACGCAACTGTAAAATTGTTTCAATATTATCAATGCCACTTTCTGAAATTAACGGCTTATCAAAATGTATTTTCTTAATTAATTCAACTGAAGTCTGAACGTCTGTTTTAAATGTTTCGAGATTGCGGTTATTAATTCCAATCACATCAACTTCATCGCACACATAATCCAATTCTTTTTCTGAATGAATTTCAAGCAATACTTCGAGTTGTAATTCTTTTGCCTTTTTCGCGAGTTCTTTTGTTTGTTGTTTTGATAAGCAAGCTGCGATTAAAAGAATTACATCAGCGCCAAAACTTTTCGCTTCATACAATTGATATTCGTCAATCATAAAATCTTTGCGCAACAAAGGAATTTTAGTTTGATGTCGCGCTGATTTTAAATCTTCCAAATCACCATCAAAAAAAATTTTATCAGTAAGAATAGAAGCAGCTGCAGCGCCGTTTGCTTCATAAGCCGGTACAACTTCATTAACATTTATATGTTCATGTATCCAACCTTTTGATGGAGATTTTCTTTTGAACTCAGCAATAATGCCTGCACTCCGCGATGCGTTGAGCGAATCTTTTAATGAATAAGAATTGCCGCTCACATTTTTCATCAACGCATCAATACTTGTTGTTGCTCTTTTCTCTTCAACTTCTTTTTTCTTTTGTGCTACTATCGTTTCAAGTATGTTCACTGTAAACTGATTAATTTTTGTAAACAATTATAGGCGTTGCCAGACTCAAAACTTTCAACTGCTGCTGCATATGCATCATCATACGTTTTATAATTGCCGGTGCATTGCAATGCCATCGCTGCGTTTGCAAGCACCACGGCTGTTTGTGCCCATGTGCCTTCACCTTTAATAATTGTCAAAAATAATTTTGCAGCATCTTCTGTTGTTGCACCGCCGTGAATATTTTCCGCTTCAACAAAACGTTTTCCTAATTCAAGCGGCGTTTTTATTTGCTCGCCTTCATTCGTTATAACTTTTGTGTCGTTCGTTAATGAGATTTCATCGTAACCATCAAGCCCATGAATAATAGTAAATGATTTGCCTGCTTGCTGCAGAAGATAATTATAGATTCTTGCCATTTCCAAATTATAAACACCAATTAATTGGTATTCAGGAAACGCGGGATTTACAAGCGGACCAAGCATATTAAAGAAAGTGCGCAAACCAAAATTTTTACGAATAGGTGCAACTGTTTTTAATGCAGGATGAAACAACGGTGCGTGCATGAAACAAATATTCGCTTCTTCAATTTCTTTTTTTAACTGGTCCGAATTATTCTTGAACTTGTAACCCAATTGTTCCATCACATTCGATGCACCGCTGATGGATGAAGCTCCATAGTTTCCATGCTTAGCAACTTTTTGCCCGGTGCCTGCTGCAATAAAACATGCAAGCGTTGAAATATTAAAAGTGTTTTTCCCATCTCCACCGGTGCCAACAATGTCTAACGTTTTATGACCATTCAAATCAACTTTAACGCAAAGCTCCAGCAACGCATCACGAAAGCCATGTAATTCTTCGATGGTTATACTACGCATTAAATACACAGTTACAAAGGCTGCAACTTCTGTTTCGTTGTACATGCTTTTTGAAATGTTTAATAACACTTCGTACGCTTCTTTTCTTGAAAGCGATTTATGCTCAAATAAATATTGCAAGATTTTTTTCATACCCCTATCCCCTAAAGGGGAATTTTATTTTTATAAAAGTTGTCTTTCTCCCCTTCAGGGGATGGGCTTAATTGCTTAACCAGTTTCTCATGATTATTTCTCCATCCGGTGTTAACACACTTTCAGGGTGAAACTGCACGCCTTGTATATCAAATTTTTTATGCTGAAGTGCCATGATAAAACCATTTTCATCTTCAGCAGTTATTTCTAATTCTTCAGGAAAATTTTCTTTGCTCACAATCCATGAATGATACCGACCGGCGAGAAATGGAATTTTTAGATCATTAAACAATTTACTTTTTACAGTTAACTGTTCACCGTTAACTGTTTTCATTTCTGTTGCTACACCATGATAAACTGTTGAAAGATTTTCAAGCTTACCACCAAATGCTTCACCAATTGCCTGGTGACCTAAACACACACCAAGTATTGGTTTTGTTGAAGCATATTCTTTTATTAGCGGTAACAACAAACCTGCTTCAACGGGCAAACCCGGACCTGGTGATAAAATAATCTTATCATATTTTTTTACGTCTTCCAGCGCAATTTGGTCGTTGCGAAAAACATCCACTTTTTCATGAATAATTTTCTCAACCAAATGCACAAGGTTGTATGTAAACGAATCGTAATTATCGAAAACTAAAATCTTCATCTATAGTTATGAGTTATAAGTTATGAGTTATAAGTTTTTTTGCTGGTAATAATTGAACTTCTAATCATTTTTAAAAGTTCAGTTGCTTCTTTATTAATACTTTCAAATTCTTTTGAGCTTAAATAACTAGTTTCTTTTAAAAGTTCAAGCCAATAAATAGTTTCATCGCATTCTTTCTGAGCTATTCCTAATTTATGAACGAAATCCGCTTTGCTTTCGGCATTTTGAGCTTCTCTTATTAATGCTCCAATCGAAGTTCCAGTTCTCAATAATTGCTTACTTAAAACATATTCCTTTTTCTTGGTAATTAAGTATTCATACAACTTCATAATTCGAACAGCAAAAAGAAAACTTTTGTTTTTAATTATGCTTTCACTCATAACTTATAATTTATAACTCATATCTCCGATGCTATTTCAATTGCTTTTTTTAATGCACCCAATTTGTTATTCACTTCCTGCAATTCACTTTCCGGTTTTGATGCAGCAACAATACCTGCACCTGCCTGGTAATGCAGGGTATTTTCTTTACTTAAAAATGTGCGAATCATAATTGCCTGGTTGCAGCTTCCATCGAAGCCCATAAAACCAATGCAACCTGCATAATAACCACGCGGTGTTGGTTCGTATTCATCAATTAACTGCATCGCTTTAAATTTTGGTGCACCGCTTAATGTGCCTTGCGGAAAAGTGAGTGCCAGTAAATCGAATGAATTTGCATT
>JBEHXR010000242.1:0-6048 GCA_048498595.1 Bacteroidota bacterium
AATTGCAACATGATTAAATATAAATTGATCTTGCTAATGCTGGTTGTATCTGCCTGCAATTCGCATTCTCAAATGCAACAAGCAACAGTTGATAAAAACATTTCAGATTCAGCTTTGCTCGATACAATTGAGCACAGAACATTTGAATATTTCTGGAGCGGCGCAGAATCCAACAGTGGTATGGCGCCTGAACGAATTCACATGGATAATGATTATCCCGAACACGATCAGCATATCATTGCAACCGGCGGCAGTGGTTTTGGTGTGATGGCAATTCTTGCAGGCATCAATCAGCATTACATAACAAAAGAACAGGGTTTGCAGCGGTTTGAAAAAATAATTTCTTTTCTTGAAAAAGCAGATCGTTTTCATGGTGCATTTCCGCATTGGATAAATGGCGAAACCGGTCATGTAAAACCCTTCGGACAAAAAGATGATGGTGGTGATCTTGTTGAGACAAGTTATTTATTCCAGGGGTTGTTGTGTGTTCGTCAATATTTTAAAGATGGCAATGATGAAGAAAAAAAGTTAGCAGCACGTATTGATAAACTTTGGAAAGATGTTGATTACAACTGGTATCGCAACGGCAATCAAAATGTGTTGTATTGGCATTGGAGTCCTGATTATGCATGGCAAATGAATTTTCCTGTGCATGGTTATAATGAATGTTTGATATTATATATACTCGGCGCTTCATCGCCAACGCACGGTGTTCCTGCAGAAGTTTATAACGAAGGCTGGGCGCAAAACGGAGCGATCAACAAAATCAGTTATTATAAAAATGATACACTGCATTTGCACATGCAGGGAAATCCGCCGCATGGTGGTCCTTTGTTTTGGTCGCAGTATTCCTATCTTGGTTTAGATCCGCATGGCTTAAAAGATAAATATGCAGATTACTGGAAAGAGATGAGCACAATGTCGCACATCAATTATCAATGGTGTGTTGATAATCCAAAACATTTTAAAGGTTATGGTGATAGTTGCTGGGGATTAACAGCAAGCTATTCTGTAAATGGATATGCAGCACATGCGCCCGACATGCAAAATGATTTAGGTGTGGTATCACCAACTGCAGCGTTATCATCTTTTCCTTATACACCAACTCAATCAATGGCTGCGTTGAAGCATTGGTATTTGGATGATAGCTTACGCAATAAAATTTTAGGACCTTATGGTTTTTATGATGCGTTTAGTGAAACCGCAGATTGGTATCCTAATCATTATCTCGCCATCGACCAGGGACCAATTGTTGCGATGATTGAAAATTATCGAAGTGGTTTATTATGGAAATTATTTATGAGCTGTGATGAGGTAAAAGATGGATTAAAGAAGTTGGGATTTGGAAGTAATCAAAAATAAATGTTACTCAAAAATTGAATCAAACTTTATAAATTTTTCTCCATTCCATATAAATAAATAAGGAGACAAATTATGCGAGCCATTATTGTATGTATTGGAAGCAAGGTTTTTTATTTTTTTAATGTTTGCAACATCATTGCTGCCAGTTATTAGTAACATGTCCCGATTTGGAATAGAAATAACTATGTCTCCATCTATATCAAAGTTTTCTTTTGATAGTATGTCCTCAATTAAAATAATTGAAGCCTCATAATCACCTCCTGCTATAAGAAAATAAATGCCATCAGCTCCTTTCTTTTTAATGGATGTAAGCATTCTGTCCAAGTTTTGAATGGCAAGAGCTTTTAAATCACTTTCCTGAAAATTTATATTTAATATTTCATCTTTCCTTAAATACCTTATGCTTGATTCTAAATCTTCAGCATAAACAATCAACAGTTCATCATTATAAAATTCATATACTTCATCTCTTGGAGCAATACTATTTATGCCTCTATGTGTCTCAACTTCTTCAAGATATTTTTTGGGTTTTATAATGGGTACAATACGATTTAAATCCAATCCTTGTTTTGGATTTAACATTGAGTCTAAACTTTTTAAATAAGGCTCAATCAGCTCTTCAAGATTACCTGTACTATTTTTTGCGTCACGAAGAAGATTATCTAAAGAGATTTGAATATTCCATGAGTTTGTTAATGCTATAATTGTTTGGGCATCATGCATACTAAATTCAACATTTGGATATCTTTTTTCAAGTGCTTCCAAATAAAATTTGGCTATTGAAGAATTGGCTGACATAAAATAAAATTAAATGTTATTACTATTGAATGTTTTTCATCTGCAATTTTGTTGAATGAAAGCTATAATTGCCAGTATACTGATGTTTATATGTTTTATTGCAGCTGCACAAAAAGCAAAACACTACGATCCCATCGCTAACAAAGATTCTATTCCTCCTGTTGGCATTATTAAAAATCTGAATGACTCTGAATTGTTAGATGTTGTGCAGCGGCAAACATTTCGTTACTTCTGGCATCATGCGCATCCTGTAAGCGGATTGGCACTGGAAAGAGATAATACCGTGCATGCAGAATATTACTGGGATTATATTAATGAAGCTTGGGATGAACCCAATTTAAGTAAATCAACTTTTGGTCCTGATGCTGGTGCAATTGGCGGAACAGGTTTTGGAATTATGGCAACAATCGTTGCTGTTAATCGTGGTTGGATTGGAAGAGATACTGCTGTCGGTCGCTTAATTAAGATTGCAGATTTCTTAACGCATGCAGATTGTTATCATGGCATTTATCCGCACTTCATGAATGGAAGAACAGGCAAAACAATTCCGTTCAGCCGCCTGGATGATGCAGCTGATCTTGTTGAAACTTCTTATTTGATGATGGGTTTTTTGTGTGCAAGGGAATATTTTAATAAAGACACGCCACGCGAAAAATATTTGCGCAACCGCATCAATGCAATGTGGGACGCTGCAGATTGGAACTGGCATACCAATCATCAAAACAAATTATACTGGCACTGGAGCCCGAACAATGATTTTGATATGAACTTTCCTATTTGGGGTTGGAACGAATGTTTAATCACCTATATCCTTTCAGCTTCTTCGCCCAATCATTCTATATCAAGAGATGTGTATGATGGAACCTGGGCTGGCAGTCCCGGCTTTAAATGTGGACAGCAATATTATGGTTATACATTGCCGTTGGGTAATTATGGTGATGATATGGGCGGTCCATTATTTTTTGAGCAATATACTTTCCAGGGTATTGATCCAAACGGTTTGGTTGATTCTTTAGGCAATGATTATTTTATGCAGGGTAAGAATCATACATTAATCAATCGTGCTTATTGCATCGATAACCCGCATCACTTTAAAGGTTATTCATCTACATGCTGGGGCTTAACTGCAGGCGATAGTTATAAAGGTTATTTAGCGCACAGTCCTGAAAACGATCGCGGCGTTATTCAACCAACGGCGGCCATTTCGTCCATGCCTTACACGCCAAAAGAAAGTATGGAAGCGCTGCGTTATTTTTATTATAATCTCGGCGATAAAATTTGGGGACCATATGGTTTTGATGATGGATTCAGCATTGAACACGACTGGCATTCAAAAACTCATTTAGCAATTGATGAAGGTCCGATTGTTACAATGATTGAAAATTATCGCAGCGGTTTAATATGGAAATTATTTATGAATATTCCTGATATTCAAAACGGATTGAAGAAGTTGGGTTTTAAAAGTTCATATATAAAAAAATAAACTAAGCTCTTCTTCTAAACTGAGTTGGTGAGCATTGTAGAATATTTCGAAACTGTTTACTGAAGGTATAGATGTCCGGGTAATTAAGCGATGAAGCTACTTCTGATACAGCGTAATTTTTTTCGTGCTTCAATAATTCTTTTGCTTTATTTATTTTTAATCGCAGTTGATATTGATGCGGCGTAACGTTAAAAACCTGCTTAAAACTTTTTATTAAAAAATATTTTGAAAGGCATGATTCTTTCGCGATATAATTCAGATTAAGATCGCAACAATAATTTGAATCAATAATTTCTTTTGCTTTTAAAACGCGTTTTAAAATTTCCTGTCGTGTTGAATATTTTACTTTATCAATACCATACAAGTTTTTAAAAATTCCGTATTGAAAGTGCAATACATGTTCGCTGAGTTGATAATAAAAACTTTCATCAAGATCATTTGCTTTGGCTGATGTACTGAAAAATATAAACTGTTGCTTTAAATATTCTGTGAGTGCGTTGTTTGTAATCACACCATCATAAAACAAAAAAGATTTATAATAATTTTCATTTGCATGAAGAATATCTTTTCCCCAAACTTTTGTTGCTTCCAATACTTCTGCAATTATTGATGGCGTTAAGAAAGTTGACATTCCATAATTTACTTCATCTTTATTTCCTGTTCCGCATTCTGATAAAACTTCGCTTTCATTATTCACAATCAAACAATCACCATTTTTCAATTCATTATTTATTCCATTCACGCGATATTTTTCGATACCGTAAAAAACATACTTGATTGAAAACAGTGAAGTGTAAGAAAAAGGTTCGAGGTAGTTCAGCTTAGAAACAAAAACCTGGTTATTGCAACGTTCAAGATCGAGAGAATCTTTTGTAACATCATCCAAAATGCTTGCCTGCCGCGCAAAAGTTTCTTCAGCCATACTCTAATTGAAGAAAAAAATGCGAACCGGTAAATTCAATTTATATGAGCGGATTTTTTTAAAGGATAAATGCTAACCGCCAGCTCTTTCAATCTCTTCTTCTGCTGCGCGGTCTGTGCGATGATTTGTTTTGAATGTTTTTCCAAACTTGTAGGTCAACGCAAAGCCAATCACTCTTGTGTCGTATGTTTCTTTAAAGTATTCATTTGATAATTGAAATTGCGTAAGTCCTTTCATCCATTGTGTATGAAAAATATCACGCATGCCAATCTTAATGTTCAGTTTATTTTTCCAAACAAGTTTTGAAACAGATGCCGCAAGCTGACCAAAAGGATCTAAAACTTCCTGTATATCATTCTGACTTTTTGATGTGTACGAACCAGAAATTTCTGCCGACCAATTCTTTTTAAAGTGCAATTGATTGTTCATGTTGAATGTTGCTTCGGTAATATGCGAATGAATATATGTTACTACATCACCTTTAATTGTTTTATCATCCACAGCGATGCCTGATGTAAAACTCCACCATTTCAAAGGACTTAACTGAAGGCTGAGCGAAAGACCTAAATCAGTTTGCGAACCAATATTTCCTTCAGTATAAATTACGAGACCGGAAATCTTATCTGAATAAAACAATTGCGAGAAATAATCAGACACTTTGCTGAATGAAATTTCTGAAATTAAAATGCCTTTGTAATTATGCGAAAGACTTGCTGACCATGTGAACGCTGGTAAAAACCCGGGGTTGCCCGTTTGATAAGTGTACTTGTTTATGATGAATGTAAACGGGTTTAATTTTTGAAATGCCGGACGATCAATTCTTCTGTCAACCGTTAAAGAAAATTCGTTTGATGAATCCAATGTATAACTCACACTCACATTTGGAAAAAGACTGTTATATTTTTTGCTGAATGTTGTATCAGGAATCAAGACATTTCCTAACTGGTGACCTTTATAACTTGTAAACTCGTATCGCAAACCTGCATCCAAAGACCATTTACTATTTCCTGTTTTTACATCAGCATATGCAGCATGATTTGTTTCATCATATAAAAAATCATTCGACTTTGCAAGATCTTCTTTAAAACCTGAACCCAAACCATCATTAAAATTGTATTCTTCCAAATTGTTTGTGCTGGTGTGTGATGATTTCCAACCTGCTTCCCAACTGCTGTTGTCATTTATTTTGTGCGTGAAATCAGCTTTGCCAGAAATGATGTTCAGCTTTGTTGGCATATCGCCAAGATATGTTTCTGTTATGTTTGTTGCAGGATCCGTATTTTCAAAAGTTGATGTGTTATGAATATGATAACCGATTGCATCACCATCAACATCAAGCGAAGTTTTCTTTGAAAAATCCTTATGAAGATTTGCAGATATTCCTACATTTCTAAAATTGATAAAATAACCTAATGCTGTTGTGCTGGATGAATCTTCAACACCTTGTGCATTTTGCCATTTTGCATAACTGTTGCCATAAGTT
>JBEHXR010000243.1:0-6030 GCA_048498595.1 Bacteroidota bacterium
TTGAATTTGATAAAATTGATGACAAACATTTTAAAAGCATCTGGCTGTGTGGCCCCGCTGTACTAACATTTAAAGGCGAAGTTGAAGTGTAAATAGTTTTATAACTATTCTAATTATCTTTTCATTCACAGCTTTGCCATTATTTTGCACTCTTACAAATTAGTTTCCGCATTGTTTAAACAATTCTGTTTTGTTTTTTTATTGATGATGTGTGGCATCATTGCAAGAACGCAGGTTTACGATACGATCCCCGGCGGCAACTATGAATACGACAGTCGTGGAAGACCCATAAAAGTTGACAGCAGCAATCAAACATTACAACACCGCGATGTTTACGAAGATTCCATTACTATTTTTTATCGCTATTGGGATTCTACACATATCAACAAAATAGATTCTTCCATCAACGATTTTTATACACGTTATCCCGTTCCGTGGTGGTATGTTGATTTTGGTAATTTTGGTTCGGCCGCACATTCATTAATATTTCAGCCAAACATGCAGACCGGCTTTGATGCCGGCTTTCATGCATATGATATATATCGGTACACACCTGAGAACACGAAATTTTATCAAACAACAAGACCATATTCTGAAACAAGTTATTTGTTAGGCAGCAGGGCAGAACAAATGGTTGATTTATTTCACACACAAAACAGGAAAAGCAATTTTAATATAGCATTTGATTTTAGAGTGATCAACTCACCGGGTGCTTTTAAAAATTTAAATACAAATAACAGCAACCTGCGTGTAAACACTTTTTATCAGAGCACTAATAAACGTTATATAAATTATTTTGCTGTTATCACTAATAAAATTCTTTCGTCAGAAAACGGCGGCTTAAAACCAAACCAGGATCTTGATAGTCTTTCTTTTCATGATCCTTACGGTGCGCTTACAAAATTGGGCAGCGAGTTGCCACCATATAGCAGAAATATATTTGGTCAAAATCTAACAATAGGAACGCAGTATAAAGAGGCGATTTTTTTAATGCGGCAGAGTTATGATTTAGGTCAGAAAGATTCGCTTGTCACAGATTCCACTACTTATAAATTGTTTTATCCGCGCTTACGCATTCAACATACCATACAATTCACGAATGATAATTATGAGTATCATGATTACGCCCCCGTTGATTCAGACTATATTAAATATTTAGATTACACGCCTGCAATTACCCACAACGGAACTTATACTGCAGATACAATCAAGTTTGCAGATAAATGGCAAAACCTCACTAACGATGTTGCATTAATTTCTTATCCGCAAAAAAATAATTTAAATCAATTTCTAAAATTGAATGCGGGTTATGAATTGATAAAAGGAAATCTTGGCGCTTATCGTGAAACATACAATAATATTTATACAGGCGCAGAATATAGAAATCGTACACGCAACCAACTATATGATGTAGAAGCCGCGGGCAAGTTATATGTTGCCGGTCATTATGCAGGTGATTATTCTGCGTATATAAGTTTGCGGCGATCGTTGCGAAAAAATATTGGGTCGTTGCAGGTCGGTTTTCAAAATGTAAACAGAACACCATCATTTTTGGAAGATGGATCTGTAGGAACTCACCTGGTAGATTCAGGTTCAGGGGCGCAAATTGATACTAAAGCAGCGCTTACAAATTTTCCTGTAACACAAATAGGCAACTTCAACAAAGAAAATATTACAAGAGTTTTTGCTGTCATCAATATTCCTCCTGCAGATTTTCAATTAACAGGGGAGTATTATCTTGTTACAAATTATACATACTTCAGCAGTTTGTATACGGCAACACAATCTTCATCTTTATTTAATGTATTGCACATTGCTGCGCAAAAAAAGATCAGCGTAAGTAAACATTTTAACTGGTATCTGGAAGGAAACCTGCAAAAAACAACAGGTAATCCGCCGGTAAATCTTCCGTTAATTTTAGCACGCAGCCGTTTTGCTTTCGAAGGTAATTTTTATAAAAACTTATTTTTATCAACAGGCATTGAAATTCGATATTATACACCTTACAAAGCGCCAGGCTATTCGCCATTGAATGGGCAGTTCTTTTTCCAGGACACAACAACAATTACACCGCGGCCTGATGTAAATCTTTTTTTCAACTTTAGAATAAAAAGTTTTAAGGCATTTATTCGTTTAGAAAATTTAAACACCATTGACCCTGCAAACGGATTTTCATTTACAAAATATAATTATGTAGCGCCGTTATATCCTGCACGTGCGTTATGGTTTAGAATTGGTATCTGGTGGAATTTTGTGAACTGATAAACACACATTTCCATTCAAAACAAAATCTTAAGGATTCAAGTCTCTTTTCTTTTTGTAATTTTCGCCTCGTATTTTTGCGTGTCAAACCTCCTTAATGAATTTATTTTTTTATTTGCTTGATACGAGTGCTGCTGGAACTTCAGCAGATTATGCGCCAATAGGCATTCAATTAATTTTTGCAGCGGGCTTTGTTGCAACCATGATGATTGTAACGCATCTCATCGGCCCAAAAAGAAAAACAGCAGATAAGCTTGAAAATTTTGCGAGTGGTATAGAAAGTCATGGCAATGCGCGCCAGCCTTTAGCTATAAAATATTTTTTAGTAGCAATATTATTTGTGTTGTTTGATGTGGAGGTTATTTTTTTCTATCCTTATGCAGTAAATTTTAAATCGCTTGGCTGGAGCGGATTTGCAGAAGTGCTATTATTTGTAGGATTTTTTCTTGTAGGATTTTTATACATCATAAAGAAAGGTGCATTAAAGTGGGAGGATTAATTAACTGGTTTAAAAGTTTGAAAAATGTACAAATGAGTAAGCGGTTTAAATTTTCAAATTTTCAAATCATCAAATTTTCAAATTAGATTATGGCAAGACCGGTTAGATTTAACATACATCCAAAGACAACAGATATACACGATAATATTGCATTGGCAGATATGCCCGAAGGTTCACAGGGCGAAGGCTATTTTGCAACAAGCTTTGAAAAAATTGTAGGGCTCGCAAGAAAAAATTCAATATGGCCTTTGCCATTTGCAACCTCTTGTTGCGGCATTGAATTTATGTCTGTAATGGCATCGCATTATGATCTTGCGCGCTTCGGATCTGAGCGCCTGGCATTTACACCACGCCAGTGCGATTTGCTGATGGTGATGGGAACCATTGCAAAAAAAATGGGTCCTGTTTTAAAAGAAGTTTATTTGCAAATGGCCGAACCACGCTGGGTTTTAGCAATGGGTGCATGTGCAGCATCGGGCGGAATTTTTGATACCTATTCCGTATTACAGGGAATAGACCAGATAATTCCTGTTGATGTTTATATTCCTGGTTGCCCGCCAAGACCGGAAGCAATTATTGATGGTGTGTTGAGAATTCAGGACCTTGTGCATAACGAAAGTTTGCGCAGAAGAAACAGTCCCAAGTATAAAGCATTACTTGAAAGTTATGGAATACAGTAAGCCCCTAACCCCTAAAGGGGAATTAGGTGCTTTATTCATAAAGATTAAAAATTAAATAACTCCCTTTAGGGTTGGGGTATGAGTTTAACTAACGCAAGAATTAAAGAAAGATTAATCGAAAAATTTGGCGAGCAGGTTAGCAATTTTGAAGAGCCTTATGGAATGCTCACTTTCGAAGTTCCGAAAGACATGAATCTTAAATTGATACAGTTTTTGTATGATGATGAAGAATTAAAATTTCAATTTCTCACAACACTTTGCGCAGTTCATTATCCTGATAATAAAGGCAGGGAATTAGCGATGGTTTATCACCTGCATAATCTTTCTGATAACATCCGCATTCGTTTTAAAGCATATCTCGACATAAATAAGCCTGATATTTTTACAGCCACAAAAATATTTGAAGCAGCTAATTGGCTTGAAAGAGAAACGTATGATTTTTACGGTGTGAATTTTATCGGTCATCCCAATTTAAAGCGCATATTGAATGTGGATGAAATGGATTATTTTCCTATGCGTAAAGAATACCCGTTAGAAGATCAAACAAGAAAAGATAAAGATGATGAAATGTTTGGTCGTGGCGGAAGCATTGGATATGGAACGGTAAAAACAGATGATGATACAACAATAGCAGAATCTGAAAAAGGTAATGTTGGAGATAAATTGGTTTAATAGATTTTCAAATTTTAAATTGACGCATTATCAAATTAAAAATGGCAGACGTAGTTTCTATAAAAGATAAACACATTGTTCTTCCGGATGGTTCAATAGAAAAGCAAACCACAACGCTTAATCTTGGTCCAACACATCCGGCAACACATGGCGTGTTTCAGAATATTTTGGAGATGGATGGTGAGCGCGTTGTTTCTGCAGAGCAAACTATCGGTTACATTCATCGTGCATTTGAAAAAATTGCAGAGCGCAGACCGCTGTATCAAATCACGCCGCTTACAGATCGCATGAATTATTGCAGCAGCCCGATCAATAATATGGGCTGGCATACAACCTGCGAAAAATTGCTCAAAATAAAAACACCAAAACGCGTAGATTATATGCGCGTAATTATAATGGAGCTTGCAAGAATTTCAGATCATTTAATTTGTAATTCTGTTGTGGGTGTTGACGCTGGCGCATTCACAGGCTTTCTTTATGTAATGCAGTATCGCGAATTGATCTATGAGATTTATGAATCTGTTTGCGGCTCGCGGTTAACAACAAACATTGGTCGTATTGGTGGTTTTGAAAGAAATTTCACCAATGTTACCTGGGAAAAATTAGAAAAGTTTTTAAATGAATATCCGCGTGTATTAAAAGAGTTTGAAAATCTTTTAATGCGCAACCGGATTTTTATGGAACGCACGATTGGTGCGGGTCCTATCAGTGCTGAACGTGCATTGAATTACGGATTTACTGGTCCAAATCTTCGCGCTGCCGGTGTTGATTATGATGTGCGTGTTCACTCGCCTTATTGCAGCTATGAAGATTTTGATTTCGTTGTTCCTGTTGGTTCAACCGGCGATTGTTACGACAGGTTTTTAGTGCGTGAACAGGAGATGTGGCAATCTATCGAGATCATTAAACAGGCATATCAAAAGATACAGGAATTTAAAGGTGCTGATGCAGAAGTTTACCACGCTGATGTGCCCGAATATTATTTGCCGCAGAAAAAAGATGTGTATACAAAAATGGAAGCGCTCATCTGGCATTTTAAAATCATCATGGGTGAAATTGATATGCCGGCTGGCGAAGTATATCATAGTGTTGAAGGTGGCAACGGCGAGCTTGGTTTTTATTTAATTAGTGATGGCGGCAGAACGCCCTATCGCTTACATTTTCGCCGGCCTTGTTTTATTTATTACCAGGCTTATGAAGAACTGGTAAAAGGTGCCATGTTAAGCGATGCCGTAATTGTAATGAGCAGCCTGAATTTAATTGCAGGCGAAATGGATAGTTAATAATTTGAATTGATATAAATGATTCAGTTTTCTGAAGAAAAAATTAAAAAGGTTAATGAACTGATAAGCCATTATCCCGAAGGCAAACAGAAAAGTGCCATACTTCCAATATTGCATATTGCGCAACAGGAATTTGGCGGCTGGCTTGATGTACCGGTGATGGATTATGTTGCAACGTTGTTGAAGATTCAGCCAATCGAAGTATACGAAGTGGCAACATTTTACAGCATGTATAATTTAAAACCTGTTGGTAAATATATGTTTGAAGTTTGCCAAACAGGTCCGTGCATGTTAAATGGCAGCGATGATATAATTGCATACATCGAAGAGAAGCTTGGAATAAAACCGGGCGAAACAACTGCTGATGGAATGTTTACTTTAAAAACCGTTGAATGTTTGGGCGCATGTGGTTATGCGCCAATGATGCAGTTTGGAAAAACGTATCGCGAACATTTAACCAAAGAAAAAGTTGATAAGATTATTGAAGAGTGCAGAGCAAAAACATCCAGTCTTAATTAATGAAATTTATTTACATAATATTTTTAATTACACTGATTGCTTCATGCAATTCAAATAAAAATGGAATTGCATCAACCGACAGTTCTTATAAAACAGTCGTTCCGCAAACGCCGGT
>JBEHXR010000244.1:0-5963 GCA_048498595.1 Bacteroidota bacterium
AGGCGAACAATATCATGCATAGAAGGATCCTGGCAAGGACGTAATCTCGGTACCCAATATTTAATTACATGGCTGGCTAATTGGTCTGTGATAGTTACATTCAATACAACAAACAAAACCCATTTCCATGCTTTCCAACCGAAATTCAGAAAGATAAAAATTAATAAAAACAAATAAAACGGATACCATGTGGTTGCATCGCGCCACCAGGGAAAAACATGATCGAGAAATGAGTTTGTCCAAACGCTGTTTATTTTGTAAAAAAAATATATATCCCAGTAGTGTAATCGCTCAAACATTTTTATCTTTATTTAATAAACTCTTTTATGAAACACTTAATTGCTTGTGGAATCAGTTTAATACTTTTTTCAAACCTGCATGCACAAACCAATTTGTTTAAAGACTCTGCTTTTTCTCATTACAAAACAAATCCTTTTCTTTTCAATCACACTTACCAGTTACAACAGCAAAATAATCCAATCATTCCTAAAATATATTTTAATAAAGAACTAAAATCTGCTAATCCTTCAGTTCTTCTATTACCAAAACCTGATTTGACTTTTGTGAGAAAGTATAATCATTCTGATATTTATCAATCAACTCCCGATAATATGTTTATTGTTAAATCTGACAGCACCTTAATTTTCAATATGCCGGTTGCTGACAGAAATTAATAATGAATTTTCTTTGCTATCATAATCATCCGCGGAGAATCTTTTACATTGTATGATTCAAGTGAATAATCTCCAAAAACATTTTCAATCATCAAACCTTCGTAAGCCAGCATATCTGTAAAATCACCAAGCGAAAACTTTTTTACTTCTTCGCGATATGTTTCTGAAAGTTTCTTTTCTTCATCTTCAACATGAATGCGTTTGTAAAATTTATCTTCATCATACCACCTCTCAATTTTAAATAAAACATTGCCAATTCTTTTTTCTTCCTGTATCACTAAATGATTTTCTACATAGTGTGGATTGAGATAATCGATAAGAAAAATGCCGTTCAGTTTAATGCTTTGTGCAATGGTGCGAATGGCATCATTATGTTCACGCATCGTTCTGAAGTAACCAAAGCTTGTAAAAAAATTGAAGGCATAATCAAAATAATTTATCCAGAAAGGCAGGCGTATATCATGCAGATAAAAATGCAAATTTTCCTGCTCATATTTTTTTGCTTCCATTATCGCTTCCGGCGAAAGATCAATACCTGTAACATCAAAGCCTTTTGCAGCGAAAGCCTTGCTGTGCCTGCCTTTGCCGCAAGCAACATCTAATATAAAACTACCCGCAGGTATTTTTAAATACGTTATAAAATTGTTTATACAATCTATCGCCTCCTCATCATTTCTGTTTTCGTATAACAGATAATAATACGGAGAATTAAACCACGACCTAAACCATTCTGTAGCTGCCATAATTTTTGCAAAGTTTAAATTTAAATCTTGTGCTTGTTATGTTCACCAGTTCTTTTTTTCTTTTATGTTTGCTTTGCAAATAACCTAAAAATGCCGTTGATAAAAAGTATTTCGGGAATAAGAGGAACCATCGGTGGTAAACCCGGCAATTCATTAAGCCCTGTTGATGTTGTGAAATTTACTGCTGCTTATGCTACATGGCTCAAGAACCAAACCGCGAACGATGATCAAAATAAAAAAACAAATTATAATGTAGTAGTTGGCCGCGATGCACGAATTAGTGGCAACCTGGTTTTACAGCTTGTGATAAATACTTTAATAAGCTGCGGTATCGATGTAATTAATCTTGATCTAAGTACAACGCCAACGGTTGAGTTTGCAGTTATTGAAAATAATGCTGATGGTGGAATCATCATTACAGCAAGCCATAATCCGGCAGAATGGAATGCATTAAAGTTGCTGAATAGTAAGGGTGAATTTTTAAATGCTGAAGATGGAAATAAATTATTAGAATTTACAAATGCAGAAAATTTCAATTTTTCTTCCGTTGATAAAATTGGTAATGTAACTGCAGATGCATCCGCAATGGAAAAACATATTGAAGCAATTGTTCAATACCCGCTTGTTGATATATCACTCATAAAAAAGAAAAAATTTAAAATTGTTGTTGATGCAATAAATAGTACGGGCGCAATTGCAGTTCCTGCCTTATTAAAAGCTTTAGGTATAAAAGATATAATTGTTTTGAATGATGAAGTGAACGGAAAGTTTGCGCATAATCCGGAACCGTTGCCGCAAAATCTTACGCAGTTAAGTAATGAAGTGAGAAAGCAACAGGCGCATTTAGGAATTGCTGTCGATCCTGATGTTGACAGGCTTTGTTTTGTTTGCGAAGATGGCAGCATGTTTGGCGAAGAATATACATTGGTTGCTGTTGCCGATTATGTTTTGCAACAAAAGAAAGGCAACACAGTAAGCAATCTTTCTTCAACACGTGCATTAAAAGATGTGACTGAAAAAAATGGTGGCGAATATTTTTCGAGTGCAGTAGGTGAAGTAAATGTTGTTGAAAAAATGAAAGCGGTTAATGCGGTGATTGGAGGAGAAGGTAATGGAGGAATAATTGTTCCTGATTTGCATTACGGCCGCGATGCACTTATTGGTATTGCTTTGTTTTTAACACAGCTTGCCAAAACAGGAAAAAGTGTTGGACAGTTAAGAAGACAATATCCTGATTATTTTATCAGCAAGAATAAAATTGAAGTTGGAAATAATGTTGATGTAAAAAAAATATTTTCAGGAATTCAGCGCAAGTACAAAAACAATCCTGTGAACACAGAAGATGGTTTAAAAATAGAATTTGATAATGACTGGGTGCATTTAAGAACAAGCAATACCGAACCTATAATTCGTATTTATGCGGAGAGTAATTTTGAAACAACTGCAGATAACATTGCGCGCAGATTAATGCAGGATATAAAAGAATACATTTAAAAAGAAGCTTCTTTAAAATTGCGTTGAACAATCATCGAATTAAATGTTACTGTATAATAAAACGTAACCATCTTTAATACTGAAAAATTCTTTGATTGTAAGTAAAAGCGTTTTCATGTTTTAATTTTTTGTTGTTAATAAAATTTTCCATTGTTTAAATAATAGATTATTTACAATCAAATTAATTTAATCATCAATTTCTAAATTGATGTTAAACAGAATAAGTGAAGGAAATTGTAAATTGAATGAGTGAATTAAACCTGTATTAAAAAACAGGGAGAAAAAAACTAAATTCGGAACCTTCGCCTGGTTTACTTGTTACCCAAATTTTTCCGTTCTGCGCTTCTATAAATTCTTTTGAAATAGCAAGACCAAGTCCTGTTCCTTTTTCATTTGAGCCGGGCACTTTAAAATAGCGATCAAAAATTTTTGGTTGATATTCTTCAGCTATACCTTTTCCATAATCTTTTACTGTAAAAATTATATTGTTGTCTTTTTTATAAACATGCACTTCAACAGTACTTTCTTCATGAGAATATTTTATCGCATTCACCAGGAAGTTATTCAGCACCCATATCGTTTTGTCTTCATCAGCATGAATGTTAGGTAAGGCATCTTCGAAGAAATTTTTTATGCTGATTCTTTTCTCTCTTGCGTTTGTTTCAACGGCTTTGATTGCATTAAGCACAATCGTTTGCGGATTTACTTCGGTTATATTTAATTGAATTCTTCCCGCTTCAACCTGGCTCATATTCAATAGCTCGCTCAATATTTTTAACATGCGCAGGTTATCTTGTTTAAGATTTGATACCAGCTCTTTTTGCTCATTTGTTAGTGAACCTGTTCTTTCATCTTCCAACAATTTCAAGCTAAAATCAGACGATGCTAAAGGCGTTTTTAATTCATGCGAAATGGTTGCAATAAAATTTGTTTTGGCAACATCAAGCTCTTTAAATGATGTAATATTTTTTAGAACAATCACTTTGTTTTTTGCATCATCTTCGCTTACTTCAATAACTTCTTTTGTAAAATAATTTTCCTGGTTATCTACAACAATTTTAAATGGTGTGCCATTATTATCCGCTTCCACAAGAAATTTAAACAAATCATTTTTGCTTTTTATTTCGCTTACAGACTTGCCGATTATTTGTTCACCTTTCAGATTTAATAATTGCAAAGCTTGTTGGTTGGCAAAAAGAACAACATCATTTTTATCAATGCCAATGCTTGCGTCTTTCAAGCTGTTTATTACAGCTTCTGCACGGCTTTTTTCAAACATTAATTTATTCAGGCTTGAATGTTCAAAATATTCCAGCCTTTCAGCCATTTCATTAAATGAATTTGCAAGCGTTCCAAATTCATCTTTATTATTTATGTGCACACGAAAGCTGTAATTCTTGTTTGCAATTTCTTTTATAGCTTCTGTTAAACGGTTTACCGGTCCTGAAATAACCGAGGGGAAATTTATAATGAATGTAAAGGCAATTAAAAAAATAACACCGCTTATCGCGGCAATTATGGTTAGTGCATCTTTAGCGGTTTTATCTGCTGCTTTACTTTTTCTTTGAATTGCCTGCATGTTGAGTGAAAGAATTATTTGTAATTCTCTTTCAACTGACTTAATGGTTTGCTGACTTGTATCTCCGTTTTTTAATTTATTAAAATCTGTTCTTAGCGCTGATGTTGCTTTGTTTTCCCCTTGTTCTGTAATATTTGCTTCTTGTTTTACTAACGCATTTTCAAAATTGTTTGAGCGAGTATAATTAGCTTCGATCGTATCCAACTGCTGCTGCATGGTATGGCAATAAGATAAACTTTCGTAATTGGCTTTAAGTACATTCTGACTCTCGCCTTTTAATCTTGCCATAAAAAAAATTCCTGCGCCGCCTGTTATCAGTAACAACAGAAAGAGAAACAAAGTTCCCAGCCATATTTTCTTTTTTACAGTAAGCGCCATCACGAAAGGATAATAATATCTATATTATTTTTTGAAAGTGTTTTAAGCAACTGATTGAAAATACTTGTTTTTAAAATAACCTGGAAAAGATTTAAATGCGGTTTGCCAAGACAAAGTGTTGTAATGTGATTTTCGTTTACCGTTTCAATGATTGCGGATGCAATGTTGTTGCTTTTTTTGCGAATAATTTCTGCGCCCAGCTCAGTTGCATTTTTAAAATTGTTGATCAAATGTCTTTGTGCAGCAAGCTGGATTTTATTTGCTGATTCTTTTTCTGTTTGAACATACAACACATACCATTTACTGTTATAATAAGAAGCAAGCCTTGCCGTTTTTCTTATGATGCGTTGTGCAATTTCATTGTTTGAGGAAATACATGCAAGAAAACGTTCGTGTTTAAATGTTGTTTGTTTTGCAGTGATTTGATAATCCACTTTGCGCTCAACCTGACCAGCAACTTCTTTCAATGCCAACTCACGTAACTGCAATATTTTTTCCGGTTGAAAGAAGTTGGTTAATGCTTGTTGAATTTTTGTATGATCATAAATCTTTCCTTCTTTTAAACGAGCTATTAATTCATCTGCGGTTAAGTCAATGTTCACTACTTCATCCGCCAACTGCAATATTTTATCAGGAATTCTTTCCTTCACATCAACGCCCGTAATTTCTTTTACATCTTCATTAATGCTTTCAATGTGCTGAATGTTTACGGCTGAAATAACATTAATGCCGGCATTCAAAACATCGAGCACATCCTGCCAGCGTTTTTCATTTTTACTGCCGGGAATATTTGTATGTGCGAGTTCATCAATTACAACAACATCAGGATGCAACAACAACACAGCATTCACATCAAGTTCTTCCAAACGCTTGCCTTTATAAAAAACTTCGCGTCTCGGAATAACAGATAAACCTTCAAGCAATGCCTCTGTTTCTTTCCTGCCATGCGTTTCAACATAACCGATTTTTACATTCACATTATTGTTCTGCAATGCGTGCGCCTCCTGCAACATGCGATAGGTTTTGCCCACACCGGCGCTCATGCCAATGTAGATTTTTAAACTGCCTTTGGCACGTGTTGCTTTTTGTAAAAGC
>JBEHXR010000245.1:0-5948 GCA_048498595.1 Bacteroidota bacterium
AATTAACTCGTTTCATGTTTTTGATTTTTAAAAAATGAATTCTGCTTTGTTTTGTATAAAAAATAATTTGATTGTTTAAATATTATTGCAGCGTCATATGGAATACACGCATTAAAACCAGCACGGAAAATGGTCAGACGCTTCAGCAACATTTAGATATTTAATAACTCACAAAAGCGTCAGACCGGTATTTTACTCTTATAAAAGTCTAAGCCCTTTTTGCGCGATCTGTTTTACAGGAGGTAATGTATTTGTGTCCTGCAAAATTTTACGTATCTGTTGTTTTGCTTTTGATTCTTTTTTCTCTGTAAGAATATTAATCAATGCTATTTGCATTAATGGTTCTGTTTGTTTGCTGAGCGATGCAACAAGCGCATCACTTACGCCCGGGTCATCAGAAAATTTTGCAACAGCATATAACGCAGCCAGGCGCACATTTACATTTTTATCTTCGTTAATTGTTGTAATAAGCGCATTCACTATCTTATCATCCGGTTGATTTATTTCATCTACATAACTTACCGCTTTAATACGTTCACTTGCCGATTCGTCATTAAGCCCGTTAAACATTAGTGTCTCCTTCATATCCTTTACTTCATTTTTCAACTCCGCCATTTCTGTGTTTCCAGCTTTATTATTGTTGAACATGCTGCCGATAAAAACGCCGGACGCAATTAGTATTATACTCGCAGCAATTTTCCAAAGCAGTGATGGCATTTTTATAACGCGCGTTGATTTCTGTTTTTCCATTTCTACAATGCGCGCATTGTTGTCTATATTCATTTCACTTTGCAACATGTTCTCAAACTTTTCATGTAACCCCGGTCCGGGTTTTTCTGCTTTATCGCTTTGAATGGCTGCAAAAAGTTCACGGTACTCTTCAAGCACCTGCCTGCAATGCGGGCATTGTTGTAAATGTTCTTCCAGTGGTCTTTTATCACCTGGATGCAGTTGTGCATCCAAATAATCTATCAGCAACGATTCTGCTTCATAGCATTCCATGTTCCACTTTTTATTATTTGAAATAAAGTTTTCTCAATTCTTTTAATGCACGGTGTGCCTGCACTTTCACAGCGCTTAAGGTCATGCCTTTCATCTTTGCTATGTCGGCATATTTTAAACCTTCATAGCGACTTAATACAATCAGTTCACGATCTACGGCTCCCAATCCCGATAATGCTTTTTTCAGTTTTTCAAAATCATGTTCTTTAAACCCTTCATGCTTTTCTGCCACATCTTCCGGGTAATCATCAACACTTCTCATTACTGCCGCAACACGTAATTTTTCTTTGCAATGATCTGCATACAGGTTTCTTGCCATCTGGTACATCCACGATTTAAAACTGCCGGCACCTGCGTTAAAACTATGGCGATAGCGCAAAATGCGATAGAACAATGTTTGAACAAGGTCTTCACTTGCGGCCGCATCCATAGTGAGCTTCAGAAAAAAATTATATACCGGCATATTATAACGATTGAACAATTGCCTGAGCTCCGGCAACTGCCCGTCTCTAACCTGGTACATTATTTTCTCATCCGTTAGTTCAGCCACGCATTAAAATTTGTGTTCGCTTTATATGGTTACTTCGGAAAGATAAAATGGTTACAAGTTTTCAAATATTTTTTTTGAAAAGCGGCGAAAGGGTTGTTGCGAGTGTTGTGGAATTGGTAATTGATAGATGAGTTGTAAAAAATAAGGTGGGATAATAAGCAACCGAAATGCTTAGTTGAATATTCCGGTTGCCTTTTTTTTGAGAATATGCGTTTTCAAAACTCAACAAACGCACCAACATCCGTTAGCGCTTTTTGCCGGCGAAGTTTGATCGCTGCCGTGTGCCGGTAATTCAACAACAATAACTTTTTGCCCTTTTGATTCTAATTCCTGTTTTACTTTCTGCCATGCATAAGAAGCCTGCCAGGCGCCATGCACCAATACAAATGTGTTTGCCATAGTTGATGTTTTGTGATGTGATTTGAATGATGATGTGAATGTTGCGAATAATAATAATGCAGCGCTAATTTTTTTCATGATATAAATTTTTTATACCACAAAACTCTTTCAACTGCGTTTGCGTATCAATAGATAAGCTATCGGTTTAGATGTACAAAACATGGTTTATTATAAACTTAGAGTAATCATTGCAAGAAGCAATTGCAATTTTATATCTTTATAAAAGTTTTTTAATTCTAAACATTATACCAATACAACTGTTTTATGAAAAAAATTTTACTTTTTTTATTCACCTCATTTTCTGTTATCGTATTATCGGCACAACAAACACCTTTCCTGCAATGGCAAAAATCTTTTGGTGGCGATATGCTCGATAAAATTCGAAGCGTTAAACAAACTTTTGATGGAGGTTATATACTTGCAGGACACACATTTTCTAATAATGGAGATGTAAAAAATAATCATGGGCAAAATGATTATTGGATAATTAAATTAGATGCTGAGGGCAACACTGAGTGGAGCAAAACTTACGGTGGCAGCAGTTATGATTATGCTATCAGTGCTGTGCAAACAAGTGATAGTGGCTATGCTATTGCGGGTTATACATTTTCAAATGATGGCGATGTATCAGGCAACCATGGTAATTATGATTACTGGATAATTAAGATTGATAAAAACGGAGGACTTCAATGGCAAAAAACTTTTGGAGGAACAGGCAATGATTTTGCAAACAGTATTCAGCAAACAGCTGATGGCGGATATATTGTTGCTGGTTCTACTGCATCTAAAGATGGTGATGTAACAGGTAATAACGGCAACACCGACTTTTGGGTAATAAAATTAGATGCATCAGGAAATCTTACATGGCAAAAAGCTTTCGGCGACATAAACAACGACCAGGCATATAGTGTGCAGCAAACAAAAGACAATGGTTATATCGTTGCTGGCTATACGGATGTTCCTTTAAAGTCCCGTGATTATTATATTTTAAAACTTGATGCAACAGGAAATTTTCAATGGCAAAAAAGATATGGCGGCAGCGGTATAGACGTAGCTTTAAGCATTCAGCAAATAAGCAATGGCGGATATATTGTTGGCGGTTACAGTAATTCTACAGATGGTAACATTACCAACAATCATGGCAAATACGATTACTGGATATTAAACCTAAATGCAAACGGAACACTCAATTGGCAGAAATCGCTTGGCGGTAGTGCCGATGATGCTGCGTATACTGTTGGGCAAAGCAGTGATGGCAATTATGTGGTGAGCGGCGCTTCTTCATCTAATGATGGCACTGTTGCTTTTAATCATGGCGGCTTTGATTACTGGATATTAAAGCTGGATACAGGAGGAAAAGTTTTATGGCAGAAATCGCTCGGCGGTTCTGCAAACGACACAGCCTACAGCAGCTGCACAACAAAAGATGGCGGGTTTATAATAGGGGGACAAACTTTATCTGCTGATGGAAATATTTCAGTAAGTAAAGGTGCTGGTGATTATTGGGTTTGTAAACTGAGCCCTGATGAATTAAATGATAATATCAAAGTTCAGTCATTTAAAGCTGTGGCAAGCTGTGTAGCCGCAAATAAGATTAATTTCAAAATAATAAATAATACCACAGCATATAAAGTAAAGTTGTATCGCTTTGACGCTTTGTATGATAGTGCCGTTAATGTTACAAACAGCGTTTCATTCAACAATTTACCGGTTGGTTTGTATTACGCCACTGCTTCAACAGCAAACTCTATAAGCACGAGTAATCCGGTTACATTGCTTCCCACGCCAACTAATATTAATATCACAAATCTTGCAGCCAGCTTTGCACAGGTAAACTGGAGCGGCTTTAATTGTACCGACAGTTATAACCTCCAATATCGCATACAAGGCGCCGGCAGTTGGAAAACGGTTAATACAACCTTGTCTTATTACATATTCGACCATCTTACTCCTTCAACAACCTATGTATGCAAAGTCGCGTCACAAAAATCTAAGAATGGAATTACTGCTACAGGCAAATATTCCGATAGTGTTGTATTTACAACAGCCTCTTCCAACTTTGCATCAAATACATCAAACCAAAATAATATAGTAACGAATAAACATAATCTTGTAATTACTGTTTCACCCAATCCTGCAAAGAATTTCTTTATAATAAATTATAAAAATGATCTGCAGCAAAAAGTAAATGCAATATTGTATGACATAAATGGCAAAGCAATTTGGAGTTCGGGATTAATCAATTCATCAGCATTGAACAACAAAACTGTTTTTACAACATCGTTTGCAAGAGGCGTGTATTATTTGAAGTTGACGGATGAAAAAGGGAAATCAATCAGCAGTACAAAAATTGTAGTTGCGAATTAATTTCTGTTGACAGTTTGGTTAATAAAAAACCGTATTGCTTTTACCGGTATTGCTAAAGGTTTCTTTCATTATCAATTGATGATTGTAACTGTTGAATAAATGCACGCCTGTACACGCAATAACTGAATTACGCGGATAGCTAATGGAGGGTTGGTAATTATAACCGACACTCAAAAGTTTAATGGTTCCTACTTTGTCAGCCTGTTTAAATAGCAATACGGTTCTGCTGATGTTACCAATTTGTAACACCGCTTTCTTTTCTTTTACGATAAGTGAAACCTCCCTGAATAAAGAAAAGTTAATTGCAGGCTTTACTACAGAAGTGGTTATACTTTTCCCCACTGAAAGCGTGATGATGCTTGAGTCACCTTTTTTTACGCAAGTCGCGTGTGCAATATTTTGACTGCCCATAATATCTATCTGAACAATGCTAACAGCATCCGTTACTACTGCTGTAAACGTAGTGCTGTCGCCTGCAATTTTTTTATCAGCCGGCATAAAATAACCAACACTTGATAGCTCGGTTTCGTCGGGTGTAAGACTTGTAGCAGAAGCTTTGCCATTATGAATAAGTGATGACTCTGAAACAGTATCCGGCAAAACATCCGGATCGCTGTATACGGTTTTGTATGTGCCATACCATCTTCCTGTTGAATCAACAGTTCCATTGTTAACAGCCACAGTATTATTTACCGCGGTAATTGAAACGGTTTGCTTTTGCACATCTTTTTGGCAACTATAAAAAGCTATAATGAAAATGCAAAATGCGATAGCGAGTTTTAGTGACATATAACAGAGTTTAGAATACTAAAATAATCGTTTGTTATATAAAATCAAAAATTACGTGGGGGTTACTGCAAATATTGACCAGTCACTACTTGCTAAAACTAAAGTTATATAACAATAATGTTTCGCGAAGGATCAAACTTTTGATGCAGTAACTACTTATTTTCCTGCCAACACTTTCTTTATTCCCTCGCACATGTTTTTTATACGATCGTAAGCCTGTTCAGAATTTCTTGCTTTATCGAGTTTTATTTTTAAGTATCCAGGATATTTTTTTAAATAAAATGTTGTGCGATCATTTAGCGTAAGCTGGGCATCAATACGCGAGTTGACGAAAACATATCGCTTGATCTGCCAATCTTATAATCCATATAATTTTCTACTGCGTTTGTTTCACCCGGCGGATAATGCACATACATTGTATAATCTTGCGCAGATTCACTTATGTGAATGTTTGTGCCATGATGATAAATTTCGTTGCACGAAATACAGAAGCAAAGTGTAAAAAGATTAAATAAAATAATAACTAAAATCCGCTTCATAACTGAATGATTTATGGTTTAATGAATGAGCGGTTAAGATGCGGACAATTAAGATTGGTAGCGTAAATGTAATGACGCCGAATATTTGTTCCGATTTAATTTTATAAGCGGCAACGGTTTTATTTGTGCGTTTATAACAAGCGTAAAAAATAATTTAAGCTGCTTTTTTTACTGCGATGCAGGCAATATTTGCTTTATGTTTAAGCCTGATGATATACTACACCAGCTTCATTTCAACAGGATCCCATTTAATGATCTTCTTTTGAAAATAACTTTCATTACATGATAATGCAGGTGCAGCC
>JBEHXR010000246.1:0-5893 GCA_048498595.1 Bacteroidota bacterium
TTTATGCTGCAGTGCAACAGGCACATCGCTCATCTGCCAACGATCCGCAAATACAAATTGCAAGAGATGTAAGTAATGCATTAAGCGAAGGCAAATCAATTAATAGATTATTGCCTGCTGATACGATTAATATAGAAAAAAGTTTGGCAGTATTTGCTGAGCTGTTCGATAACAACGGCAAGCCGCTGCAATCAACGGGTTTATTAAACGGAAAATTTCCGGAACCACCTTCGGGCGTTTTTAAATATGCCAATGAATATGGTGAGGATGTTATAACGTGGCAACCTCAAAGCGATGTTCGTATGGCCATGGTGTTTGAAAAAGCAAACAATGCAAATGTTTCTTATGTGGCGGTAGGAAGATCATTAAAAGAAACAGAAGTTAGAGAAAACAATTTGTTGAACATGGTTCGCATTGCATGGATTGCCTGCATGGCTGTTTTAATCATTCATTTCTTTCTTCAGAATTATTTGATGAGGAAGAGCAAATAAAAAGTTTGTATGATACAAAATAATCCGGCTGCTTTATATAAGCAGCCGTTGCTGAAAGCTTTCAGCAACGCATTTAATGGTATTAAATATTTCTTTAAAAATGAACGAAATGCAAAAGTTCAGGCATGTATTGCAATTGCTGTTGTTATCGCAGGATTGTATTTGCATCTGTCGGGTACAGAATGGATCATAATATTTTTATGCATCTGCAGTGTGCTTGTTCTTGAGATGTTGAATAGCGCAATTGAACGGCTTTGCGATCTTGTACATGATGAATATCATCCTTCAATAAAAATTATAAAAGATGTTGCTGCAGGTGCAGTGCTGTTTGCATCAATCATAAGTTCAATAATCGGGCTGATTATTTTTCTGCCTAAAATTTTTTATTAGTATGAAACTTAAAAAATTAAACGAAACACAAAAACTAATTTTCATCTCGTTGTTATTTACTTTAAGCCTGCTTGCATTACGCATTTTTTATACGGGCGATATCAATTATCTTTTTTATCCGTGGAATTTATTTCTTGCTTTAGTTCCATTATATTTTAGTGGCTTGCTGCAAAAGCAAAACAGCTTTAATTATAAAAGTATTTTGCTGTTGTGTATCTGGTTATTGTTTCTTCCTAATGCGCCATATCTTGTTACTGATATTTTTCATTTTGAAGAAAGACCGCCTGTGCCTATGTGGTTTGATTTATTATTGGTTTTTTCGGGTGCATGGAACGGGCTGCTTATTTGCATGATCTCTTTATATCGTGTAGAAAAGTATTTAAGCATATTGATGAATTCAAAGTTTGCGAATGGCTTAATCTTTTTCTTGCTGATACCGTGCGGTTATGGAATTTATATTGGACGATATTTGCGGTATAACAGTTGGGATATTGTTACTGAACCTGTGCACATCTTAAAGACTTCTACGCATCATATTTATCATCCTTTTCAAAACCTGAATGTGTGGTTGTTTACTTTCATTTTTGCATTGTTTCTTGGCATTATTTATTTCACTTTAAAAAAATTGCCCCGGCTTTTTACACCGGAGCAATTTTAAAAGTTTATTAGTAAGATCAATATTAAAAATCGAAACCAATTGCAAAATAAAATAGTGGTGAACCTCTGAACAAACCTCTCATTTCCCATGCTACATCGCCTTTTATAAAATAGCCAAGCAATGTACTGCGGGCGCCAAAGCCATAACCACCGGCAAAAGGTCCGATTCCTCCTGCTCTTAATCTCACGCTTAAAGGGCTTGGTGTTCCATTAATGGTTTGTGTAAACACTTCTGTTGGTCGTTTAATATTTTTAAGCGGGCCAGCCCATGCAGTTCCTAAATCAAAAAATTGTATGAGTTGAAAATTGCGGATGAACGCATTGTTTATCGGGCTGCTAAAAAATGTTGTAAACACCGGTAATCTAAATTCACTGTTTATAACAAGATCATTGCTGCCATTTGCCGCATTCTGATCGAAGCCTCTTAAATTTAAAGCGAGTGTTTGAAATGCATAAGGTACACTTGGGTCTGCCGTATTTATTTGATTGAATTTTGGAAACAGCCAGCCATCTTCCCCACCTAAATAATAAATGATCTTTGCCTGACCAAAAGAAAAATCTCCTGCACCACGCACAGCCCAAATGAAATTGCGATAGATCTTTAAATAATGTCTTGCATCAAAACCTGCAGTGTAAGTTGGCTTGCCGCTTAATGCTGAGTTGCCGCTTGCAGGAATAAAAAATTCAGTATAGATTTTCCATCTTAATCCATTCCAAATATTATCTGCAACATTAATAGAGTTATCATGCACATACTCAAATTTTCCCTGCAAAGTATTCGCAACTGAATCTTTACGTTTTAGTATATCAGGAACCAAAGCACCGCCCTGGTAATATGGTCTTAATATGCCAATATCTTTTCTTAAACCAACCGTTGCTCTTATGCTCTTTATTTCATTAAAAGGAAAAGAAGCGTTTACCTGGTAAATATTGGTGATAACTTCATTGTCTAAATAATTTAAAGGAATACCGGTGCTATCATCAATGCCCTGAAAAAATCCATCGTAGTTTGTTGCATTGCTTCGGTAATAAGTAAGTCCCCAATCTAAACGCTTGCGATAATTTTGATAGGATACAAATGCATCTTTATCTGTAAGCGATGTACCCATTCTGAAACCACCAATCAATTTCACATCTTCCATAATATCGCTCACACCCACACGAAAAGTAAAATCAGCAGCATTATTATTACTTAAATTAATGGGACCACTTTGATCGTATCCTCCAAAAGGTTGATAACGGTTAATAAGAACATTATTACTAAAACCAGCCAAAACATAATCTGCATCAAACTTCAACTTGTAATCGTACAATCTCGCATCCTTTAAATAATCCGGCGGACGTGTAATTGTATTTTCTTCCTGGTTGTTTTGTGATGTTGTTGGTGCAGTTTTAGAAGAATCATTACTTTCTTCTTCAAACTCATTTTGAAACTGGTTATTATTTTTTGTTGTATCAGCAGATTGTTGCACTTCAACACTCTTTGCATTTTCTAATCGTTCAGCAGTAATCATTCTGCGCACAAAATCGGTTGGTCTTGCATTAATATTTCTCTTACGCAGCGTAATAGAATCAACTCTTAATTTGTATAAGAATTTAGAATCACCTTCCTGTCTTACTTCACTTACCTGGTCATTATTTCCTGCAACCCTTGTTTCAATTAAACTGCTTTGATAATTGGTGATGGGAAATGTGTAGGTGCTATCCTGATAAACTTTAAAATAGCTAATGCTGTCTGGCTGTTGTTTGTTCCATGCACGCAAGGTTGAATCCATGTCCTTCGGAACAGGATTATGTAAAATTTCATCACCTATATAATATAAAGTATCGATGCCACCATTTTGTGTTGTAAAGAATCCCGCCCACCTGTTATTGATTCCGTTTTCATCGCTAACAAATGTGAAGTGATTTTGATTGTACTGCATGGGAGAACGTGCATCACCATATTTCATATTGGTGAGTTGTGTTATTTGCCTGAATTCGCTATTGTTATTTATATCTGCAAGAAAAATATTGAAATGATTTCTGCTTGGTAAAGTTGTATCAGTGTTTGGCGCGTTTATACCAGGTCTGTTTGATGCGAAGATGATACCTAACCTGTTTGGAAAAGAAACAAATGTTGGATCGAGATCATCATACACATCATTCGTTATTTGTTTTGTTTGACCATTATCAATGCGCAACGTAAAAATATCTGAATGACCATTTTTAACTGCGCTTAACAGCAAAGTGTTCGCATTAAAAATAAATCCTGCATCGAGTATCTGATCAAAGCCTTCTATCTCTTGTTTAAATCTTTTGATGTTTGCGATAACATCATACACAAACATGTATGTTTTTCCTTCCTGGGTATAAATGCATAATAAACGTGAACCTTTTCCATCCCATGCAAGAATCGGCATGTTAGGATTCATATCACCTTTTATAGTGTGTACACCATAATCAAGCAAGGTTTTTTCATCATACAAATTATCGTAGTACTTTACTTTATATACGCCTTTGGTGAATTGCACCACTGCATAAGAATTATTTTTTGGATTTGGATTGGCGGCGAAATGATAATAATCGCTTTTGGTGATGTCTTCCACAACAGCGAGTTTACCCCGCGGTGCATTACGCCGGCCTTTTATATCTGCTACATACAGCTCCTGCTCATCATTCATAAAATCCTGCAGTACATATTTGAATTTCTTTTTGCAAATTCTTTCTGATGCTGTATTCAAATTTTTATACAGCCTTGCGAGATATAAAAAGTAAGTAACGTTTTGCGGTTTATATTTTCTTGCGATATAATACCAAAATGCGTGACCGGCAAGCGTTGGTTTATCAAAAGCAAACTGGTAAAAGTTATTATAATCTCCGCTGAGAATTACATTCTTTAAGGCATCATCATCTTCAGCACTCCAGTTTTGTGCAACGTATTCAATGTAACCATCGGTTAACCATTGCGGCAAATCAAGCAAAGCCTGGTTGCTGGCAAACTCTCCTAAATCATCACCAAACAAAATATTATCGACAAGAATTTTTGCAATGCCTTCGCGCACTTTTATATGCAGCGTGTTGTGATTGCCATCAAAGTATAAAGGAATTTTACTGTTCACGAGTTTGGTTAAACCGCCTGCGTTTTGCCAGTCAATTCCCAAACCAATATTGCTGCTTTTATAATCTTCATAATTATCGTACAAAACAATTGTGGCGCGTCTTTGCAATGAGTAATCAACTGCATTTTCAATTGAATCAAGTTCTTCTTCGGCAACCTGAGTTACATATTTTGCAAGCTCTAATCCACCCTCGTTAAAATAGATATTAAAATTTTTACTTTGATAAAACTTCCAGTTGAATTTTTTATATTGAACGCGATTTTTCCCGAATTCAACGGTGTTAACTTGTGCAGAAAGAATAAAGGGTAAGAGCAGCAAAGACATTCCAAAAACAATTCCTTTTCTCAGATGTGTTGTTACCATATACGTTTAAAATCTTAAAATTAGCATAATAACTTGTAAAGAACTTGTAAAAACTCCTATGATAAAAATAGATTTTTTCACATTCAATCCGCTCGCAGAGAATACTTATTTGTTGACGAACGAAAAACAGGAAGCGCTTATTATTGACCCGGGCTTTTATTTTACAGAAGAAGAAAATACGTTTAAAAATTTTATATCAAACAATAACATAAAACCTGTACAATTATTAAACACACACTGCCATTTAGATCATGTTTTTGGAAATGAATGGGTGCATAAAAATTATGGTTTGGAATTGTATATTCATAAAGGTGAACAGACAGTTTTAGCGTTTGCGCCCGCAGCCGGTAATATGTACGGATTAGGTTTTACAAATTATAAAGGTCCGTTGCATTTTATAGATGAAGGTGATAAAATATTTTTAGGGGATGATGCGCTTGAAATATTGTTCACGCCGGGTCATTCGCCTGCAAGCATTTGCTTTTATTGCAAAGCACAAAATTTTATAATTGGTGGCGATGTTTTATTTAATGAAAGCATTGGCCGCTTTGATTTGCCTGGTGGAGATGAACAAACACTTTATAAAAGTATTCGCGAAAAGCTCTATACTTTACCGGATGAAACGATTGTTTATCCCGGTCATGGTGAACCAACTACCATCGGTCATGAAAAAAAATATAATCCTTTTGTTCGATCAGACTAACACCGCTTTTGATTGATTTCTCTTTTTACTGTTGCGATATTTTTCCTGCATAACCTGGCTCATTGATTTGCCGTAGATCTTACTTTCAGCCCATGAGATAACATCAAGATAAGCAAAGGCACGTGTTTCGTAACGGTTTCTTTCCAGGTGTTTTATATTGTTTAAGAAATTTTCAAACTCAGGTTTTA
>JBEHXR010000247.1:0-5871 GCA_048498595.1 Bacteroidota bacterium
AAAAAATGATTTCATTAAAAACAAGCGTTTTGTTTATCATAATTTCTGCGATATTTTAGGAGACAAAAAACTGTTTAAAAATTAATAGCATTATGACCAATAGAAGAGAATTCATTCAACTGGCAGGTGCAGGAATATTTGCTACAACTATTCCTGGCTTTTTAAAGTTACCTGCTGAAACAGGTAAGCATCGTTTAGCCATACAGCTATATACTATTCGCGATGAAATTGCTAAAGATCTCAAAGGAAGTTTGAAGCGTCTCGCCGATCTCGGGTTCAAAAATGTTGAGACTGCTTTCTGGCCGAAAGATGTAAGTGTTGAAACTGCTGCCAATGCGCTTAAAGAGTTTGGGCTTAATGTAACATCTTCTCATGTTGATATTCCAACTAAAGAAAATATTGCAAGCCTTGCAGCTACTGCAAGAGCTTATAATTGCGACAGGCTGATCTGGCATGGATGGCCCGAAGACAAACGTTACAGTTCGTTGGATGGCACGAAGGAGCTTGTGAAAATCTATAATGAAAGTAACAAGTTAGCAAAGGATAACGGTCTGCATTTTGGCTTGCATAATCATTGGTGGGAATATAGAAATCATGTGGATGGAAAACTGGTTTATGAAATATTGAATGAAGACCTGGATGATGATATTTTTTTTGAGACGGATGTTTATTGGGTAAAAGTTGCAGGACAAGACCCGGCAACCATTCTTCAGAAACTTAAAAAAAGAGTACGGCATATACATATAAAAGATGGACCCGCTGTTTTCAATGAAAAATTGATTTCGGACAACCCCGACCCGATGACACCTGTGGGACAAGGCACATTAAACATTCCATCTATCGTTAATGCATGCTCCGCGAATGTTGAATGGATGATAATAGAACTGGATAAATCAGGCATTGATGTATATGACGCTTTAAAGCAAAGCCGTGATTATTTATCAAAATTCAAATCGGTAAGCTTAACATGATTAATCGTGACAGACACATTTAAAGTAACGATACATATGGTTTCAAGTCTTGACGGAGTGATTGCTAAAAAAGACAATAGCGTTTCGTGGTTTGAAACATCTGATCACTTTGAAAAAGGAATTGAAATTACAGATGAAGACGCGAAGCAATTTCTTAAAACAATAGATTGCTATGTGATGGGTGCACACACATACGAACATGCGATGGAGCTTTCAACATCTTATGGATGGGCTTATGGTGATGTGCCGACAATTGTAGTAACACACAGGAACCTGCCGGTAGAAAGAGAGAACGTCAAACTTTATTCGGGTGATCTAAATAAACTTGTAAAGCAACTAAAATCAAACTACAAAAATGTTTGGCTTGTAGGCGGAGCGATGCTTGTGAAAGAATTTATTCGTTTAAGATTAGCAGATGAAATCAGGTTATCAATATTACCAATTATTTTGGGTGATGGATTGCTGTTCTTCGACCAGTTAAAACAAGAACAGGCATTGCATTTAAAAAACGTTAGCGCCTACAAAAGTGGAATGGTGGAATTGCATTATGAAATAAAAAAAGAATAAAAAACTATTTAATTGAATATAGTTAATAATGAAAGATATGCTGCTGATCTATATCGCATTCAATTTAACATGAAATAAAGTTTTAATCATTAAGCTTATTTTCTTTCCATTATTAATTCGCACACGTTCTTTAACTATTTGTGAAGCCGGCAATTTTCTTATTTTAGTAAAAAGTGAACGGTAGTTTACATAGGCTAAGTAAACACCGATCTTTGATGAGCGCGGCAGCATTTTTATACCCGCCAGTGCAACTTTAAAATCGTCTTCAATTTCCTGCTCAATTTGTTTTTTTGCCTCCTCTGTAAAATGTGTAACATTCATATCAGGAAAATATTTTCTGCCTAAAGTGAAATAGTCGTGTTTTATATCCCGCAAAAAATTCACTTTCTGAAATGCAGCACCCAGCCTCATTGCATAAGGCTTTAATAATTCATACATTTCTAAATCGCCCAATGTAAATACCTGCAGGCACATTAAACCTACAACTTCTGCTGAGCCATAAATGTATTGCCTGAATTTCTCTGATGTGTAGTCTGGCTTTTCCAAATCCATCCGCATACTTTGCATAAATGCATCGATCAATTCATAACTAATGTTATATTCATGCACTACATGTTGAAAGGAATTTAAAACCGGGTTTATTGAAATGCGTTCCTGAATGGCGCTGTAAGTATCTGCTTCAAATCTTTCTATCAAACGCTTTCTATCATAGTCACCAAAACTGTCTACTATTTCATCGGCAATTCTTACAAAGCCATAAATACTATAAATAGCATTTCTTATATTCTTGCTCAAGAAATAAACTCCCATCGAAAAACTTGTGCTGTATAAACGGGTTGTAGCCTTGCTTACTTCAATCGACAATTTATCATATAATAGTTTCATAATACAGAAAATCGTTTTTAAAATAGTTAACTTGTGTTTATATTTTTTAATTAATATTTAAACAGCATGATAATGCATCTTCAAGTGCTTCCGCTGTTTTAAGCCATTGAATCTTTTTAGGAAATTTAATTTGCTTCATTATACTTTCGCCCGCTGCAACATATATTTCTTTACCGGTTAAGCATTTATTCAGTTTATTGATATAATCCTGCAGCTTTTTTGTTGTATTGCGATGTACTAAAAATAAAAGGAGCTTGTTTACCTGCGCATCTTTCGCTGTTACTGCAAGAGAATCAGCCGGCATATTTGCTCCAAGATAAATCACTCTTTTACCTGAAAGGCGAATAATATAATGTGCAAACAACAAACCTATTTCATGAAATTCATCTTCCGGTAAAAACAACAACCACGTTTCGCTGTTTAGTTCAGGATGCGGCAGCGAATCAATTGCCGTTGACATTTTTTGCCGTATTAAATTAGTAATAAAATGCTCATTTGCCGGTGGCATTGCATTGCACGACCACATTAAGCCTGTACGTATCATCATAGGATACAAAATTTTCTTGTATGTTTCTGTTAACCCATAACGTAAAATACAGTGCGCAAAAATTTTATCGAATTGCTGTTCATCATAACTTAATGCTGCCCGTGTAAGATGTAAAACAAAGTATTCTGTTCCTTCCGGCACACTTTGATATGTATTTGTTTCAATAGTGCGGTACAGCTCGTTATCCGTCATTGAACCAACCTGCGAAATCTTATAATTAAGCTGTACCAGGCTAACAATATTTAATAAACGGCGCAACTGGTTACTATTATAATATCTTGTATTTCCTTCTGAGCGTGTTGGGTCAAGTGCATGATACCGTTTCTCCCAAACTCTGATCGTATGCGGCTTTATACCTGAAAATTGTGCAAGTTGCGATATGGAAAATAAATTCATTTTGTTTAAATAAACTCAAAATTATTTAAACAAAACGAATTAAATAAATTTATTTAATTATCGGGTAATAAAGCAACAATTTATAAAACTGTGTAGAGCATATTCCACTGCGCATCTTATTTTGTTTGAAGATTTTTTCTTATTACGTAAAAAAATATGAACACAGTTAGCGGCACTTATTTTGAAAATTCATTACAGACTATTTATATCAAACAAACCAAAATTGTTCTTAAACAAAAACAGATATATGAAAACTTTACATCATCATTTCAGCAAATTATTGTTGCCGGCTTGCACAACAATTTTATTATTCGCAATCTTTTTTGCATCCTGTAAAAAAGATGCTGTAAGCACATCCACATCTACACCGGTTAAAGCAAATACTGAACAATTAACACAGGCACAGGCAAGCAGCAATGCACACGCTTATATAAATTCAACACAGCAGAATGTACAAACCCAGGCAACTGAAATTAACAAGCAGCTTGTTAAAGCAGGTTTTAATGCAGCGGGCACACAAACCGCATCGCTTCGCAGCGTAAAACTTAATTATTCAATTTACACGATTGCTTCGCACTTGCCGATATTTAAATCGTTAACTGCAGCGGTTAATGTTACAGGTCTTAGTGCGGTTTTGCAAGATCCTTCTTCAACACTTACCGTGTTTGCGCCCACAGATTATGCATTCGCGCAATTGCCCGCCCCGTTTAATAACGCAAGTAATATTTCGCATATAACAGATGCATCACAAATTGCCACGCTTAAATCTATTCTGTTATACCATGTTTTGGGCAGTGAAGTTTCATCGCAGGACATTACAAAAGGAAGAAGCAGTGCAGAAACTTTAAAACCGCAGGTTGCCGGAAATGATAACACCCTTTATTTTTCTAAAGCATACAGCCTGGTAGGCATAAACGGAAACAGCGTTGTACTGCTGCCTAACATTTATGCAAACAATGGTATTATACATGTAATAAGCAATGTGCTGGCTTTTCCTACGGCTACAATTGCTTCCACTGCTATTGCCTATGCCGACTTAAGTACATTGGTTGCAGCATTGGTAAAAACAAATCTTGCTGATGTTTTTGCAGGCACCGGAGATTACACCGTATTTGCCCCAACTAATGAAGCGTTTGCAAAACTGCCACCTCCGTTTAATAATGCTGATAATATTAATGCTATTACCGATCCAACGCAAATTGCAACACTGGCAAACATTTTAAAATATCATGTTTTAGCAAGAAGATATTTTGGTTTTGATCTCGGATTTTTTGATGAACACACAACACTCGCTGATGCACCTAATAATAAAATAACAACTGTTACCGGTTATCCTGCAGGATACGTAAAAGGCAATAATAACTGGGGCTTCAGTTATATAAATCCCGGTAATGTTCTTTGCACAAACGGTGTAGTGCATGTAATACCAAATGTATTAATGCCTTAGTTTGTTTTATATGGATTTGTATGAGTAACTAGTAAGCAGCCATAATTGTTATGAAATAGAACTTGAATGTTTTTAGCTACGGAATGAGTATAACGATGGGCAACTAAAGAAGAACGGTTTATATTTTAAATCGTTCTTCTGCTTTTTATAAATACGATTTATAACGCCTTTAATAATTAAGCAACATCATATACCAACAGCAGATTACTTTGTGCATATTGTTTTTTATTGTCTCAGTGAATGCTTCGCATTTCCCGCCTTCCCGAATAAGTCGGGACAGGTCGCGGGAAAGAAGATCAAATCCTCTTACAATTATTTGTTACATGTTTATATAGTAAGAGCAAAATATATTTATAAAGCAACAACCATCAATCACAAATGAAAAAGCCGGTATTAACCGGCTTAAAAAATTTTGCAAGCAAGAAAACAAACTAATACTGCGGCGTTACCTGCTGACCGTTTGTTAACGGACCCGCACCTGATGCATTAAATGCAAGCACACTTATGTACAATTGCTTGCCGCCCGGCATATTTTTAAACTTTCCTTTAGTACGCGTGCAAAGCAACACATACGTAGTTATTCCGCCGGCAGTAATAGCAAGCTGGTTACCAGTTTGATCGATGGTTACACCATCCGGTGCCGCAATATAAACATAACCATGCGCGTCCTGCGATTTACAATTGGTTTCAACAGTGCCCGTTGCTTTAGGTGCAAACGCTTCAAACTTTTTACAACTGCCTGGCACAGGAGCAGAATTACGTTCACCTTTTGTAGGATCAAAGTGCGCTTTTGCCATCGTTTCTACATTGCCATCAGCAATGGTATTCACATAACCGGCAGTGGTTTTAAAAGCAGCCTTCCATGCAATTTCTGCGTTTTCAAAAGCTGCTTTAGCAAGTTTACTGCCGCCATTTGCCGCACTAAGCGCAGCCGCATAATCGCTGTTAATGGTAGTAATATTTGCTACCGGTACAGGCGGGTTTAAAAATACGTCAGCATTAGCAGTTAAGCCGTTAATTACACCCATGGCAAATGTATATTTCTCACCAACGGGCAA
>JBEHXR010000248.1:0-5852 GCA_048498595.1 Bacteroidota bacterium
TTGCAAAAACATTTGGCCCTTATCCTTATAAAAATTATTCTTTTATTCAGGGTGGTGATGGCGGCATGGAATATCCCATGGCAACATTAATAAAAACGGCAAGCAGTGGAGCAGCTATTCATGAGTTTATGCATAGCTGGTACCAGGGTATGATGGGTACAAATGAAAGTTTGTATGCATGGATGGATGAAGGCTTTGCTACGTATGCTGAATTAAGAACAAGTGCGTGGCTAAGAGGTGATACCGGTTTTGCTTTCATCAATTCTTATAATTCTTATTTCAGACTAATAAAAAGTAATAAGGAAGAGCCGTTAAGCACACACGCAGATCATTTCAACACAAATTATGCCTACGAAGTTGGCTCTTATTCTAAAGGCTCAATATTTTTAGCACAGCTCGGTTATATTGTTGGCGAAAAAAATCTTGATAAAATATTATTAGAATATTATAATGAATGGAGATTTAAACATCCGAACCCAAACGATTTTATTCGCATTGCAGAAAAAATAAGCGGATTGGAGTTGCAGTGGTATAAAGAATACTGGATCTACACAACCAAAACAATTGATTATGCAATCGGCGATATTAATATGAGCGGCAGTAATGCAAGTATTACGTTAAAACGCCTTGGTTTAATGCCAATGCCGGTTGATGTTTTAATTACATATAAAGATGGATCGCAGGAAATGCATTATATACCACTTGATTTAATGTATGGTGCAAAGCCTGCTGAGGACTCTATTAAAACAATAGTTGAAAAAGAATGGCAATGGGTTGACCCGGAATACAGCTTTAATATGGCAAGATCTGTTGCAGATATTAAGTCAATTGAAATAGATCCAAGCCAAAGAATGGCTGATGTAAACAGGGTGAACAATAAAATCACAGTTCCTTAAAATAATTCGAAGAGCAACCTTTGTTATATCATTAACGTATTATTGCTTAAAATTTTTTAGCTACACAAGCGTTATTATCTATGGTTAAGGCATTGTATTTAATTTGGTAAGATTAACCTGCGCCGCTATTTTTGCGTGCCTTTTCCGGAATAAAAAAAATAAGAATGTTTCGAGCAACCTACTGCTTTTTTAAATACCTACTGCTTTTTGCATTTTTCATTAACATCTGCTCCTGCACAGTTCAGCGTATAGCTTATTTTAAAGATGTACCCGATTCAACCAATATAAAAAAAATATTACCCACCATACCGGTTCAGCCGGCTATTGTACGTCCGGATGATGTATTAAACATAACTATTCAAACGCTCGATCCTTCTGCAAACAGCATTTTAAACCAGGGAAACTTGCCCATGAACTCCGGCGCAGTTACCGGTCCTAACGAAAGAAATACAACACAAGCCACAGTATCTGGTTACCTTGTTGATAAAGATGGCTTCGTTCATTTGCCATATATTGGCGATGTATTGGTTAAAGACTTAAATACACAACAGGTAAAGCAATTAATTACTGAAAAAATTTCTGTTTATTTTAATGACCCTGTAGTAAACGTTAGATTCACTAATTTTAAAATAACCGTTTTAGGAGAGGTGCGCAATCCCACAACATTTCTTATACCCAACGAAAACCCAACTATTTTTGATGCTTTAGGATTAGCAGGCGATATAACAATGGATGGAAGAAGAGATAATGTAATGTTGATAAGAACCGCCGATGACGGATCTCGGCAAATTGTTAGGCTAAATCTTGACAGTACTTCTTCAATTGCATCCTCATATTTTTATCTGAAACCAAATGATGTTTTGTATGTTGAACCAACAGCAGATGCAGTAGCAGGAGCGAGTAATTACAGAGTGCGTGATATAGCTGTTATAAGCAGTGCAATATCTTTAATGATAATTATAGCAGCAAGGCTTATTCAATAAAATAAAACACAACTGCGTTGTAGTTTAATAACTGTATTTAAACAATATTTTTTATGGCGGAGGTAAATAACGATTTTACAACAAATTCTGTGAAACCACACCAGGATGTGGATGTAAAATTTTTGGTGGCGAAGGTTCTGGGAAACTGGCACTGGTATGTAATCTCCATCGTTATATTTATAATCATTGGTTTATTGGTTGATCTTTTTACATCACCTCGTTACACGGTTGAAACAAGAGTGCTTGTAACAGGTTACAATCCGCAGGGACGATCTGTAACAGGAACAGATGAATCAACTATCTTAAATAATTTGGGCATGAACTCAGTGCCCAATGCAGTAAGCAATGAAATGGAAATTATCCATTCACGTTCATTGGTAGAAAAAACAGTAAAAGATCTTCAGTTAAATGTAGGTTACTGGGGACAAGGCGATATTCGGTACGAAGAAATTTATAAGCAATCGCCTTACTTTATAAAACTGCTTTCATTAAACAATCAAATGTTGCTGAATAACCCAATGGAATATGATGTTAGGGTTTTGGGCGATAAAGTAAAGTTCATAGATGAATACACCGGCAATGTTTTTACGGCTGCTTTTGGCGATACACTTAATTTTAAATATGGATCGTGGGTATTGGAAAGAAATCCTGATGTAACAGAAACAGATCCCAAGCATCGTCTTGGTCTTATTATTAATAGTTACAGCAATGCGGTTTATTATTATATGGATGAGATTGAAGCAGAAACTGTAACTGAATATGTAAACATAATAGATCTAACGATAAGCGGACCAACACCTGATAAGAATGAAGACATGCTCAGATATTTAGTTTCATTATACGTAAAAACAGATATCGATAATAACAATAAGATTGCAGACAGCACCATCGCTTTTATTAATGATCGCCTTGCAACTGTTTCGCAAGAATTAACAGGCATCGATAGAAACATCGAGTCATTCAAAAAACAAAATCATCTTACAGATATCACTACTGATACAAAAGAATTACTGCAAAACACTTCAGTTACCAACCAGGATCTTGCAGAAAAACAAACAGAGTATAAGGTTATAGATGATCTTGAAAAATATTTAATGGATGACCGCAACAATTCGCGTGTGATGCCTACTACTGCGCCAATTCAAGACCAGGCATTTGTACAAACATTAGACAAGTACAATACGCTGCAATTGCAAAAGCAATCAGACCTGCAAACTTCTACGGCAGCAAACCCGGCTATAAAAAGTATAGATATACAGCTCTCGCAATTAAGAGGCGATTTGTTAAGCATGATGAAGACCTATAAAAATTCTTTAGGCTCTGAACAATCTGACTTGCAAACACGCAACGATCAAATGATGGGTAATATTTCTAAAGTGCCTACGCAGGAACGCATATATCTTGATTTCACCCGTCAGCAAAACGTAATGCAAAATCTTTATACCTATCTTTTGCAAACAAGAGAACAAACGGAAGTTTCAAAGTCAGATAACATTGGACCTATTCGCATAATTGATGCACCACAACGCGGACCATTGCCATGGTTCCCAAACATTGTTCTTATAAGTATTGCAGCAATATTTTTAGGTTTACTTGTTCCGTCTGTAGTGCTGTTTATGCAGGAGTTGCTGAATACACGTGTTATTACAATGGAAGATATAACCAATAACACCAACGTGCCCGTTGTTGCAAACATCAGTCATGTTAAAAAACCGGCGGGTGTAATGGTTACAAAAGATTCACGCAGCCAAATTAGCGAGCAGTTTAAAACATTAAGAACAAGCTTACAGTTTTTAATGCCCAATGCATCCGAAAAAGTTTTAATGACTACTTCCAGCATGGGTGGCGAAGGAAAATCTTTTACTGCCATCAATCTTGCAAGTGCAATTGCGCTTTCGGGCAAAAGGGTTTTATTAATGGAAATGGATCTAAGAAAACCAAGAATATCTTCTGCACTTAACCTTGATAATTCTTTTGGATTTTCTGATTACATTGTTTCTGATGATGCAAAAATTTCAGACATCATAAAACCTTCTGAAGTACATCCAAGTTTTTATGTGATCGGTTCAGGTACAATTCCTCCCAATCCTGCAGAGCTGCTGGTGCATGATAAAGTAGAAGGTTTGTTCACTGAAATAAAAAAGCAATTCGATTTTATAATTATTGATTGCCCTGCCATTGGCCTGGTTACCGATGCATTATTGTTAAGCAAATACACAGACACTGTTTTATATATGGTGAGACAGCGATACACGTATAAAAAACAGATAGGCATCATTCAAAGCCTGGCAAACGACAGAAGATTTAAGAGAATTGATATTGTGTTTAATGATATTAAAACATTACCGGGTTATGATTATGGCTATAGTTATGGCTATAGCAGCAGCAAGTATAGTTACAAGTATTATGAGAATGGTGACAGATCATCAACCAAACTTTTTGGAAGAAGAAGGAAAACAAGCGAAGCTTAATTACTGTAAAATGTTTTAAGTGTTGCTAACTATATTTTATTAAATCATTTTAATTAGCATTTTGTTGCGGAGTAAAGTGAAGCCTCGTTTAACTTGAAAGCTAACGCTCATTACATAATAAACATTAACCAACAACAATATTGTGAATATATCTTAAACAAAGCTGTTTAAGACTAAACTGCATAATGCAAAAGAAACAGGTTATACAATCCGGAGCCTGGCAAATGCTAAACGTAGGCGTAAAAGTGTTCTCACAATTTGCGTACTACGCAGTTATGGCGCGTCTTTTATCAAAAGCAGAGTTAGGCGTTTTTGCTTTGCTTAATTCGTTCATGAACTTTGGCAATATGATGGGCGATGGCGGTATGGGTGATGCACTTGTTCAACGCCGCGAAATTGATAAGCAACATATAAACGCAGCATTTTATTCAAGCCTCGGACTTGCATCAATAATTTATGTAGTAATATACCTAATTGCACCATGGGCAGCAGATTTTTACAAAGAACCTCAACTCACATCCTCACTTAGAATTTTCAGTATTATTTTTCTTTTTGCTGCAATCTATTCTGCATCTTTTGCTGTACTGCAAAAAAGATTCGCTTTTAAAAAGATCTTTATTGCAGATGGTGTAATGCTTTTACTCTCGAATATTTTGGGTGTAGTGCTGGCGTATTATGGGCAAGGCGTAATGTCGCTGGTATATTCCCAGCTATTTTATTTCGGCGCAGAAATGCTGCTGCTTTTATATTATGCACCCATTCCGGTGAAACTTGGTTTTACAAAAAAACATTTTAAAGATCTGATCGGTTATGGTACAGGCTTAACATTAATTCGCTTCAATACATATATTGTAAATTTTGGTATTATACTCGAAGTGGGTAAACTGGTGAAAGCTGTTACGCTCGGTGTGTTCGACAGAAGCTTTCGCATTATGAATATTCCGCAACGTTTTTTATACGATATGGTGCAGCGTGTAATGATGCCGGCTATGGTTAAAAAAACAGATTCTGCAAAAGGAACCTTCATGGCATTTTCAAGAACATTTTCATTCGTAACAACGTTGTTATTACCGCTAACCGTTTTCCTGATAATTTTCAGTAAACCTGTTGTGCTTATCTTATTAGGCAAGCGATGGCTCGATGCAGTGTTAATGCTGCAAATATTTTTTCTTAACCTGCCTATGCGCACTGCAGCAAGTCTTGGCGATACATTGATGCGTGTGCATGGACTTATTCGTTTAAACCTCATTCGTAAAATACAGACCTCCGTTATCATTTGCGTGTTGATTTATATCGGTTATAAATGGGATGGAATTATTGGTATTAGCTGGAGCATTTTTGCATCAACATTTATTTCTTATTTAATGATGATGTTTATTATAAAGAACAGGATATTTCAGGAGGACTGGAAGAAGTTGGTTTTTCGGCCTTATTATAATGGAGTTATTGTAACTGTTTGCTGGGTACTTCCATTATATCCTTTATATCTTGGCATAAAGGCA
>JBEHXR010000249.1:0-5805 GCA_048498595.1 Bacteroidota bacterium
AAAACAAAGAGCTGTTGTAAAATCAGTTTAAAAAAAATACAATGCGCATTTTAATAGATATGGATGATGTAATGGCAGACGCTGTTGCACGTTTTTTAGAATGGTATGAAAGAGATTTTGGCGTAACAATTTCAAGAGAAAAATTGCACGGAACAAAGTTGAGAGAAATTGTTCCGCCGGAGCACAGGCAAACTGTGTTAATGTACCCGCATCAAAAAGGGTTTTTTAAAGATTTACCTGTAATAGAAGACAGCAAAGAAGTAATAGAAGCTATGAACAATAAGTATGAAGTTTTTATTGTTTCTGCTGCGATGGAATTCAAACATTCTTTATATGAAAAATTTGAATGGCTGGATGAACACTTTCCTTTTATACCATGGAAGCGAAGAGTTTTTTGTGGAGATAAATCAATTGCAAAAGGCGATGTTTTAATTGATGACCACGATTTTAATTTATCTGTTTTTGCAGGAAGACCGATTGTTTTTACTGCGCCGCATAATGTTCACTATACGCAATATGAAAGAATGGATAAATGGAAAGATGCAAACAAATTTTTTGACGAGTTGCTTTCAAAATAATCATTGCAATTGGTGTTCACTAAAAAAGCCTTCTTATATGAGAAGGCTTTTTAGTTATGCAAATAATATTTGATTATCCATTCATGCTTGCAAGAAATTCTTCATTGCTTTTTGTGCCGCGCATACGTTTCAGTAATTCAGTCATTGCTTCTTCTGTATTCATATCATTAATGTATAAACGAAGAATATTCATACGCTGCAATACATCTCTGTCGAGTAATAAATCATCACGTCTTGTAGATGAAGCAACAAGATCAATTGCAGGAAATACGCGTTTGTTAGAAAGCCTTCTGTCAAGCTGAAGTTCCATATTGCCGGTTCCTTTAAACTCTTCAAAAATTACTTCATCCATTTTACTGCCTGTATCAATTAATGCGGTTGCAAGTATCGTTAAAGAACCTCCGTTTTCAATTTTACGTGCAGCACCAAAAAATTGTTTTGGCTTTTGCATTGCATTCGCTTCAACACCACCACTTAAAACTTTACCACTTGCGGGTGCAACTGTATTATGCGCACGTGCAAGACGTGTAATACTATCTAATAAAATCACAACATCATGACCGCATTCAACCAAACGTTTTGCTTTTTGTAAAGCGATAGTTGAAACCTTTACATGTTTTTCTGCAGGCTCATCAAATGTTGAAGCAATAACTTCTGCTCTTACACTGCGTTCCATATCGGTAACTTCTTCAGGGCGCTCATCAACCAAAACAACCATCAAATAACATTCAGGATGATTAGCTGCAATTGCATTTGCAACTGCTTTCAGCAACATTGTTTTACCAGTTTTAGGCTGCGCAACAATCAATCCGCGCTGACCTTTACCTATCGGGGTAAACAAATCAATTATTCTTGTTGAATAATCACTTGGCGTTGTAAAGAGGTTTAATTTTTCAAAAGGAAATAAAGGCGTTAGATAATCAAACGGTACGCGGTCTCTAACTTCCTCGGGGCTTTTTGAGTTAATTGTTTCAACCTTTAATAAAGCAAAATATTTTTCACCTTCTTTTGGAGGACGAACGGCACCATATACAGTATCGCCGGTTTTCAATCCAAATAATTTTATTTGTGAAGGCGAAACATAAATATCATCAGGAGAAGATAAATAATTATAATCACTGCTGCGTAAAAAACCGTAACCATCGGTCATCATTTCCAGCACACCTTCGGATTGTATAATTCCATCAAATTCTACATTAAAAGCAGGCTCTTTCTTACTCCACTGTTTTGATGTTGTTTGTTCAGCAACATCTTCGCTCTCCTCTACTTCATCAGGAAAAACAACAGGTTCATCATCACCAAGCATGCTTAATAGATTTGCTCCCATCTTGGTTAATGATTCATCCTCTACCTCCGGTTCTGTTTCAGCGGGCACTTCGTTTTCGGCAACAGTTTCTTCTTTCGTCTTTACTTTATTTCTTGTGCGTTTAGGTTTTTCTTCCTCTTCTTTGCCACTTTCTTTAACCGGTGGCTTTTGTTCCTTTCGCATTTTTTCTACTTTAGGTGCTTCGGTCATCACCTCAGCTTCTTCTGTTGTGTTTGCTGTACTTGCTTTAATAGTGCGCTTACGTTTTGGCTTTTCTGTGCCGTTGGTTCCATTGCTTTGAGGAGTTAACGCTTGCTTATCAAGGATTTTATAAATTAAATCCTGTTTGTTCAGATGCTTTGCATCGGGTATGCTAAGGTGCTCAGCAATGTCGTGAAGTTCAGGCACCAGCATGTCGTTCAATTGAAGAATATCGTACATAAAAAATAAAACCTTACAATAAATAAATTTTAAAAAATAGGAGAAAAATTTTGTTGGTTACAAGAAAACAGGCGAGTGTTAATTGATTGGGCAATAATGCTTGTTTCCGGTGCAATATTACACTAAAAAATTAAAACCAAATAAATTTTTGCTGTTCTTTAATTGTATCAAACGCCGGCTTTAACTAAATCAAAAATGATGCGACACTATAATCAAGTACTCGTTTTATCTATATATACAATACTTTCGTCGCAATGTTTTGCAATTCATTATTTGTTAGCTCAAATCTATTGTACTTTGTATAAATGAAGATGAATTGGATGAACAAAAAATGGGTAATTGTTTTGTTGCATGCCGTATGCTGGATCATACTTTTTTCATTGCCTTTTTTATTACGCTCCTATTCAAGAGCAGAACACAGAGGGACTGGCCCGGATGATACGCCTCTTTTATATTTCTATTTTTTGAGCAGCGCTGTATGGATTATTTTATTTTATGTTCATGCAAATGTGTTTCTGCGCTTTGTGCAACGCCGTAAAAAATTTGCGGTGTTTATTGGTTTTGAAGTATTAGCACTTGCCATTGTGTATGTTATACACTGGGCATACTTTGCTTCGTTTGTAAAGCATATGTCGTTTAAACCTGCTAATTTTTTTGTATATAATATTTTCCCTTACTTGTTTATTCTCGCCAGCAGTACTGCTTATGCAATGCTTATAGAAAAACAACGCACTGCGTTACTTTCAAGACAAAAGGAAACAGAGAATTTGAAAACAGAATTATTGTTTCTTCGCTCGCAGGTTAGCCCGCATTTTATGTTTAATGTGTTGAATAGCATGGTTGCGCTTGCAAGAAAAAAATCAGATTTATTAGAACCGTCACTTATTAAACTTTCATCGTTAATGCGATATATGTTGTATGAAACAGATGAAAGAAAAGTACCACTGGAAAGGGAAATAGACTACATTCAAAGTTATATTGATTTACAGCGCCAGCGATTTGGAAAACACGTTATAGTTAATTCTTGTTTTGAAAAAATTGACAGCGCAAAAGAAATTGAACCGATGTTGCTTATTCCATTTGTTGAAAATGCATTTAAACATGGAACAGGAATTATAGAAAATCCTGAAATAAACATCAGCTTAAAAGAAAAAGATTCGATACTTCAATTTACAGTAAGTAATAAATTTAATGATGCTGTTAATGAAATAAAAGACAGCAATTCTGGAATAGGTTTGAATAATGTAAAGCGAAGATTAAATCTTTTATATGGAAAAAATCATTCGTTATATATTAACGATAAAGATGGATGGTTTACAGTTTTGTTACAGATAAATCTTACTTAATGCTTAAGTGTATTGCCATAGATGATGAACCGTTAGCGCTGGAGTTGCTTGAAGATAATATAAGCAAAGTGCCCTACCTGCAATTAGTAGCGAGCTGCAGTAACCCGTTGCAGGCAATGCAGGTTTTGCAAAATGAACAGGTTGACTTAATTTTTCTTGATATTCAAATGCCGGGCTTAACCGGGTTACAGTTTATACAAGCCGTTCAGCAAAAACCAATGTTTATTTTAATTACCGCGTATGAAAAATATGCATTGGATGGTTTTAATCTTGATGTTGTAGATTATCTTGTAAAACCGGTAGCACTCGAAAGATTTATAAAAGCCTGTAACAAAGCGTGGGAGTTACATCAACTTAAAACAAAAAAATTTTCTACTGATGAACCACCATCTTATTTTTTTATAAATGCAGATTACAGCCTGGTAAAAGTTGTATTTAATGATATTATGTGGGTAGAAGGGTTTAAAGACTATTTAAAAATCCATTTAAAAAGCAGCACAAAACCATTGGTGGCAAGGCTTACCATGAAAGCGATCGAAGAGCAATTACCGGACTCTATGTTTGTACGCGTGCAAAAATCTTTTATTGTTTCTAAAGAATATATTACATCAATCAGAAAAAACAGTGTATTTATCAATGAGGTTGAAATACCTGTTGGAGATATTTATAAAGATGTGATAACAACATTAACCGGCAAACATTAATTTTATACTGAAAACATTTTATATGAAATTTAAACACACATTATTTCTTTTAATCTTATCAATCAGTTCTTACACATTGTTCGCACAATCGGCGGATGACATTATCAATGATTATTTTACTGCTATCGGCGGGCGAGATAAAATTGGGCAAATAAATTCTGTTCATATGACAGGTACTTTCTCTGTTATGGGTAACGACGGCGATGAAGATGTTACCATTTTAAACGGCAAAGGGTTTAAGAGTGTAGTTAGCTTTAATGGTCAGAATGTAGAACAGGCAGTTACTGATTCAGGCGGCTGGATGATAAATCCATTTATGGGTTCATCTGATCCTGTAGCATTACCACAAGATCAATACGCAGCAGTAAAAGATCAAATTTACGTTGGCGGTGTATTGTACAACTATAAGAATACCGGCAGCCAGGTGCAATATGAAGGCATGGATAATGTTGATGGCAAGTCTGCATATAAAATACAAGCCACATCACCTGACAGTGTTAAAACAACTTTCTATATTGATTCTTCAACACATTATCTAACGCAGTTAGTTCGTGAATTTCAAGGGCAGGCAACTACTGCTAGATATTCTGATTTTAGAAAAACAGATTTCGGAAATGTAATGCCGTATGCAGAAGAATTAACCTTGCCTCAAGGCATGCAGGCAAACAGTACAATAAATAAAGTTGAAATTAATGTACCCGTTGATGCATCTGTTTTTGCGATGCCTAAAAAATAATTTTTAATATTCTTAACAGTTAAAATAGCTAACGCAGGTTAGCTATTTTTTTTGCTTGCCATTCGTCGCACTATTTAGTACGCTTGTCTCATTTATATAATCTTCTTTTAAACCTGAAAGTAGTTTTGCGCTGCAATTAAATTCTATTATGAAAAAATTATTCACTGCTGTATTGATCATTGTTAGTTCGCATTTGTTGGCGCAGTTTCCGGCGGGTGGTAAAACTCAAAAAGCACCTCCAAGCATTGGGCATATTTATGGAAAAGTAGTTGATAGTGCTGATAAACCAATTGCACAAGCTTCAATCATTCTGCTTCAGAATAAATTCGATTCAAGCACCAAAAAAATGAAACCGATTTTATTTAAAGGTGCAACCACAGAAGCAAATGGTGATTTTGATTTTGGTGAACTGCCTTTATTTGGTATTACCATGAAAATTTCTGCAATCGGTTATAAACCTTATGAAGAAAAAATAACCTTTCAGCTTAAAGCACCTGGTGGCAACAATTCTCAGGGCAATCAAATGCAACAGGGAATGGCTATGATGAGTGCTTTGGATAAAGATATGGGCAACATAAAATTAGTTGGTGATGTTGGTCAACTTCAAAATGTAACTGTTTCAACAACTGCTTCTGCATTAAAAATGGATATTGATAAAAAAACATTTAATGTAGATAAAAATATTGTGAGTGCC
>JBEHXR010000250.1:0-5787 GCA_048498595.1 Bacteroidota bacterium
ATCTTTTTTAAAAGATGCTGATTGGCTTACTGATTTGAAGCTCAGGGGCGGTTGGGGAGAAGTGGGAAATGAGTCTCCCATCGGCCTATTTAAATACCAACCACTTTATGCAGGAAATTATCCTTCAAATGTAAATGGAGGAGGGGCTGATAATTTCGGTTATCCATTTAATAAAATATACCAAAATGGTATTGCACAAGTTCAAGCTGCTAATCCAAGTCTAAAATGGGAAACGGATAAGCAGTTAGACATTGGCATTGATGCCGCCTTTTTGCATGGAGCTTTAACCTTTACCGCTGACTATTTTAACCGCGACTCAAAAGATTTTCTGTTACAGCTTGCAGCACCTGCCCAAACAGGTTATACCACACTTATCCGCAATGTAGGCGGCATGAACAATAAAGGATTTGAGTTTGCACTAAACTACAATGGCAGCGGCAGCAAAGATTTTCATTATGGTATTGGTTTAACATTGACTACAATCAAAAATAAACTTACCAGTCTCACATCAGGAACAGACTTTGTAACAAATTTTGGTGGTTTAATCTTAAATGGGTTCCAGGGATGGGATGAATATACCCGTTCTTATATTGGCCAGCCTGTGGGAGAGTTTTTTGGTTACAAAGCAATTGGAATTTTTCAGAACCAGAAACAAATTGATGATTTAAATGCAAAAGCTCCGGGTGGCATATATCGTCCTGGTGCTGTTGCTGTTCCCGGCGACAGAATCTTTGCAGATATAAACGGAGATGGTCTTGTAAATGCTGATGATCGAATACCTATCGGAAACCCTCAACCTAAATTTTTCGGTGGGCTGAACTTAGATGCTACTTACAAAGCATGGGATATTAATTTATACTTCTATGGCTCTTACGGAAATAAAATATTGAACTATGTTGAAAGCAACCTGGAAAGTCTTGCGCGACGGGGTGGAGTTGGATCTGAGAATGTAAACATAGTATACTACGAGAATCACTGGACGCCAACCAATCCATCAAACAGGTATGCAAGGGCGGTGGGTACACCAGGTGATAACAGCTCAATTAACAATGTTCCATCTAGCGTATGGATTGAAGATGGCAGTTTTATAAAGCTGAAAAATGTGTCCGTCGGTTATACTTTGCCGGCAAGTCTGTTAAATAGATTTTCTATTTCAAGAATTAGGGTATATGTATCTTCTCAAAATCTCTTTACTATTACAAAATACACGGGTCTTGATCCGGAAATAGGAATCCAGGGGGGGAATGCAACTCAAAACGGTGTTGACAATGGTGCATATCCTTCATCCAGGTATTTCACTTTTGGATTAAACGTAACATTTTAAATAAAGAACAAATTCAGCGATATGAAACGAATTAAAGTAATAATTATAGTAACTTTTATAGCTCTGCCCTGTGCCGTTATTCCACTGGCATGTAGTAAAAGCTTTTTAAATCAAACCAACACATTTGGAATCTCTCCTGATGCTGCAGCCAGCAAACCACAGCAGGTGATCTCTCTTGTTAATGCTATTTATGATACCTATCAAAATAGTGACCTGCTTAAAAAATGTATCTGGTACAGAGCTAATTTTGGAACGCATGATTTCTTTAACTGGGGCGCGGATGTATTTTGGAATAACTATCAAATTGCACCGATTTTTGTTGGGCTTATTACTTTCTGGAACCAGTCTTATATTGGTATTGCAAGAGCAAATTCTGTATTTGCCGTAATTACGAAGGCAGAAACCGAGGGTGTTATTGACCATGCGTTAGCGAGCCGTTTGAGGGGAGAAGCATTTTTCCTTAGAGGAATGACCTATTATTATCTTGCTGCATCCTTTGGCGGAGTTCCATTAGAAACTGATACTACCGGCGCTTTAAATCTGGGGTTAAGACCGCGGGATTCAAGGGATTCCGTGTTTCAACAAGTTGTCTCAGACATGCAACAAGCGGAAACTTTGTTGTTATCAAAAACAGAATTATCATCAGCTGATTTAGGGAGAGCAACCAAGGGCGCGGCTTATGCTTATGAAGGTGCAGCGCGTATGTGGTTAAAGGATTATGAAGGTGCGTTAGCTGCTTTCAATAACCCGGAATTTAATAACTATCATTTGATGCCAAATTTTGCAGATGTCCATGAATATAATCACCAGAATAATGATGAATCCATTTTTGAAGTTCAGTTTTATCTGAAACCGGGTGACCCGCAGGATTGGGGTGGAAGCTGGCAACCACCTGGCGCCGAACTTGGCTGGATAGATAGTTTTAGCTGGCCAAATGAAATAACGCAACAAGGTTATGATTATGGCAACCCGGCATTATGGAATTCTTACCAGGAAGGTGATAAACGTAAATATTTAACCATTGTAGGCCCCGGTGATTCGTTGCAAAGTCCCGGAATTATTGCCAAATGGGGTGGTATAAAAGGTTATCCTCCTGTGGTGGCGGGTTTTGCTTCAGGTAATCCTACATACACAGCAGATAATGGCACAATTATAAATACCGTTGGAACTAAAACCAGGCCTTGGTATGGAGATGATAAACAACGTACAGGATATGTGTGTGCGAAAAAATGGAGAGATCCAAATCTTACTGGTAACTACAATAGTCCAAGTGATAATACAGCACATATTTTTGGAGATCAGAACCAGATATTAATGCGCTATGCAGAAGTTTTGTTAAGCAGGGCTGAGTGTAAAATTCGTACAGGTGATGTTCCTGGCGGAATGGCTGATCTTAAATTAGTGCGAGACAGGGCCTGGGGTGGTACTGCTCCTTCAGTAATGAAAGACAGTGCAAATTTTGATGGTACTCAGGGTGTGGCTATTACAGACCCGTTGCAAATGGTTTTAAGCGAATACAGGCATGAACTTACCGGTGAATACTCTACGTTTTTTGATATCTGCAGGGCAGGCACAGATGTAGCAGTGGCATTTATTAATAAAATAAATGGTGGTAAAGATGGGAATTATAATCCTGTTCCTAATCCTGCGCCGGGGCCAACACATGATGGGCAGATACATGGCTTATACAATACCGCAATTAAAGCGGAATGGACGCTTTTGCCAATACCGCAGGGTGCCATTGCGCTTAATCCAAACCTGTCACAAAACCCCGGATATTAATATTAAACATAAATTTTTATAAAGGGGTTTTTTTAGAACCCCTTTATAATTTAAACATGTTCTGTACATTAGAGCGTTGAATGCTTTTATATGAAATTTTTTAAACTGCTTTTCACCTGCTTTATTTTTTTGTCGCTGCTATCCTGTAATAAGACACATACACTATTTCAGCAAATTTCAGCTTCACACTCCGGTATTACTTTCAATAATAAAATCGTTGAAAATGATTCTATCAATCCGCTCGATATCGTAAATATTTACAATGGCGGCGGTGTTGGTATTGGTGATTTTAACAACGACGGCAAACAAGATATTTTTTTTACAGGCAACCAGGTGTCATGCAAACTTTATTTAAACAAAGGGAATTTTAAATTTGAAGATGTAACGGATAAAGCCGGTGTAACTGATATGGGCAGATGGGCAAGAGGAGTTGCTGTTGTTGATATAAATAATGATGGCTTGCCGGATATTTATATCTGTAATACTATCTATAATGATTCTCTAAGAAGACGAAATGTTTTATATGTAAATCAAGGCGTAGATAAAGATGGCGTTCCGCATTTTAAAGATGAAGCTGCTGCATATGGGTTAGATGTGCATGTTCAATCTACTATGGCGAGTTTTTTTGATTATGATAATGATGGCGACCTTGATATGTACCTTACCGTTAATGAAGCTTCAACTGGTTACGATCAATCTGTATTTGCACGCCGCAATTCAGAAGAACATGCAGCAAGTATCGGAAGGCTTTATCGCAACGATTGGGATCCTGTTTTAAAACACGGCGTATATCATGATGTTTCTGCACAGGCGGGAATGACGTTTCCGGGGTACGGACATTCTGCAAGTATTTGCGACATCAATAATGATGGATGGAAAGATATTTATGTGTCAGATGATTTCATCTCTAACAATATTCTTTATATAAATAATCATGACGGCACATTCACTAATGAGGCTAAGCAATATTTCAAGCATACTTCTTTTAATTCAATGGGGCAGGATGTAACCGATATTAATAACGATGGCCTGCCGGATGTTATAGAGCTAGACATGAACCCACAGGATAATCTACGCAAAAAAATGATTGGCGGATCAAACAGCTATATAACCTACCAAAACTTCGACGCTTTCCAATATCAATATCAATACGTGAGAAATACCTTGCAATTAAATCAAGGACCTCGCATTAATGCAAACGATTCAGTAGGCGCACCTGCTTTTAGCGACATTAGTTTTTTAAGCGGCGTTGCGCAAACAGACTGGAGTTGGACGCCTTTGGTAACAGATTTTGATAACGATAGTTACCGCGATATAATTATAACAAATGGATTCCCTAAAGATGTAAGTGATCATGATTTTACTGCCTACCGCAGAGATGCAACCGGGTATGCTCCTAAAAAAGATATACTGGGCCAAATACCCGAAGTTAAAATCCACAACTATGCATATCACAATAACGGCAATCTTACTTTCACTGATGTAACACAAAACTGGGGCTTGCCTGTTCAAACATTTTCTAACGGTGCTGCCTATGCAGATTTGGATAATGATGGAGCAATGGACATGGTGATTAATAATATAAATGATGAAGCCTTGATCTACAGGAATACATTGCGCGATAAAGACACTTCACAAACGCACTTCTTAAATATAAAATTTAAAGGCGGTCCGCAAAATATAAATGGGTTGGGTGCGATAGTAAACATCTACTACGATAAAAATAAAATGCAGTTTTATGATAACAATCCCTATCGCGGATATTTATCAACCATTCAATGTATGGCGCATTTCGGATTGGGTAAAACAACAGTTATTGATTCGGTTGTTGTAAAATGGAATAACAATAAACAGCAAACAATTAAAAATGTTAGGGCTGATCAAACACTTATTGCCGATATTAAAAATGCAAATGAAAATTATTCGAATCAGCGACCGGTTATCGATTCAGGTGCATTGTTTAAACAAACAGAAAACCTTGGCATAAATTATAAAGATCTTGCAGCGGATTTTATCGATTTCAACATTCAGAAATTATTACCACATAAACTTTCTGAATATAGTCCGGCACTGGCTGCAGGCGATGTTGACGGCAATGGCCTTGATGATATTATTATTGGCGGAAATTCATTTAAACATGCACAGATTTTTTTGCAGCAGGCATCAGGAAAATTTATACAGAAAGATTTATTACCTGGTGTAGTTACAAACATGCATAAATATAAAGATGAAGGAATTTTATTGTTTGATGCGAATGATGATGGCAAAACTGATATTTATATAGCAAGTGGTGGATATCAATTAGAATCTGGCAGCGACGATTACCAGGACCGGTTATACATCAATGATGGTAAAGGAAATTTTAAATTAGATTCAACCGCTTTACCAGTTAATCACACAAGTAAATTATGTGTGCGTGCTTTTGATTTTAATAATGATGGTAAGCTTGATCTTTTTGTTTCAGGCCGCGTTGATCCATGGCATTATCCTAAACCTGTAAGCAGTTGTATTCTGCGAAACGATTCAAAAGATGGTGTTGCAAAATTTACGGATGTAACAAATGATGTTGCGCCCGAATTAAACAATATCGGTCTGGTTTGCGATGCAATGTTTACAGATTTTGATGGCGATGGTCAGCCTGATTTAATTCTTGCAGGCGAATGGATGCCGGTAACTTTTTT
>JBEHXR010000251.1:0-5737 GCA_048498595.1 Bacteroidota bacterium
TTCATCAATTATATTTGCAGTTTATGTTTGTAGATTCTGATTTGCAGCAGCGATGGTGGAACCTTGAAGCAAAACTGGCGGAGCGTTTTGGCAAAAAGCCTGATATGGAAGCCATTTTGTTTTTGATTGGTATGCAGGAAACAGGATTCATCAAACAAAAAATTACAAAAGAGCAAAAACAAGATTTGATGCATGTTGCCGTTTGTACTTTATTAAGTGAGAGTGGTTATTACGAATTAACACATAAAGACGAAGATGGCTGGCCGCATTTTAAACAGGTAAAAGATTTGTCAGGCATATCACTTACTGAACAGGAGAATCTTTTAAAAGATCATATTTTATTTTATTTTGAACAACAGCATTTTTAAACCAACCGAATGAGGAAAATTACATTAACTGCTTTGATGGTTTTGTGTGCGCACATGATGTTTGCACAAACAAAAGTTGCTGCCAAACCTGTAAAGAAAGCACCCATTTCAAAAGAAAAATTAGTTGAAATAAAAACAGACTTAGGAACGATTGTAGTGAAGTTGTATGATTCAACGCCGTTGCATCGCGACAATTTTATTAAGCTGGTAAAACAAGGTTTTTATGATAGTCTTTTATTTCATCGCGTGATTGATGGATTTATGATTCAAGGTGGCGACCCAACAAGTAAGAATGCTGATAGCGCTGCAATGTTAGGTAATGGTGAAGCACCAGGCGATATGATTCCTGCAGAATTCAAAAACAATTTAATTCATAAAAAAGGCGCATTGGCAATGGCGAGAACAGATAATCCTGAAAAAGCGAGCAGCAATTGCCAGTTTTATATTGTGCAGGGAAAACCTTGCAGTGATACGCTATTAAACCAGGTAGAATGCAGCATAAGGCAAGGTGGCAACATACTCTTTTCTTATAATGATGCACAGCGTAAAATTTATAAAACGATTGGTGGCACGCCTTTTCTCGATCAGAATTATACAGTGTTTGGAGAAGTAGTAAAAGGTTTGGATGTGATTGATAAAATTGCATCTGTACCAAGAGATCAGAATGATCGCCCTTTAAAAGATATAAGAATGAAAATGCGTATGCTGAATTAGGTTGTCAATTTCTTTTCATTAATATTTGCGTAAATTTTATTTATGAACTTTCCCCCAGATTTAAAATATACAAAAGACCACGAGTGGCTTAAATTAAATGATGATAACACCGCAACAATTGGAATAACTGATTTTGCGCAAAGCGAATTAGGTGATGTTGTTTTTGTGGATATAAACACGGTTGGCAACGATCTTTCTGCGGGAGATGTGTTTGGAACAATTGAAGCAGTAAAAGCAGTAAGTGATCTTTTTATGCCGGTTAAAGGAAAAATAATTGAAGTGAACAGTGCATTAAATTCAAATCCTGAACTCGTAAACAAAGATCCATACAACGAAGGATGGATGGCAAAAATTGAAATTTCAAATTCTGAAGAAATTAATTCGCTTGCAGACGCAAGCGCCTACGAGAAGTTGGTGAGTTAAACAAAACCTTGCTCGCTTTAATGCCCGAATCGGTAAAATATAATGAAAATGAGTTGGTGCTGTTACTAAAACAGCGCACACAATCTGCATTTAATTATCTCTACGATAATTATTCTTCTACACTATATACAGTTATTGTTTCAATTTTGCAGGATAGAGAATTGTCGAATGATGTTTTGCAGGAAGTGTTTATAAAAATCTGGCGACAGATAGATCAATACGATGCAGAAAAAGGAAGATTATTTACATGGATGATTAATATCGCCAGGAATGCAAGTATAGATACTTTGCGAAGCAAAAGCTATAACACTCAAAAACAAAACCGTGAGCTTACAGAGAACGTATATGATGCAGCAGGAACCCTTAATTTGGAAACAGATAAAATTGGTTTACGTAAATTAATCATGGAATTAAAAGATGAACAAAGGGTGTTGGTTGAGCTCGCATATTTTCAGGGTTATACGCAAGATGAAATTTCAAAACTTTTAAATATTCCTTTAGGTACTGTAAAAACGAGATTACGCAGTGCACTTATACAATTAAGAACACTGTTTAAAAGATAATGGATATTAAGAATTACATAGAAAGTGGAGTAATCGAGAGCTATGTTCTTGGTGTTGCAACGCCGGCAGAAATTGCCGAGGTTAAAGCAATGGCTAATGAACATATTGAAGTGCGGCAGGCAATTCTGGATTTTGAAAATCTTTTGCAACAGCAACTGAACAAAGATGTGGTTCAACCACCCGCACATATAAAATCAAACATTCAAAATATTTTATTTGCTGATTCTTCTTCTGAAAAAACAACATTAGCACCTGTTAGAAGTATTAATCTTTCAAGATACATTGCTGCCGCTGCAATCATTTTGCTTGTGGTAAGCACTTCGCTTAATTTTTATTTCTACTCAAAGTTTAAAGATTCTTCAGACAGATATGAGGCTATACTTAGCGAAAGAAATGATCTGCAGGCAAGTAATGCTGCTTACAAATCAAAGCTTGATGAAATAAACCAGAGCCTTCAAATGATGGAAGACCCGCACATGGTAAAAATTCAGTTGAATGGTACAAAAGGCAAAGAAGAAAATACAGCGGCTGTTTATTGGGATACGCGTACAAAAGAAGTTTACTTATTACCAATGAAAATGGATAAGGTGCCTGAAGGAATGCAATACCAGCTTTGGGCAATTGTTGATGGTAAACCTGTTGATGCAGGTATGGTAGGTGATTGTGCTGGTTTATGCAAGATGAAAGTAATTGATCACGCCGAAGCATTTGCCATTACGCTCGAAAAACAGGGTGGAAGCAAAACGCCTACTTTATCTGATATGTTCGTGATAGGTAAAGTGTCTTAATATATTTCACACATAATTTTTTAATCCCGCAAGTTTTTTTGCGGGATTTTTTTTTGCGCAAATCTTTTATAAAACCGCGCATGTTTATTCATCGTACATGATAGTGCACATGAAATAAGCTGTAATGAAAACGCGGTACCAGTTATAATTCAGCCAAATCATAAAATGCAAAATCAAAAAACAAAATCATGAAAAAAATATTCAAAATTTCCTCTCTATTAATAGCACTTATTTGTTTAACTACACTTGCAGCTAATGCACAGGAAAAAACAGTTATGGTTGGTGGTGCAGCCATGTATCCATCAAAAAATATTATTGAAAATGCAGTGAATTCTAAAGATCATACAACACTTGTTGCGGCAGTAAAAGCTGCAGGTCTCGTAGAAACTTTAGAAGGTCCTGGTCCGTTTACTGTATTCGCACCAACAAACGAAGCATTTAACAAATTACCAAATGGCACAGTTGATAATTTATTAAAACCTGAAAATAAAGATCAGCTTACATCAATTCTCACCTATCATGTTGTTGCCGGAAGAATAGATAGTAAAACATTGATGGATTGGATTAAAAAAAATGGCGGCACTTACACAGCTACAACTGTACAAGGCGGAAAATTAATGTTCAGTATGAAAGGAAATAACTTAATGGTGATGGATGAAAGCGGACATACTGCCAAAGTAACTATTAAAGATGTTTATCAATCAAATGGCGTTATTCATGTTATAGATACTGTGTTAATGCCGAAGATGTAAACTACAGGGGTTTTAAGGTGAACAATAAAGGGCCGCTTTCCAGCGGCCCTTTTCTTTTACATTTGCGCAAAAAAGTGAAGCCAAAGTTTTCTTTATTTATTCCTGCAATTGTTTGGGTTATTATTACAACTGTTTTACTCGTAATGCCGGGCCCAGATATTCCATCAGTAAGTTTTCTTGATAAAATTTACTTCGACAAATGGGTGCATGCGGGTTTGTTTGGAGGAATGACTTTTTTGTTTGCGTATCCATTCATCAAAAATTTCACTGCCACAAAAAAATTGTTGATTTATGTCGCCATAGTTTGTGCACTATATGGGGTAATAATGGAGTATGTGCAGAAATACATTGCCTTTGAAAGAGATTTTGACTATTTTGATATGGTGGCTGATGGTGTTGGATGCATCATCGCTTACTTTATTGCAATTGTTTTAAAACGCAGACTGGATAAAAAACACCAAACAGTTATATAAAAAATAAGCCCCTGTAGACACAGGGGCCGCAACCAAAACTAACTGCTTATGAGAAAATTGACTACTTACGTATTTATCTTTTTTATTTCAAATCAAATGCCAGAAATTTTTTGAGACTTGTTAATCTTTATTTCAAGAGCATTTAATTAATAGAGCACAAATATCGTAAGAAGTTTAGTGTATAATTGTTAACCTATAGTTACAAGATTTTTGCGCTTCAAAGATACTGCTTTATTTAGCGTTTAACATGCAGAAAAACATTGCTTTAAAATTAAAACCGTCGCAATCAGTAAGCGAAAAACTTATTAAAAAATATATTGCAGAATCGATTGGCGTATCGGAAAATTCTATCTCAGGATTTTTTATTCAAAAAAAAAGTTATGATGCGCGCAGTAAAAACGTATGGGTTAATCTTTCATTAACAGCATTTATAAATGAGCCGTTTCAAAAACAAAATTTTAAACGCGTTTTATTTAAAGATGTTCATCATACAAAACATTCTGTTTTAATAATTGGCGCAGGACCGGCAGGATTATTTGCTGCATTGAAATTAATAGAACAAGGTATTAAGCCGGTTATTTTAGAAAGAGGAAAAGATGTTCGTTCACGCAGAAGAGATCTTGCTCTTTTAAATAAAGAAGGAATAATTAACCCGGAAAGTAATTATTGTTTTGGTGAGGGCGGCGCGGGCACTTATAGCGATGGTAAACTATATACACGCAGCAATAAAAGAGGCAGCATTGAAAACATTTTAAATTTATTTGTTCAGTTCGGTGCTGACGAAAAAATTTTATACGAATCACATCCGCATATCGGCACAAATAAATTGCCGCATATTATAACTGCAATGCGGCAACAAATACAACAGTGTGGTGGTGAATTGTTATTTGAAAAAAAAGTTGTTGATTTTAAAATTGAAAAAAATAGAATCACTTCTGTAAAAACTGCGGATGGAAACACTTTCATGCCGGAAGCGGCGATACTGGCAACAGGGCATTCAGCAAGAGATATTTTTCTATTGTTGAATGAAAAACAAATTTTAATTGAACAAAAACCATTCGCACTCGGGGTAAGAGTTGAACATCCACAAACGTTGATTGATTCCATCCAATATCATTGTGATGTTCGCGGCGAATATTTACCACCGGCATCTTACAGTTTAGTTGAACAGGTAAAAGACAAAGGTGTGTTTAGTTTTTGTATGTGCCCCGGTGGAATTATTGCACCTGCTTCAACAAACAATGGAGAATTAGTTGTGAACGGATGGAGCCCAAGCAAGCGAAATAATCCTTTTGCAAACAGCGGAATTGTTGTGGAAGTTCAGAACAAGGATTTATTTGATTATAAGGATTATGATGAAAATAAAAATCATATTCCATCTTCATTACTTGGTATGTATTTTCAGCAATCAATAGAAAGAAAAGCTTTTAATGCGGGCGGAGGAAATTTTGCTGCACCTGCCCAACGCATGATAGACTTTTGCAACAATAAAATGTCTGCATCATTACCTGATTGTAGTTACGTGCCCGGTGTAAACAACGCAGATCTAAAGGCTGTTTTACCAAATTTTATTTACGCATCTTTACAAAAAGCATTAAAAGCTTTTGGCGAAAAACGCAAAGGCTATTTTACAAATGAAGCAATAGTGGTTGCAAC
>JBEHXR010000252.1:0-5709 GCA_048498595.1 Bacteroidota bacterium
GGATATTTTATGATTGAAAAGTTTCTCGTACTTATATTTTCCTGTAGCAAATTAGATGCGTTATTAAATGGCTTTGAAACATACAAAGGCTTTAATGTATCTGCATTATTTATTTCCTGCCATTTAGCTGTAACATAAGCAAGCCTGTATCCATCCGCTGTAAATGCTGAAGCAAGAATTTTATTATTAATGAATGATGCCTGGAACAAACCGGTTGCTGCGGTTGCAACTTTGTAATTTTTATTTTGTGAATTGATATAAGCCCAAACTTCATCATTGCCATTAGCTGAACAAGAATAAAACAATGTATCAGTTTGTACAACGGGAAAACCAATAACGCGATTTTTATAAGGCAGAATTTGGATTGAATTTTCATCGTTGATATTCACTTTTAAAATGCTCATTTCACCACCAGCATTTCTATCACACACATAAATAAACTTATCATCGGCAGAAAATTTTGGATAAGAAAAAATGTGACCTTCTTTATTTTGAATACTTCTTAAAATATTCCCATTCACATCAAGCAAAACCAATTTCGAAGTTTGATCGATTGGCAACTCAACCGCTGCAATCATCTTTCCATCGTGGGAAATATCAGGAGAAAAATATCTTGTTGCTGATGTAACTTTTTTTTCTTGTTTGGAATTCACATCAAGCAATCTTATTTCACTGTATTCTTTATTTCCCCAACGTGCTGCAGGTTTATAGGAAGCGTAAACAATTTTATTATTGTTGTAAGAAAAGTAATCATCGTAAGTAATGTCTTCTACATTAATTTTTTCTTTATTACCATTGAGGTGATTTATTTCAAAATATGGATTGTCTTTATAACTTTCATGTAATACAATTACAGCACCATCATTGGTTGTGTAAGGATATTTTTCATCTACCACATTATTCTTTTGCATTGAATCAATAAACGCAAGATTTGAATATGATTTATTATTCCATTGCTGATGGTAATAATCAAACGCATTATTTACAAATGCATCAAATGAAACATGCGCATAATTTTTTACGGCATGTTGCATTGGATAAAATAAAGATCTGTAAGCAGCTGCATCATGTGTAACATCTTTCCAAAAATCATTGCCATACTTTTCTCTTCCATAAGCAACCAGCATATAACCCAATGGGTAATGGCCTGGCACATAATCTTTATATGAGCCATTGCGCAACTTCATGTAACTATATTGCCTGTTTTCTACATACAAACTTTTAAATCCGTTTAAAAACAATGGTAATCTTCCACGACCTTGTTCGCTTAATAAAGTTTCATTGTAAACCGCATCACCTTCAAAAAACCAATCGGGTACAGCGGCTGCATTGGCAAGTGCTTCTCCATTTTCACCAAATAAAATTCGCATGGCATGCGATAGACCAACATTAAAATTGCTGTACTGTTCTACATGCCGGTATTCATGAATGCTCAGCATATCATTCCAGCTTAATGCACCCAGTTCAAAAGCATTTTGTGGTGGTGTTAGAAAAAATTCGCTTCGCCACGGCGCTAATGCAACAAATGCATTAGAAAATGTTGTTTGATTATGCAGTACAATACTTACTTTATGAAGATTGTTCCCAATGGTGCTGCTGTATTGTTGCTGCTCTTTTGAAGTGATGGTGGCAATGCGTTGTGCAATGCTGTCTAATCCCCGCGGAAAAATTACACGAACCGTATCTGTATTTACCTGCTTCCATTTAAGCGATGAGGGTTCACCGCCAAACTGCTGTGCATGGGCAAATGAAAGAGTGAATAGTAAAAAGCAAAAAAGCAAACTGCGCTTCACCAAACAAAAATATGTTTCATTCAGTCAAGGTATAAATCTTTTGAAATAAAATATGGAATGGAATAATTATAGATATTTTCTTACTGCGTCTACCAGCTCGGTTTTCGTAATTGGAACACCCATTACTTTATTATAACCTTTCGCATTCACTAAATATTTGTCGCGGATAATTTTTATTAGTTGGCCATTGTTTATTTCCGGAATAATGACCGTTTCAAAATTGTTTAAAATTTCTCCAAGATTTTTTGGAAACGGTCGTACATAGCGCAAGTGTGCATGACTTACATCATAGCCTTCCTGCTGCAACTGTTGAGCAGCACTCTTGATTGCACCATATGTACTTCCCCAACCAAGCATTAAAACTTTTCCTTTTTGCGGGCCGCTATCTAAAGTTTGCAGCGGAATATAATCAGCAATGTTTTCTACTTTCTGTTCGCGAATATTTACCATGAGCTGATGATTCTCCGGCTCATAATTTACATTGCCCGTAATGTTTTGCTTTTCCAAACCGCCAATGCGATGCTCTAAACCTGCAACGCCAGGAATTGCCCATGCACGCACTAATTTCTCATCGCGTTTGTAAGGCATGAATGTTTGTTCATCTTCATCCAAACCTTTTTTAAGGTTTACTTTTATTTCAGGCAATTCTTCTGTTTTTGGAAAACGCCAGGGCTCTGCACCATTTGCAATATATCCATCGCTTAAAAAAATAACAGGTGTCATATGTTGTACTGAAATGCGCACTGCTTCAAATACGGCATCAAAACAATCACTTGGTGTGCGTGCAGCAATTACAGGCATCGGGCATTCGCCATTGCGACCATAATAAGCCTGCAATAAATCGCTTTGTTCTGTTTTTGTTGGCAAACCTGTTGAAGGCCCGCCACGCTGCACATCAATAATGATTAAAGGAATTTCAAGCATCACTGCCAAGCCCATTGCTTCCGCTTTTAATGCCATACCCGGCCCTGATGTTGTAGTTACACCAAGACTTCCGCCATAACTTGCGCCAATGGCAGATGTGATAGCAGCGATTTCATCTTCTGCCTGGAAAGTTTTTACACCAAATGATTTGTGTTTGCTTAATTCATGCAAAATATCAGAAGCAGGCGTTATAGGATAGCTTCCGAGAAATAATTGCAAACCGCTTTTTTTACTGGCTGCGATTAAGCCGTAAGCTAAAGCCTGGTTACCCATAATGCTTCTGTAAATACCGGCGCTTAATTTTGCCCGTTCAACTTTGTAGCGTGTAGTAAAAGTTTCCGTTGTATCACCATAATTATAACCGGCCTGCAAAACTTTTATGTTGCTGTTTAATATCAATTCCTTCTTGCCAAACTTCTCTTTTAAAAAATTAATCGTGTTATCTAAACTGCGGTTGTACATCCAATACAAAAAACCAAGCACAAACATATTTTTTGCGCGGTCTTTTTCTTTCATGCCTAACTCAGGAAATTCTTTCAGCGATTCGCGTGTGAGTTTTGTAACATCAATCTTAATTAATTCATAACTATCAAGACTTCCATCTTCTAATGGATTAATTCCATCAGCATAATTTGCAAGCCGTAAATTTTTTGCATCAAAGCCATCAATGTTGGCAATAATTTTTCCGCCGGGTTTTAAGCCTTTAAGATTTGCTTTTAATGCCGCTGCGTTCATTGCAACCAATACATCGCAAATATCGCCGGGCGTAAATATTTTGTCTGATGAAAACCGCAGCTGGAAACCACTCACGCCAGGTATAGTGCCTTGTGGTGCACGAATTTCTGCGGGAAAATCGGGAAAGGTTGCGAGATCGATTCCTAACAAAGCAGTGTTGGTTGTAAACTGCGTTCCTGTAAGCTGCATGCCGTCTCCACTATCGCCGGCAAATTTTATTACTACATCACTGAGTAAAATATCTTGTCGTTCCATGTATTAAAAAAGAGATTCCTGCAAAATTAATATAAAGTAGCAAGTGAAGCGGAAGAAGTAAAACGCCAACTAACTTACAGGATAACTGAATGTTGAATGATTTTATAAATTTTTCTAACGGTTTTAGAATGATGGTTTTCTTAATGTAAATTTGTGTTCTTAAATAAAAATTTATATGGCACTTTCACAATCGGGTAACCCGACATTATCTCAAAAAATTTTCAATCGTTCTTTAGAGCAAACTGATGGCTCTGTAATGACGGTTCGCGGCACAATAAACAAGTTTGGATTTTTAATGTTCATGGTAATTGCCGGCGCGGCTTATACCTGGCATTTATGGAATACAAATCAACCGCAAACCATGATGACTTTAATGTGGGTTGGACTTATTGGTGGTTTGATTTCTGTTATTGCAATCAGCGTTAAACCTACATTGGCAAAATATCTTTCACCTGCATACGGAATATTAGAAGGATTTGCACTTGGTGCATTTTCGGCAATAATGAATGATGCATTTAAAGACAAATATCCTGGCTTAATAATGCAGGCAGTAGGTTTAACCTTTGGTGTTGCATTAGCGATGTTCTTATTATATAATTTTCGTGTTATAAAAGCGACGCAGAAATTTAAATCAGTTGTGTTTGGCGCAACAGCCGGCATTTTTGTTTTCTATCTTATTACAATGGTATTGCGTCTGTTTCATGTAAACATTCCATTCATGTACGATAGCTCAATGCTGGGAATTGGAATATCAATTTTTATTGTTGCCATTGCAGCTTTAAATCTTATCATAGATTTTGATATGATCGAAAAAGGTGCAGCAACAGGCGCTCCTAAATATATGGAATGGTACGGCGCATTTGGTTTGCTTGTTACCATGGTTTGGCTGTACATTGAAATATTGAGATTGCTTAGCCGCTTTGCCGGAAGAAAATAATTTGAATTAGAAAATTTATGAAGCCGCTTTTAATAAGAGCGGCTTTTTTATGCAACACTATTCAACTTAAAATAAACTGCTGCTGCATCTACATGCGTTCAGTGAAAAAAATGTTTGCCGATTTTAGAACTGCATTCATCGGTTATTATTAGATCCGGTTTTAAAAGATTACATTTTTGCAATAATAAACGGTATTATAATCAGCCGTAAATGCGAAGTATAAAAATTATGAAGTTGATATTCCTGTTAATCGCCATTGTATGTTTTTTAACGGCGCTTATATTTTTATTATGATGTTTAAACCCAGCTTACAATTGCTGAAATGTTTTGCGCATCTTCCTGCCTGTAATATATTTTAATGCCAAGCCGTGCACCAAGATCTTTTACTATTTGCAAACCTAATCCTGAATATTTACTGCTTACCTCTGTTTGCTGAAGCATTGCATTTAATTCTGCTGCATTTTTATTTATAGATGGATTGGTAATGGAAATTGAATTGTCATTTGCCTGCATCGTAATTAAAGCATCATTATCACATTGTTTAATTGCATTTTGAATTAAATTCCTCAATATGACTGCTAAAAAATTTTCATCTGTGTTTTGAGAATTATTATGATCAACCTCAAAATTTATATTGAGTTCTTTTTCTTTGATCTGTTCTTCAAAAAGTTCAGTTTCCTGTTGTAACAAAGGCAATATATAAACTGTTTTATACTGCGGTGTAAAATTATTCATCTGGCTTTTACTCCATAATAAAAGGTCTTCCATCGTTTCTAAAACATTCTCAGAAGCTTTGTTTAGCCTGTCTTCATATTGCTGTTTTAATTCACTGGTAAGATGTTCAGGATTTTCTTTTTGTAAATGCAATAACTGAACAATCCTGCTAACAGGTGCACGCAAATCGTGACTTATCACACCAAACAATTTTGCTTTTGTTTCATTTGCAACAGCAAGTTCATTATTAAGCTGGTCGAGCTGCCGGTTACGCTGGTCAAGTATTTTATTTATTTTTTCTTTATTGCGATAAATAAAATACAGCAGCAATGAAAAAATACCTAAACTAAT
>JBEHXR010000253.1:0-5703 GCA_048498595.1 Bacteroidota bacterium
GTGGGAATTAAAGCAAGCAATACAATTAATAATGCACCAAAGAATTTTCCCCAAACAATTTGCGATGAAGTAAGTGGTAAAGTTTTTAAAAGTTCAAATGTGCCGGCTTTATATTCATCGGCTAAACTTCGCATGGTAACAGTTGGAATAAGAAATAATAAAACCCACGGCGCTAACGCAAAGAAATTTTCGAGTGAAGCGTAGCCAAAATCGAGCAAGCTTGTATTTGGAAAAACAAAAAATATTAAGCCGTTTAAGAGAAGAAAAACAATTAATGCAATATAACCTGTAAGGCTGCTGAAGAATTGATTCCATTCTTTTTTGCAGATCATCCACATGCTTCAAAACTACTATCTATAAATTCTTAGCGAAGAAGATTTTTATAAGGTTTATTTAAAACTGTTCGTTATTCATTTGTGTTGCGAAAAGAGCACATTGGCAATAGTGGATTTAAACGGCGCTAATCCATCCCAAATAAAACGATTATCGTCATGACCTTTTTCACCAATATCGATTATTTCCGCATGTTCGAGAATTTTATCGGCAAAAGCATCAACAAGTTTCAAAGAGGAAAAATTTTTTACAGCCTCTGCAAATTTCTCAGCATAAACATGCGCCCAAATTTCGACGGTTATAGAATCATTTGATACCTCAAAATCTGAGTTAAACAACTTATAATATTCGATTTTAATACTGTTTGTAAGATGACGTGTGGATTCTTCTGCGCCCATTTTTAGTATTGCAGATAATGCCTCATCATTCCAAATTTTTATTGCGTGCAGTTTTAATTGAACCCTAATGCTTCTTCCGTTTACTTTTATAAACTCATCCATTTGTTTAATCAAGCAAGTTATTTAAACACTGAATCATCAACACCTTTATTTATTGTGTAAGATGAATAATCAATCTCCACTTTACCTTTTTTATTTTTTAGTTTTTCTGCATCGTCAGGTTTCTCTTCATCAAAGTCGAGCGTGATGCCTTTTGGCAATTTGTAATCTTTAGCATTAAAACTAAAGATCACTTTATCTGGCAAACCATAATCAGCATACTTTCCATAAAACATGTTTACTTCATAGGTTCCGTTTTCACGTGTTGTCGTAATCGCTTTTAGTATCAAAAGATCGGTTTCATCAATATATAAAGTAGAAAGCACCACATCGCTGTTTTCATCGTTAGGAAGTAACTTAATAATTCTTGTTTTTGTTTTATTGATGATTGCTGTTCCCGCATCCAGTGCAGTAAAGTTATTTGTACTGATAACGGTGCTCATATTTACACTAACACCACCTTTTGGTAAAACAGAAATACCTCCGTTTTTTGCAAGTCGAAAATGACTTGGTTTTTTAAAATAAACAGTCACTTTACTTACCGGTGCTTTAATAAATGCAACATCCGTTTTTAAAATTCCTGTCGCTGTATAATCATTTACCTTATCAAGTTTTGCTTTTACTTTTTCTATAAGTGCGGTTGCATCTGTTTGAGAAAAAGTAAACAGTGAACAGTGAACAGTAAGCAATAAAAACAATAATCTTAAAGTGAATTTCATTTCCAAATTTTCTAATCTCCAAATTAACTCAGTATATCTTTTTTACGTACAACAAAAATGGTTGCGCTTAACAATACAATAATGTAAATAAAAAGAATAATTAAAGAATGTATTATCTGCGGCATGTCCTGTATCGTTCCAACAATTGCTTCGTTGTTGGCGTTTACTTTTTCATCGAAAAATTCTTTCCATACAACCATGTGTGTTGTAAATAAATATGGGTTAATTGCCTGGTACACCGGGATATTTAATGTACCGAGAACAGTGAACACAATAATAATGCTCATGGTTGCCACAATCGGTCCAATAGAATTTTCAGCAAATGCAGAAAGAAAAAAACCAATCGATGCCACGGTGATCAATGCAACAAAAGCAAAACAAAATGCACAGCCATAACGCCAAAACACATCGTTCTGTTTTATTAAAACAATGTATTCATTCTTCATTAAAAACAAATCGCTCGTGCCGAAGATCATCATGCTTACAAACAATGCAAGAATGGCAACCCAAATCAATAACAACAATGTGTAAATGCCGGTTGCAAAAAATTTTGCAAGCACAATTGAAGTGCGGCTATAAGGTTTCGATAACAGTAACCGTAACGTACCAAGATTAGCCTCACCGGAAAACATATCAGCAGCAATTAATGTTACAAGCAACGGCACATGCACCAGCATTAATTGCAACACGATGTAACAAACCATGTAGCCATTCAATAATTTTCCCTGCACATCAAAATTGCCAAGACTTTGCAGCATGAAGTCTGCATATTCTTGTCCATCAATCTTCAACCCAAATTGCAGCAACACAATTAATGCAGCTATTGCGCCAAAAGCAATATATGTTCTTGGCCGATGAAAAATTTTATACAATTCAATTTGCAAAAGCTGCCACATGCTGCGTACCGCTTGTTATTTGTAAAAAATAATCTTCGAGTGAATGACGTGATTGTAATGAAACAACTCTGATATTTTGTTGCACCAACCAAATATGGAAATCAGGAATATTTTTGCGATGAATTTTTAATATGATATTGTTATTACGCTGTTGTTGTAAAGATGTTTGCCAGTTGCCTTCTTTAATTAATCTAATTGCGTCATCATTATTCAACGTTTCTAATTCAAGTAAAGTTTGAGAAGGATCAAACAATTCCGCAGTTGAACCTTCCACTAATTTTTTTCCTTTATCAATAATCAATAAACGCGTTGCAACCTGCTCCATTTCATTCAGCAGGTGAGAAGAAATCAGCAAAGTTTTTTTTGTTTCGCGACTTAAATGCAAAATCAAATTTCTAATATCTGCAATACCCTGCGGATCTAATCCGTTTGTCGGTTCATCTAAAATTATTAATCGCGGATCATGAATTAACGCAATCGCAATTCCCAATCTTTGTTTCATTCCCTGGCTGAATGTATGCACTTTATCGTGCGCTCTTTCACTCAATCCAACCATATCCAATTGTTGCATTAATTTTTTTTCCGTTGGATGAATACCACTCATGCGCGCAAACAATTTCAAATTATTATATGCAGATAAATATTTGTAAACGTCAGGCTTTTCTATGATCGCGCCAATGTTTTGCAGAATTTCTTTTCTGTGCGTTTGAAGATTCGAGCCAAAAATTTTTATGCTGCCTTGCGTTGGTTGAATTAATGTGAGCAACATGCGAATGGTTGTAGATTTTCCTGCGCCATTCTGCCCAAGAAATCCATATACATCACCTTCATTAACCGTAAATGAAAGTTGATCTACTGCACGAATACTTTTATAATGCTTGGAAAGATTTTTTACTTCGACGATTGGCTGCATGATTTTATTTGATATCGTTTCTGATGCTTTTGAAGCGCCCGACCGCGTTGCTTATTTTAGTAAGTTCATACTTTGCATCCAGTTTCCGCAGCGCTCCATCCACTTATCATTTGTTGTGGGATTATCCATACCAAAACCATGGCCGCCTGCTTTATAAATATGCATCTCCGCAGGTATTTTAAACTGAAGCAAATGCTCATAATAAACAACACTGTTCATCACAGGAACAACATCATCATCTGTTGCCTGCACTAAAAATGCAGGAGGTGTTTGTGCTGTAACCTGTAATTCATTTGAAAAAGAATCGCGCAATTGAGGATCAGGGTCTTTGCCAATTAACTGATCTCTTGAACCGATATGACCAATGCTATCCTGGAAACTAATAACAGGATAAATCAACATGGAAAAATCAGGACGCAGATTTATGTTGTTACTATTTTCAATATAACTATGATTGAAATGCGTTGATGCCGTAGAAGCTAAATGCCCGCCGGCAGAAAAACCCATGATACCAACTTTGTTTGGATCAACATTCCATTCTTTGGCATGCATGCGCACCAATTGAATAGCACGTTGTGCATCCTGCAACGGACCAATCTTTTTATCAATCATTGAAGAATCGTTTGGAATTCTATACTTCACAACAAAAGCTGCAACGCCCCATTTATTAAATTCTCTTGCAACAGCAAAACCTTCTTTCACAATTGATGTAACCCAATAACCGCCACCCGGGCAAATAACAACCGCAGCGCCATTTGCAATTTTTTTATCAGGCAAAAAAACTGTAAGCGTTGGCTGCGAAGTGTAATGCACAATTGTATCGCCATTACTTTGCGGTTCCCACCATTCTTTTGTTGCATAAGGTTTACTGTTTGGTACTGTTCCTTCGTACAAGGGAATTGTTTGTTGCGCATACATAGGCTTTACAAAAAGATACAACAGAAAAAAAGTAACTATTTTTTTCATACGAATAATTATGCGTTTACTGAATCGAACACTACTACTTTCTTCCATAAATGCTTGCATTCTTTTACAAACTCTAAATGAATTGGGTCATCCTGGTAAGCATCCTGCTCTTCTGCACTATTAAAAAAAGCGAGCCATGAAACATCATAAGAATTATCAACAACATCTCTTTGTGTGTTTGCAGGAATACCAATGTGCGATTCTTTGATGATAGGCGCCTTCGCTAATTTTTTTAAACCTTCAACAAGACTTTGTGTGTTAGCCGCATTGCTAACATTCAAATAAAAAAATACATGATGAACAAAAGTGTTTTGCAGTGGCATATTAATTTTTTTCGATGAAATGAGGAATAAATTTTAATAAGATAATTCAATCAATGAAATTATGACGAAACGAAGTTCACGAACGCTACTAACAATTATAAACTTCGTGAGTAATTCCATGCGACAATTGAAAAATCAAAAAACTACGCATGAAAGTAATTATTTTTTTACTTGCCAGCCATTGCTGCTTTTTTGTAAAGTAATGATGTTTGATGCTTCGCTTTCATTATTTTGACGATCGACGCTGGTAACCGTTACATAACAATTGTTCCAATCTTTATTGAGCAAATCGGTTGGCAAAAGAAATTTGAACTGTAAGTTATTATCTGCAGGAATGATAACAGCAGGATGATCCGTTAACCCAATCAACGATGATGAAACATACACAACAAAATTTTTTATTGTTTCAGTTTCATCTTTATTAAGATCGTCGCCCGTTACAGTAATCAAATCATCGTCGCTGGTTTTACTGAAATTTATTTTTGCAATGCGCGGCGGCTTCGGTGCAATGGTATCAATCCAATCCATTGGCGGAATTAAAGCAGGCGTTCTGTAATAATCAAAACGCAAACTATCTGCCCAGCCATTTACGTCATACATTAAATTTTTGCAACTGTAAAAAACACTTCCCTGCACATTATCATATTGGCGTAATAATTTTATTTGGTTTGGAATTTCATTTGGGTTGCGCCATGCAGGTGTTGGTTTTTCAACAGCTCTATACAAACCATGACCGATGTAAACCTGCTTCCCATAACTGTTCTTGCTCCACCAGTCCAACAACGTTTCATAATCGCAAAGCCTGTTACCAATTTCCCAATACAACTGCGGCGCCACATAATCGATCCATCCTTTTTTTAACCACAATAAAATATCTGCATACAAATCATCATAACATGTTTGCCCTGCTTTTGTATCGCTGCCTTTTGCATCAACAGAACTGTTGCGCCAAACACCAAACGGGCTAATACCAAATTTTATCATTGGCTTGTAATCAAGAATCACATCATGAATCATGCTGATAACACTATCGCAATTGCTGCGGCGCCATGCATC
>JBEHXR010000254.1:0-5697 GCA_048498595.1 Bacteroidota bacterium
GAACTGGCTTGAATTAAAACAAACCGGTGTTATACATAAATCTGCCTTACAAGACAGTGTTTTTGGTTTGGATGCATCATTAAAAGGCAACATCACTAATTCAAACCTGATAAGAGCGATCGGCAGCAACAGTGTGTTTGCCATTGATCCGTATATTGAGGCAGGCATAGCAAAATCAAGCGAAGTAAATAATGCCCTTACCAACTTTGCAGGCGGTGTAAGAATGCAGGGTGTATTCAATGATAAATTTTCATTCAATCTTTCTGTTGTTACAAATTTGAACCAATATCCTGCTTATGTTGACAGTGTAATTTTTTCAAAGTATGATCATTACAATTTATCTTCCAACAAATACATAATACCCGGTGCAAATGCTGCAACGTTAAAAAACAACAATCGCTTTGCTTACACCAATTTCGATTTCAATGTTACCTACACACCCAATAAATATTTTCTTGTTTCTGCCGGTTACGGCAAACAGTTTTTGGGTGACGGCTACAGAAGTTTGTTGCTCTCTGATAATGCAAACAACTATCCTTACATAAGATTACAGGCAAGATTATGGAAGCTTACGTATAATGTTTTGTACAACCATTACACAAATAATTTTTGGTTTGATGTAGATGGAAAACCGCAGCCAAAATTCAGCACGGTTCACTATTTGGGTTTTTCAACAAAAAAATTCCAGGTAGGTTTATTTGATGAAGTGTTATGGCTTGGAAGAGATACTAATTTTTCGCGTGGCTTTGATGTACAATATTTAAATCCTTTGATTTTTATTCGCCCGCTGGAATTTACCATCGGCTCGCCGGACAATGCGATGATTGGATTTAACCTGAAGTATAAACTTTTTAAAAAGGGATTTATTTATGGTGAGCTTGCATTAGATGATATAAATTTAAAACCTACATTAGACCATCACACACAAGTATTCAATAATAAATATGCTTTACAGTTAGGAATATGGAATGAAGATATCTTCAACATAAAAAATTTATCGTGGCGGCTTGAATGGAATGGTGTTCGGCCGTACGAATATGGTCATGGTGTGATGGGTGTTGTTGGCTTGAACTACACACATTATTATCAGCCACTCACCGATCCCTTTGGTGCAAATTTTCATGAGTTCATTTCAATGTTTAATTATGAAAATAAACGCTGGTATGGCGTGCTTGAAAATTTATATACCATACGCGGCGAAAACCCGGGGCTTTCTTATAACAATGGCGAAGATCTTTGGGGCGGTGAAACAGGCGTGCCTTTATATGGAAGTAAAACATTGCAGGGCATCAAAACAAAATATTCTTTTAATCAATTAACCGCAGGTTATCTTTTAAATCCGGCAAGCAGGTTAAGCGTTGAAATGAATGTTGCCTACCGCAGCCGCAATTCTTCCATCGTTAATCAATCAGAATGGTTGTTTGGTGTTGGCATAAAAACAAATCTTTACAATTTTTATCACGACTTTTGAGCAAACAGAATTGCCGCTACTTTCATGCGTTTTAATTTTTCATACACAAAAAATAAAGTGTTACAGGCGTTGCGTTATCATTTTATTGCGCAAACAGAAATACGTGTAATGTTTATTGTAATCATTATTTTTGATCTGATTTCTGCCATACTTTATTTCAACGGAAAAATCAGACCTGAACCTTTTTTAATTGGCGCATTTGTATGGTTTGTTTTTATTCTTTCGTTTTGGTTTTTTATGCCGAATATTATTTATAAACGCTCAGCAACTTTCAAAGAAAAATTTACGATAGCATTTCAGCCAACATATGTGTCTTTAGAAAATAATAAAGGAAGAGTAGAATGGGAATGGCAGCGGTTTACAAGATATTTTGAGACACCTAATTTTTTTCATCTGTACTTCTCTGCGAAAACATTTTTTTTAGTACCGAAAGAAAATCTTGATCGCGATCAGCAACACGAGTTACGGGTTTTATTAAGCAGCCGCATCAAAAACAGTTAGCCGCAAAAAGTTTGCTATCTCAATTCCAAAATTTCCCAATCCCCAAATTTCAAAATGTCTACAGGTCTTTTTCCATAACATAATGCGGAATGGTTACTTCTTCAAATTCTTCGCTTGTTTTTTTGTAACCAGACTTTTCATAAAAACCCACTGCAGTTTTGCGTGCATGCATGATTATTTTTTTGTAGCCGCTATCCCTTGCAATATTCTCTGCAAACTGTAATAATACTTTTCCCACACCTTTTCCCTGCAAGCCAGATACCACAGCCATTTGTCTTAATCTTACCGTGCCGGGACCAGCTTTTGTAAGCAGGCAGCAGCCCTCCAGTTTTGTATCATCAAAACATCCGAGTAAGATATCATTCTTTTCTCTTGCAAGTTCTTCTTCATCAAAAGTTAATCCTAATGGTTTCCTTAAAAGCACATTGCGCAGGTTAACCATTTGCATATACTCATCTGTTCCGTGATCAATTATTCGAAGGGCCATAAAATAAGTCGTTAGAATTTAGAAGCAATCAAATATAAATTAACTTCAAATATAAAAGCCTGTGTAATTTTGCGAACAATTTATGAATAAATATCTCAAACAAAAATCTTTGAAAAACTTTGTTTTTAAGTAAAAATTCTATTTTTGCGTCTAACAAAAAACTTTATAAAATGTCAGACATTTCCACAAGAGTAAAAAAGATAATTGTTGACAAATTAGGCGTTGAGGAAGCAGAGGTTACCAATGAGGCTTCATTTACAAACGACCTTGGAGCCGATTCGCTGGATACAGTTGAGTTAATCATGGAGTTTGAAAAAGAATTCAATATTTCAATTCCTGATGAACAGGCTGAAACGATTACTACTGTTGGACAAGCTGTAACATATCTTGAGGAACACGCTAAATAATTTATCGCTCAATCTATTTTATAAATCCGCCTGTAGTGTAAGTTACATTGCAGGCGGATTTTCACATAAAACGTCTTGCGTATGAATTATGACCGGGTAGTAATTACGGGAATGGGTGCATTAACCTCGCTGGGTAATAGCGTAGCAGAAACCTGGCAGGGGCTTATTACCGGTAAATCTGGTTGCGGGCTGATAACAAGATTTGATGCCTCTAAATTTAAAACAAGGATCGCCTGCGAAATAAAAAATTTCAATGTAGAGAATTATTTCGATAAGAGAGAAGCCCGCAGGCTTGACCCGAATGTACAAATTGTTATTGCAGCTTCAGATGAAGCTATGACAGATGCCAATCTTGTTAAAGACAATTACGATCCGGAAAGAATAGGTGTAATAGTTGGAAGCGGCATCGGAGGTTTTGAAAGCTTCCAGGAAGAATGTATCAATTATGGATTGAATGAACGCACACCAAGGTTCTCTCCTTTTTTTATTCCGAAGATTATTACCGATATGGGTGCCGGCGTTATCTCCATGCGCTACAATTTACGCGGACCCAACTTTGCCGTTGTAAGTGCATGCGCAACGAGCAACAATGCAATGATCGAAGGATTATATCATTTAAGATTGAACAAAGCGGATATTATGGTTTGCGGCGGCACGGAAATGGGTATTTGCGAAGGTGCTGTTGGCGGTTTCAGTTCAATGAAAGCATTGAGCGAAAGAAATGATGATCCTGCAACTGCAAGCCGCCCTTATGATAAAGACAGGGATGGATTTGTTATTGGTGAAGGTGCAGGCATTTTAATTTTAGAAAGATTAGAACATGCATTAAACAGGGGCGCAAAAATTTATGCTGAATTAGCAGGCGCAGGTGCGTCAGGTGATGCTTATCATATGACAGCACCACATCCTGAAGGATTGGGCGCAAAAAAATCTATGTTATCGGCATTGGACGATGCGGGCATGCAGCCAACAGATATTGATTACATAAACACGCACGGTACTTCAACACCCTTAGGCGATGTTGCCGAAGTAAAAGCCATTAAAGATTTGTTTGGCGATCACATTTACAACGTTAACATCAGCTCTACAAAATCTATGACTGGTCATTGCCTTGGCGCCGCAGGTGCTGTGGAAGCAATTGCATGTATCAAAGCGATCAATCACAGCATTATTCCACCAACCATAAATCATTTTACGGATGATCCGGAACTTGATAATAAAATAAACTTTACTTTTAACGCTGCACAACACCGCCAGGTGAAAACAGCACTGAGTAATAGTTTTGGATTTGGCGGACATAATGCAACGCTGATATTTAAAGAGTACTTACCTTAACGTCATTGTTAGGCCGAATAATTAAACCGAAAAAAGTAATTGAGTTTGAAAAACAACTTCAAAACGTGCTGGGCGTAAAGCCCGGCAGGTACTCTTTATATTATACCGCACTTAGTCATCGTTCAATAAAAGAAGGCGCTGCAGAAAATAACGAACGGCTCGAATATCTCGGCGACGCAGTACTTAGCGCCATTGTTGCAGATTATCTTTTCAAGCGCTATCCATACAAAGGCGAAGGTTTTTTAACGGAGATGAGAAGTAAGATGGTGAATCGCCAGCAGTTAAACGATATCGCTTTAAAAATGGGTCTTAAAAAAATTACCATCTATAACAAATTCGATAATTTTCTTAAAGCCAGTCAAATTTTTGGCAACACACTCGAAGCATTGGTAGGCGCTGTTTATCTTGATAAAGGATATAAGCGCACACAACAATGGGTTTTGCAAAGAATAATTTTACCACATTTGTTTGTTGATGATCTTGAGCAGATCGACATCAATCTTAAAAATCGTTTAATTGGTTGGGCAAGCAAAAATGCAAAGGCACTCGAGTTTGAAACGGTAGATGAAAAAATGGAAGGCAGCCGCAGAATTTTTACAATTGCTGTAAAGCTCGACGGAAGAATTTTATCGGAAGGAAAAGGTTATAATAAAAAAGATGCCAGCCAGATCGCCGCACAAACCGCAATAGAGTTATTAGGTTTATAAGAATTACTCGATGTTGGCAGACACTTTGGAAGCAGCACACATCTTTACTTCACTGAAATAATTTGAGGAAACCATTATATGAGGTTAATTGAAACAAACAAAAAATTTGAAAATGATGAGGAGTATTTTGCTTTTGAAGAAGCGAGTGAACTTAAGCATGAATTAATCAATGGAAAACTTTATGAAATAAGCGGCTCATCTAAGTATCACAATAAACTTGAAAGATTTATTGCAAACTTTCTCGAAAATTTATTAAGTAAGAATGAGTATGAAGTTTTCATAGAAGGATTTAAAGTAAAAACACCAAACGGAAATTTTTTCTATCCTGATGTAATTGTTTGCGCAAATAATGCTGAACGCTATTTTACAACGGAACCAATCCTGCTTGTTGAAGTGCTTTCAGAAAATACACGCAAGTTTGATCTTACTGATAAGTTCATTCAATATCAAAAAATTCCAACGCTGCAATACTATTTATGTGTTGAACCCGAGCAACAGGTTATTTTCTTTTATTTTAAAAATGAAAACGGCGAATGGCTTGCAGAAACTTTTACCAAAGATGAAAGTGTTATTAGTTTAGCTGCACTCAATATTTCTTTTTCAGTAAACGATATTTATCAAAGAAGCGTTCTTAAATAACTCCCTTTAGGGTTGGGGTTAACTTCTTTGTATCACTCCTCCCCCAATTACATCATCACCTTCATAAAATACAGCACTCTGACCAGGTGCAATACTCTTTACATGATCATAAAAACGAACACGCATGCCGCAATCAGCATTATATAATTT
>JBEHXR010000255.1:0-5693 GCA_048498595.1 Bacteroidota bacterium
AAGTGTTGTTGTTATTATTATCTGCATATGCAGGTGTGTATGTTTTTTGCGGCTGGCTTACATTTTCATATTTGCTTGCAGCCGAATTAGCGTACCCGCGATTTTTGGGGCTATTGGAATTATTTTGAGAAGCGTAATTATTATTTAATTTATTGCTGGTGGCCCGGTCAATATAACCGCCATGTACAAAGTTATAACCGCGTGTTACGCGTACAGGCGCGGGGTATTTGTTGTTATTATTTGAAGATATACGCTTTTGAAATTCCGCAGGTGCCGGTGTATATGGGTCAGCATACTGTGACACATACTCATTGATACCATAGTTTCTTACCGTATAAGAAGCATCGTAAGATAAATACAATTTATGTGGTGTAAATTGAAGCTTATTAAATGGCGTAAAGTATAATGTATAAAAATAAGGATCGCTCATATTATACATGTAAGCATAATCATCTAACATTTGAGGATTACATCTGGCAAGCAATATCAAATTGTAAACAAAATCTTTTTGCACCTGTTCATTTCGCATTGCAACGATTTTGTCTTCCTTACTATTGTTTTGGGTAAGTGTGTGTGTAGATGAACAGCCTGCTAGCACTACTGCTGCTGTTACTAAGGTGGGTATTATCTGTTTCATAGTTGAAAATTTCTTTCTTAAAGATACAATAAAACTCGTTTCAAAAAAATTATTTGCCTGTAATCATCCTCCTCCTTTCGGCTTATTTCCTTGCCCGGTCACCCTTTTTCCAATATGAGCTCACTCCATTTATAGGGTAGTTTAAAATGGATGATCAAAAGTAAAAGGGCTGTTTCTTATTTAGAAACAGCCCTTCTGTTTAATTTAATACTTAATCCTGATTACTGCCTTGTATAAGTTAATGGAAATACATACTTACCTCCCAAAATTGAAAACGTTACATGAAAATCATGCGTTGTTTTATCATAACCGCTTTCAGTTACAACTGCCCCGTAACTGCTGGTTTTTGATGCATCGGTATAGCATCCTACGCTAATGGTTCCATCGTCATTAAATTTATATTCTGTATACCCGCCAAAGAAATTGCCAATATCACCTTCGCTAACTGTATTGCCATTAATTGTGCTTAGGGTATTGGAGCCTGAGAGATCAGATCCTGTATAACTATTAGGCCCGCCAAGTATACCTGTTATACTGTAATTACCATCCCATTCATTTTTAACAGCAATACTGTACATCACATGATTCCACTGCTCAATAGGTAAAGAAGCTTCTTTTATGGTAACAGGTAAAACATACGAATGTGAAAGGTCAATTTTGGCAAGATCGAGCGTAAATGCAATACTGTCAAGCCGCTGCCCTGCAGGAATTTCAACATCCCAGCCAGAAACCTGGTAAGTACTATCGGGTAATAATTCATAAGATGTACCATTGTCAGCATTGTATTGTGCCAGGTAATCTGCATCTAAAGCCAGTGTTGCCGTAGTAGATGCAGTTGGGATATTTGGCGAAGCCACATTTACATATACAGGCAAAACGGGGTTAGGTACGGATCCATCATAAACTACCGTTTTAATTCCGTTAGCCAAACTTGCAGCCAATGGTAAATCCACAGATGCCTTCGCCCCTGCAAAATTATAATCATATGGCCCATTTTTTAAACAAGAGCTTAATGATAGAAGCATACCTGTTAAAAGCACTCCTGTAATAAATTTGTTTATATTGATTCTTCTTTTCATGATTTTTTTATTTAACCTTATAGATTAATATTTTAGTTTAAGGCATCCAGAAAATTTTGCTGGTGAATGGATCTACCTGGTCGCCACCTGCAGCCTTCCAGTTTGCCGTATTTGTATTAGGTTCTTCTAATGGATAGTATAACCTGAATGGCATATGAGAGCGCGTATTAGTCGGTGATACCGAAACAGGTACGACAGGATAACCTGAATTTGCGTTTGGAATTCCAAAAGTACGTCTCCAGTCATTCCATGCCTCATATACATTAATGCTGTTTAAAGCCGCCCATTTTTGAGTGATAATAGTAGCTATTTGTGCACTGGTTGTTGAAGGCCATGATACATTTGTAACATTGGGTTGGCTGTAATAGGTTTGAGCATAAGTATCCGGATCGCCACCTACATTCAAATATTCAAAAGAAGCCGTAATGCCATCTTGATACAATTGCTGCGCATCACCGGATATATACCCACGAACTACAGCTTCTGACTGTACAAAATAACTCTCTGCAGCCGTTATCAACACTGCAGATTGAGAAGCATCAGGAACAATACCAGGCCCGATACCGGATGAATTGGCGGTGGGGGTAGCTTGAATACCCAATACGTCACCATTATACAGAGATTTATCTATCGGTAAAATATCAGAATAAAAATCATTGTTTGCATCATTCGGTTGGGTGCCGTTTTTACCGTAAAAATACCCGAGCCGCGGATCATTTGTATTTTTATAAAAAGCAATCGCAGTTCCGTTACCTCTAATATAGTTAAACCCACCGTTTACTGCACCTGAAGGGGCGGTACCAAATTGACCATACATCGGGCTTGGTTGTGCACTTGAATATGCGGGGTTAACCAATGCATCTGCAGTAATATATCCCTCTGACGAGGTGTTACCTGCTTCAGATTTAATGTACGCCTGTTTGCTTGAAACAGCAGACTGCTGTAGCAAAAGTTTTAATTTGATGGTATTCGCAAGCAATAACCATTGCTCCATATTTCCTCCAAACATAATATCATCAGTTGTTGGAGTTATTACAGCAGCGTTTGACAAATTACCCTTAATAGAGCTGATAGCACCATCAAGTTTTAAAACCAAACTATCGTAGATATCACTCCCTTTATCATAAGAAGGGAAGAAATTACCCTGCCCTTGTAATGCCTGTGAATAAGGAATATCATTGTAGGCATCAACTAGGTTCTTATAGCAAAAAGCGCTTAAAATATCGCTGATAGCCCCATAATTCGCAAGCGACGGATCAGTAGCTGCCTTTATTTTCATTTGATTCAGATTGGTCAAAATACCGTAATAATTATCCCAAACCTGCGGAGAAGTGTTGCTCATTACATAATTCTGCACGGTGAAATTAAAACTATAGCCCCCGGCATAGTTCCAGTACCCAAGCCACACACCAATAGGCTGGTAAGCACCGTCGCTGTTTACTGTATTCACTAAATTGGTAAGAGTGCCGGGTAAGATAAGCTGTACGGATGCTACTGCATCTGTAGGATTATTTGGATCGTTTTGCAGCTCACTTAAAAACCCTTTTTTGCAACTGCCTGCACTAACTATAAGCCCGATTGCGATTATAAAAAATTTGAGTTTTTTCATTGCTTTTGTTTTGAATTAGAGAATTGATCTCCGCTCATTAAAATTTTACATTAAGAATAAAGCTGTACTGCCTTGTTGGAGGCAATTGATTATAAGTGTTATAACCTAATCCGTTTACATTTCCGTTATTAAATTCCGGATCTGTAAAATCGTTTTGTGAAGGCCTGAACATTAAAACATTATTACACAATGCGGTTAATTTTACACCTTTTATAAACTTGTAGTTCTGAAGTAAGCTTGTAAAATCATAAGACAGGCTGATGGTTCTTACCTTCCAGGCTGCAGCGTTTTCCACATATGATGTTCCTGCACCTCTGTAATCTGAATATGCCCAGAACCCTATGTTTCCGTCTTGCGTATAAACAGACGTATTATCCACGTATTTACCACTTGAAGGATCTTTAATTACAGAATTAGGGAATATAAAGTTCTGACGACCATTTAATGTAGTATGTACGGATGCGCCTGTAAAGTCAAGATTTTGTTCTGAATTATTATAAAATACATAACCGCCTCTGTAATCAGCTATAACCTGCAATGAGAAATTCTTATAGGTAAGTGTGGAAGTTAAACCCAGAATATATTTAGGTGTTGTGCGGCCTACAGCATAAAGTGTAGTGGTCTTAGTAGGAAGACCCGTATTTGCATCAACAATTACCTTACCGGTTGCGCTGTCTCTTTGCAGATCGTTCACATACATTTGGGGAAATACCATTCCCACAATTGCCTCATTCGCATTACCAATTCCAAAGTTTTTCGCATCCTGGTAAAGGTTTTTAACAGTGGTGGTTTGTATGGCAAGGTTGCCGTTTACATCCCAACGCAGGTCTCTTGTTCTTACCGGTGTCGTTTTCAAATCGAATTCCCAGCCTGTTGAAACTGTTCTTGCCGCGTTTACAGTTGCTGCTGTATATCCGGTCGAAGAAGATACAGAAACCGGAAATAATTGATTCAAATTATCATCGTAATAATACGTAGCGCCTGCGGAAATGCGATTATCCAAAAATCCAAGTTCAAGGCCCACTTCTTTTTCTTTTGTTTTTTCAGGAACATTGGCAGGGTTATTATACTGACCGCTTAAGGCTAAAGCAGTAAGACCGCCATATGGATAGCCCGTTGCCACATTAAAAGTATTTACTGTTTGATATGGGTTTAAAGTTATTTGACCCGTAACACTGTATGCACCCCTCAACTTGCCATAACTAAGTATCTTGCTGTTTTTAAACATGGCAAGATTATCGGTAAAAATCCATGACGCGTCGACACCATAAACATCATAACTGTTATTTCCCGGAGCCAGCAATGAAGAATAGTCTCTGCGGTAATTACCATGTAAAAACAGGTAATCATTGTAGCTCAAGGTAAGATCAGCAAATCCGCCTATTAAACGGGATTTGCTTAAGTAACTGCCTACTTCAGGAATACCGGCATAGTAGTTAATGCTATATATTCCGGGCAAGCTTAAATTACTTTTCTGCGATTGAGGGCTGGGATTATTGGCTGCGCTTCCCCCGTCATCTGTAGAACCTACACTTGCAGTATGACTGTTCGAACTTCTTTCCCAAATAGTATTACCCAATATAAGTGTTCCGGCAATGTTTCCAAATTTATGCTGCAGGGTAGCAAAGACATCCTGTTGAAAACGCTTGTATAAAATAGTCTGGTCCCAAACGGCGCCGGCAATATTTCCTGATTTAGGCGTTCCGGATTCGCCCCATGGATCGGATTGTGAAAAAGGACTAAATGTAGCCGCATCTCTGTAATCTTTTCCGATAACATTTGAAACCTGGGCACCTAAGCGATAGGCAAAGGTTAGCCAGTCACTGGCTTTTAAACTGAGGTTTAAAACACCTTCAAAATTGTCTGTTTTACGGTCAACCCTTGAATTATCAATCTGCCACCAGGGATTAATATAATAAGCATTATAATAATTACTCAGGTTGGCAAAAGAATTTGGATCCTGCCAGTTTTTTAAATCATTAAGAGGCACATTGGGGAGAGTATTTAATAACGTCCAGTAAAGCGGCCAGCCGGCAGTTATATCTTGGCCTACTGTATTGCTGTGCGTATTGGAATAATTCATGGTATAATCCGCAGAAAATATTCCATAAGTCTTTTTACCCGCAAAACGAACATTGGCCCTTTGCGAAACATCTTTTGGAGTTGTTCCTTTCACATCAACATATTGCACCCCGATAAAGTTTGAATTTAAATTATCGCCGCTGGAAATAGACGCGTCGCTTTGTGTTGTAATGCCTGTAACAAAGAATGCCTTCCTGGGATCTTTTGATGGAGATTGAAAAGGTGTTTTATATACATCTCCATTTTCGTTTGGTGAGCCAATATAGCCTAAAGCAGGATTGCCATC
>JBEHXR010000256.1:0-5677 GCA_048498595.1 Bacteroidota bacterium
TTGTTATAGCGGACGTTTGGAAGCGGGCTCTTATGTAAAAAATATGCGCAGCGGTAAGAATGAACGTATCAGCCGTATAATGAAAATGTTTGCCAACAAACAAAACCCGGTTGATTTTATTGAAGCAGGTGATATTGCTGCTGCGGTTGGTTTTAAAGAAATAAAAACAGGTGACACTCTTTGCGACGAAGATTATCCGATAGTTTTAGAAAACATGTTCATTCCTGAGCCTGTTATATCTGTTGCTGTTGAACCAAAAACACAGGCAGATGTAGATAAAATGGGAATGGCTATTGCGAAGCTTGTTGAAGAAGATCCAACGCTTCGTGTAAAAACTGATGAAGATACTGGCCAAACAATTCTTTCAGGCATGGGGGAATTGCATCTTGAGATTATTGTTGACAGAATGAAACGCGAATTTAAGGTTGAAGTAAACCAGGGTAACCCACAAGTTGCCTATAAAGAAGCATTCACAAAAACAATTGAACATCGCGAAGTATTAAAAAAGCAAACGGGTGGTCGTGGTAAATTTGCTGATATACAATTTGAAATTGGTCCGGCAGATGCAGAATGGGCAAAAGAAAATCCGGGAAAATCTTTCCAGTTTGTAAATGCTATTTTTGGTGGTTCTATTCCGCGCGAATTTGTACCTGCTATTCAAAAAGGTTTTGAAAATTCTATGGGCACAGGCGTTCTTGCTGCTTATCCAATGGAAAGCATGAAAGTGCGTGTGTTTGATGGAAGCTTTCACGCTGTTGATTCAGACTCAATGAGCTTTGAGCTTTGCGCTAAATCTGGTTTCCGCGAAGCTGGTAAAAAGGCAAAACCTGTTTTATTAGAGCCGATAATGAAAGTTGAAGTGGTAACACCAGATCAATACATGGGCGATGTAACAGGTGATCTTAACAGAAGACGCGGAATGCTGGAAGGCATGGATAGTCGCGGTAATGCACAGGTAATTAGAGCTAAAGTTCCTTTAAGCGAGATGTTTGGTTATGTTACGCAGCTGCGTTCTTTATCTTCAGGTCGTGCTACTTCTACTATGGAGTTTTCGCACTATGCACCTGCTCCAAATAATATCGCAGAAGAAGTGATTGCAAAAAGCAAAGGCAAAGTAAAAGTGGAAGATTAATTAAAGTCATAAGAAGATATATAAACCGTTTCATATTGCATGAAGCGGTTTTTTTATGTTGGTTGGTGTTTGTGTTGAGTTGAGTTGTTCGCATGGAAATAAGGTGAACGAAGGTGGAAATGACCCGAACGGACATGGAAATAAGGTAAGCTCATATGCGGAAGCACCGAACGAAGGTGCGGAAGCACTGAACGAAGTAGCGGAAGCCTCGAACAAAGTAGCGGAAGCCATGAACGAAATAGCGGAAGCCATGAACGAAATAGCGGAAGCCATGAACGAAGGTGCGGAAGTACTGAACGAAGTAGCGGAAGCCATGAACGAAGTTAATTCTAAAACCTCCATAGGAGATACTTGTTTATAGAATTTATTACAAAACCGTTTCAATTACTAAAGCGTTTTTTTATGATTTAATATCATGCTGTCAAAACAAAAATCTGTAGCTGTAAATATTAATTTACGATATTGTAAATAGAATGAAATTGCGATATTCTTATTTGTGGCTGTTAAATATTTTTTTACATTTTTATGGCAATGCACAAATAAGTGTCATCAGTCCTTCGAGCACCTCATTGGATATTGATTTCGGGAATGGACTAACTAATCCTGGTACCCCTTTCACACAATTTTATTCTGACTTCACTTATACAACAAATAAATGCCCTGCACCCGGTAGTTATACTATTTCAAATACTGATGCATGTTTTGGTTTTATAAAAAATGACGCCGGCCATATATTCATCAATTCACATCCACAGCAAGAAAATTCAGGTTACATGATGATTGCTAATTATGGCGCTTCCTCTTTTTCAAAAACGGTATTTCGCGATACAATAAAAAATTTATGCAGCAATAATTCTTATTTATTTTGGGCAGGTATACGTAATCTAAGCAACTCAAAATGCTTTTACCCAAATTTTAGTTTTAATGTAGAAACGCTTTCAGGATCTTTAATACAAAGTTTTCAAACAGGTGATATTGGCGGACCAACAGATAACGCTGCACCTTTTTTTGGTTATCAAGCGCCAGATATAAAAGCAACTTTCCCTTACTATTATGGTGGTATTTTTAAGTTGCCTTCAGGTATTAATGATGTCGTTCTAAAAATACTCACTAATTCATCGAACGTGCAAACATGCACAACAACTTTTGCTATCGATAATATTTTATTAACGCCTGTCGGTCCAACGCTTTCAATCGGCATGCTTAATTCTGAGGGATATATAACCAGTACATGTTTTCAAGGCAATCAGCCTATTAGTTTAACATCAAATATTAGTGATGGTTATTACAATTTTGGCAACGGTTATTTTATTCCTTCAAGCTTTAGTAATCCTGCAGTGCAATGGCAACAAAGTGTAGATAGTGGTTATACATGGGTAGATATACCAGGAGAAACAAATCTAACTTTATCAAGAGTATTTAATATACCCGATACTTTTTTTGTACGGTTACGAGGTTCTGAAGATAATAATATCAGTAATGCTAATTGCAGTATAACATCAAACATTATACAAATAAATGTTGATGGCCCGCTGAAGGATTATAATATAACAAGCAATTCGCCCGTTTGCGAAGACAGTGATATAGTTTTGAATTTAAGCGGTGGCGCAACTTATATTACTACAGGTCCAAATGGTTTTTATGACAACTCATCTTATCCGCATGTTTATCATCCAGTACTCACAGACAGTGGTTGGTATCGTTCACAAATAATAACCCAGGGTGGATGTTTTGCCAATGATAGCACGTTTGTAAAAGTTATTGGACCAAACGCATCAGCAAGTATTTTTCCCGACTCAATTTGTTATGGTAAAACAGTTCAGTTAAGCGCAACCGGTGGCAAAACTTATCTGTGGTCACCGTCAACATATTTGAATAATGCAAACATCGCTAATCCAATATCAACACCACTTACAACAATAAAATATCAAGCTCAGATAACGGATGAATTTGGATGTAGTGCGTTTCATTCAGTAACAGTAAAAGTTCGCGACAGCATTTTAAAAGCCGCGTTTAGTAGCGCAAATGTTTTTTGCCCCAATGATGTAGCATTGTTTACAGATTCAAGCATCGGGAAAATTAAAGAATGGTATTGGAGTTTTGGCAATGGGCAAACAAGCGTTCAAAAAAATCCTCCATCACCAAAATACAATTACGAAAGCAATAAAATTTATCCCGTACAATTGATAGTTACAGATTCAGCAAATTGCGCAGATACTTTAATCAAATTCATAAAGGTTGTTAATAATTGTTATATAGCTGTACCTTCTGCATTTACACCTAATGGCGATGGTCTAAACGATTATCTCTATCCTTTAAATGCATATAAAGCAACCAATCTTTTATTCAAAGTATACAGTCGTTTGGGAAAAATTATGTTTGAAACGAAGGACTGGACACAAAAATGGGACGGGAAATTAAATGGTATTTCGCAACCGCCGGGAACTTATGTTTGGATTTTGACATACACTGATGCGTCCAATCAAAAGATTTTTTTAAAAGGCACGACTGTATTAATACGATAAATAATTTTCTAAAGAAAATCTACATATCATTCACAATTTTCTTATAGCTTGTTACAACACCTTTAATTAAGGATGAGCTAAAACCCTGGTGTTCCATCTCGTTTAATCCGGCAATCGTGCAGCCTTTTGGTGTGGTTACTTTATCAATTTCCTGTTCCGGATGCGTGTGTTTTGTAAGTAAAAGTTCTGCGGCACCTTTCACTGTTTGTGCTGCAATTATTGAAGCAGTTGCAGCATCAAAACCAATTTCAATTCCACCCTGAATATTTGCTCTTATATAGCGCATAGCGTATGCAGTTCCGCAAGCACCAAGCACTGTGGCAGCATCCATTAGTTTTTCTTCAATAAAAACAACTTTACCTAAATTACTAAAAAGGTCTGCCACAAATTTTGTTTGTTTAACATTTGCATTCACACTGCAAATACACGTTATACTTTGCTGTATTGCAATTGCTGTATTGGGCATAGCTCTGAAGAAAGTGAATTTATCTCCTAAGATTTCCTGAATATCCTTAATCCAAACGCCTGTCATTACACTAATAAGCTGATGCTTGTCTGGCTTAAGAACACCTTTTAATTGTAATAAAATATCTTTTACCTGGAATGGTTTTACAGCGAGTATCAACCATTTTGCATACATCGCTGCATCGATATTATTATTACTTACCATTACACCGCGTTCTTCTAAAACGCTAAGTGTGTTAATATTTCTTTTAGTGATGATGATATGTTCAGGCTTTGAAAACTTACTATTTATTAAACCTTCAGCAATCGCGCTTCCTAAATTACCACCACCAATTATTGCGATTTTTTCATTCATAAAATATTATTATAAGATTTCAATGATATGACAATTTAAAATTAAAAAGCCGCTTCTTTTTTTGAAGCGGCTTTAATACGTATTAGAAACCTACCTCAAAAATAAAAGTTCTCTGTATTTCGGCAGTGTCCATGTTTTATCATTTACAAGTGTTTCAAGTTTGTCTGCATGATAACGAATGTCATCAAAATATTGTTCCTTCACCTGGCTGTTATATGCAATAGCTTTTGTACGTGTATTAGTCATGTTATTTGCTATTTTTCTCTCTTCAACCATAGCATTCACTTTTGTATAAACTTCCTGGAGGTGATTAGAAATTTCGTTTAATATTTTTGTTTGTGCTGCATAAGAAGATTCAGGTATGCCTGCTTCTTTTAATCCCTTTATATTTTTGATTAGTAAATTTTGATATTCCAGCGCATCAGGAATGATGTGATTAATTGCTAAATCACCCATTACCCTTGCTTCGATCTGCACTTTCTTAATATATTTTTCCAATTCAATCTCATGCCTTGCTTCTAATTCAGTGTGGGTAAAAACGTCGTTACTTTCAAATAAATGTTTTGCTTTATCGGTAACCATTGCATCTAATGCAAGCGGTGTTGTGCGAACATTTGGTAAACCGCGGCGTTCTGCTTCATGATGCCATTCTTCGCTGTAACCATCTCCTTCAAACAAAACTTTTTTGCTTTCAACAATGTAACGTTGTATTACATGCATGATCGCAATTTCTTTTTTATCTCCTTTTTCAATCATTGCATCAACATCGCTTTTAAACTTCTTTAATGTTTCTGCCATAATTGTGTTTAAAGCTATCATGGCATTTGCGCAATTTGCTGATGATCCAACAGCTCTGAATTCAAACTTATTTCCGGTGAAGGCAAAAGGTGAAGTGCGATTACGATCTGTATTATCTAATAACAATTCAGGAATGCTGCGATGTAAATCTAATTTAAGAATTGCTTCATCTTGTTCATCAAACTTATCACCAACACGCGCTTCAATATCATTTAAAACTTTACTAAGGTATTCACCAATGAATACAGATATAATTGCCGGCGGCGCTTCGTTTGCACCCAAACGATGATCATTTGCAGCTGATGCAATTGATGCTCTCAATACATCTGCATAATCATGTACAGCTTTTATTGTGTTCACAAAAAAAGTAAGAAACATTAAATTGGTTTTTGGCGTTTTGCC
>JBEHXR010000257.1:0-5627 GCA_048498595.1 Bacteroidota bacterium
CCGCAAAAGAATTTTGCTTGATGCATTGCTCAATAACAATTTCAACGGCGCGGCAGAAAATATTTATATGAATGCAAAAGTGCACGAGCTTTTGTTGTACAGCGTTGAATGTTTGATTGATGAAAAAGATGAAGGTTTTGCGTGCAAATTTTTGGATGATGAAGCCGGTCGCGACAGGATTTATAAAGCGCGTGAAATTTTATTACAACATATCGGCAACCCGATTACAATTAAATCACTCAGCCGTAAAGTTGCCATGAATGAATGTTATTTAAAGAAAGGCTTTAAAGAAATTTTCGGTACTACTATATTTGATTTTTATCAGCAACAAAGAATGGAACACGCAAAATATTTGTTGTACGAAAAAGGATTAAGCGTTACGGATGTTTCCGATGTGTTGGGTTATTCTTCCATCTCGCATTTCTCTGCCGCATTTAAAAAACATACAGGTTTAAAACCTTGTGAGTTGTTGAAGTAATTGCTGTCTGCACGTTTTGGTTCAGGGCTTATCTTTCAGACTACTTAAAATGAAATAGCCACTTTCCCTTTTTTAGTTTTTGATGAGGTCGTCCATCTCGGACCGGATTTTAAGATATCAATTGCTTTGGAGTTTCGTTTATCATCAAGCGATTTTGTAACCCGAATATTATAAGGGTTCCCATCATTATCAATTAAAAACTCAAGTTCAACAATATCATTCTGCGACATATTGTTGTTGCTTGTTGAATCTTCATTTAGCTTAGTCGCTACATAGTTATTAAAATTCTGCCAGCCGCCAACGGGTGTTGCTGTTTGCTTTTTTGATTTGTTGCTTTTAACACCATAACCTGTCACTACAACATCGCTTAACTCACCATGGTTTTCCTTTAATGTAATCAAATTCTCTGCGTTTGGTTTCAGTACCGCATTTTTATTTTCATATCCAACTGTTGTTGCAGTTACATTAAGTAATGAATCATTTCTCTGCAAAGCAAAATTTCCATTCAAATCTGAAACAGCAGCCTTTTTATCTTTTGTTTCAACAACTGCACCGGCAACAGGTTTGTTATTTTCATCAACTACTTTACCTGCAAATGTTTTTTCATTAAAATTTATTCCACTAGAAACTCCTTTCAATTGCATTTGCACTGAATCATTTTCTGATGATTTCATTGGCGCAAATGATCTATCCATTGTCTGCACCTGGGAAGGTGCAGATAAAGCAGCAACGGAATTTGTTTCTTCTTTCTTAATTGTATTTGCGCTAATAAATGGTTGAGTTGTTTTTTGTTTTTTTAGTGAACGAATATTTTGCTTCTTTTTATTTTCTGCTGTAACCTGTGTTGAATTTTTATCCATTGATAATGCTTCAGGCTCTGCTGCTTCAGCAGAATCTTTTGCTATACTGGTTTTGTTTGTGTTTTCATTTTTTGTTTGAGCAATTTCATTTTGCTGATGAGATGTTTTTAAAAAATAATATCCTGTTACGGCAACACCGGCTAATAAAATAAAAATAACAGCAATCCGCAACCACTGATTACTTTTCTTTATTAGTACAACTTTTGAATTTTGTTTTTCTTCCTGCAACGAAGCATTTATTTCATTCAAATGCTGTTCTGCTATACTTGGTGCAACTTCGCGGAAACCTTCTATTGCATCTGATAAAAATGGATCCTGCAACGCAGCCTTTTCTAATGCATGCATTTCTGTTGCAGACATTTTGCCCAGCAGGTAACGCTGAATGTCTTCAAAAGAATAATTAATATGTGTTGATGGCTCAGCCATTTTTTTCCATACAAATTTTTAAATTTCTTCTCCCGTTTTGAATTAAACTGCGCACTTTATTCCAATCATAACCGGTTGTATCCACAATTTCGTTATAGCATTTATTTTCGAGATAAAATAACCTGATGCTCTGTTTTTGCTCGTCCGGCAAATGTTCAATGCAAAGTTCAAGCTTCTTTAATTCATTTTCTTTTTCCAGCACGTCGTCAAGATGCGTAAAGTCTTCCGATTGCATAACCGCCGGCGTAAATTCAACTGTTATATTTTTCTTTTCTTTTCGCAACTGCGTAAGGCAATGATTTTTTACTACAACGTATAACCAACTTTTAAAATTCTGCACATCGTGTGCCTGAAGCTTTGTTAAAAGTTCCTGGTAAATATTCATTACAGTATCTTTCGCTGTTTCTGCATGCTTAAAATATTTCATGCAAACACCATATACCAAATCAGTGTAACGCAAATACAATTGCGCAAGCATTTGCTGATCAAAATTTTTTTTGAATTCAGCCAGCAACTCTTCATCAGTTAACGATGTTAAAGATTTGATATGTCTTAATTGTGCAGCCAATTAAATTTTTATTGAAGCCGTGCCACAAAATAAAATTTTTTCTGCATGATTATGTAATTCAAAATTTAACTGCATCTAATTAACAAAACCAACTATATGCAAAAACAAATGAGCATATACATTCCAAAGCCTTGTCATGAAGACTGGAATAAAATGACACCAACACAACAGGGAAAATTCTGTGCGAGTTGCCATAAACAAGTAATAGATTTTAGTTTGATGAGTGATCGGCAAATTTTAAATTTTCTTTCTCATCAATCTGGAAAATTATGCGGACGTTTTGATGCGGAACAACTACAGCGACCATTGATTGAAACAAAAATTAAAAAGAAAAAAAGCTGGTGGATGGCTTTAACAATGCCGTTGTTGTTTTTGTTTGACAGGAGTGATGCGCAGAAAACAATTTTAAAAAATTCACCTCATTCTGCTCAATCTGTAAATAAAAACTATGCTTTAGTTGGAGACGTTGAGCCAATCATTGTGAAAGACACTATTAGCTCTTCTATTGATTCTGAATTGAAGGAACAAATAACAGGGAAAGTTGCTTTTTCTGAATCATTAAAGCAAATAACAATTGGGGGAAAAGTCGTTGATGGAAATAATAATCCTGTTCCTTTTGCTTCTATAATACAAAAAGGAACGAATCACGAAGCCAATGCCGATAGTCTTGGAAATTTTTCAATTAAAATCAATTCTTATGAAGATAGCGTAACACTCGTTTCTTCTTGTATAGGCTACGAAACAAAAGAAAAAATTATCGGCGCTTCCGAAAACAATGTAATGATTACAATGCAACTCCAAGCAGCTACTTTAGGTGATGTAGTTGTTGTTGGAGAAGCGTTTACAAGAAGGCGTGGTGCCGTATCAATTTGTACCACGATAACTACCTTTCAAAAAATGGATTCTTCATTTAGAAAAGCAATAGGTATTTCAAATGTTTACCCTAATCCTGTGTTGCGAGGTAATTCAATTCATATTAAAATAAAAAATCCAGGTGATTACCAAGTGCAGCTGTTCGATAATACTTCAAGACCAATGCAAGCAGAAGAAATAAATACGGTTTCTAATAATTCAACAAACCAAATTCAATTACCATCAAACATAGCAGCAGGTGTTTATTACCTGCGTTTAATAAATGAACAAACAAAAAAATCATACACAGAAAAACTTATCATTCAGTAACTAAATAAAATTTTTATGAAGAAGGTATTTTTTGCGGGCATTTTGCTCACCATGCTAAGCTTTGCTTTTATTTCAAAAATGATAGAACAATTACAGTAACAATCAGAGGCGAAAACGGAATGTAATTATTGACGCAACTGTCACCGCTAAAGAAAGTAAGGTTGCTGTTGCATCTGACGTTTATGGAAAGTTTTCTATTGTAATTGATGATAAAATAAATGCGCTTGAAGTTTCCGCTAAAAAGAAACAGCTGCAGTTGAAGACGACAATAATTAGTTTCCTTTAAAAAAAATTACCTCACTGCAGTGAGGCAATTTTGCATGTTGATGTTCGTTATTTATCATTCAGTTTTTTCAAGTTTTAGATCGCCAATTACATTAGAACGATCGGTGCAATAATCTGAAATCAATTTAAGCGAAAGCGAATCGCCATCTACCTTAAATGAATATTTACCAACACCTGAAGTATCACACTGGCTTTCTCCATATAGTTTTTCTATCGTAAGCACAGTATCATCTGTTGTATATTTCATTGCTTCAATATCTGAATTATCGCCTGCATTTGTTACGTCAAGTGTATCACCGCTAAAATTAAAAATAACATCGAGTGGCTGATCGAGCTGAAGCGTTGCCTTCCATTTTGTATTGGCAAGTTGCGCATGTGTACTTATGCCTGCTAAAAGCATTCCTATCAGTAAATAAACAATTCTTTTCATAATTATAATTTTTAAACCGAATATACATTTTAAACATATAATTTGCCAAGTGAAATGATAACAATTCAATTCAAAAATCTTCTATCTTAGGCATTCTAAAAAATGGCTGCTTGAAAAAAACACTGTTGCGCTTGTTTTTATTTGCGCTCATTCTTAACTGTTCTGCTACTTTTTTATTTGCACAAACAAAACCCGATACTGTAACAACCGGTATCTATATAACCAGCATTCACGATATAAATTTTAAAGACCAGGAATATACGCTTGATTTTTGGTTGTGGCTGAAATATAAAAATCCTGATTTCGATTTTGTAAACAATCTTGAAATTCCCATGGCGAAATCAGTCGATAAATCTTTTACAACAATAGATACAACCGTTAACGGCAGAATTTATATTTTAATGAAGCTGCAATGTGTAATGAAAGATTCGTGGAAGATTACAAACTTTCCTTTTGACAAACAATTTCTGCGGCTTTCAATTGAAAATTCTCAGTACGATGTTAAGTCATTGGTATTTAAACCAGACACATTAGGTAAGCATTATGATCCTCGCTTTGTATTGCATGGCTGGGTGATTGACAGTTTTCACATGATGTCGGGCGTAAAACCTTATGAAACTGCGTTTGGCGATCCGGATTATAGCAAGCCGCATAGTGATTACAGTAATTTCAGAGTGCGGTTAAGTATTCATCGCGATGCAATGGGTTTGTTCTGGAAATTATTTATCGGCATGTATATAGCTGCACTTATTGCTTATGTATGTTTTTATATACATGCTGATAGCATTGATTCAAGATTTAGTTTAAGCGTGGGTGCTTTGTTTGCGGTAATCGGTAATAAATATATTGTTGACGCATCATTGCCGGAAACAGTTACGTTTACTTTAGTTGATACCCTGCACGGCATTACGCTATTATTTATTCTTTGCGTGGTGGCTGCAAATGCATGGTCGCTTGCGTTAACTAAAAAAGGTGATTTAAAAAGAGCGAACAGGTTTGATATTATAACTGCGCAGGTTTTGTTAGCGCTGTATATTATTCTGAATATTTATTTTATAACACAAGCAATAAAATAAAAAGTTGACAACCTTTGGAAGATCGTCAACCTTATAAAATTAATTCGATTACCAATATTTGTAACCTGTTAATCTTGCGTATTCAATCTTAGCTAAACACAATTGGTATTCATATTGAAGTTGCGTTAACTGCGCACGCTCAAGATTTACTGCAGCATCTGTAATATCTGTATTCAATCCAATTCCATTTAAATAACGGCTTGATGCAATTTGTTCTGCAGACACCGCCGTTTCAATTTGCGACTGCATGTTATTTATTTTTTCTGTGTTGGTTTGAATATCTGTAAGCGCCTGCTGAATGTTTTTCTGATAGTCATTGCTT
>JBEHXR010000258.1:0-5611 GCA_048498595.1 Bacteroidota bacterium
TTTTCCATTCACCAAAAATTTTTCATTCCATGTCTTCAATCCCGGCGCGAAATAAGCCACGTCGTTTGTAAACACAATGCTGTTTCTAAAAACAGCTTTGATTGTAACATTTGTAATAAAACTTTGCATGTCGGTATTCAAATCTTTATACTGCATTGCATAGTAATTATTCAGCGAGCTGTTATTTGTTTGAAGTTGCAGTTTCGCAAACTCCATTATGTGCGGTGTAAGCCTAAATGCAGTTTTAATTTTTTTTATTTTAACACCACTTCTTTCAACCGCACTTAAATTAATATTTGCTTTTATCGTGTCTTTTGTAAAATTAAAGTCGGTTATATCACCATTTATTTTTGAGACCTCAATATGCTTTCCATCAAAAACATTTTTGCGTGGCACTTCGCCTTTTGTACCAACACCAAAATTGCAGTTGGTTAATTTTAAAGATGCAATTTTTATTAAGAGATTTGATGGATTAAGATATAAGCCCGAATCTTTTTGCGATTTTGTAATCACCGGATTCTTGCCGTCAAACTTTTCAATCGTGTAAGACGTTTTGTCAATATCAATTGAGTTGATAAGTATAAGATTTTTCGTGATGTCGATATTATCTGCATCCAGTAAAAAGCTGCCGGTTTTTAAAACAGTGTGTTGTCCGTTCCATCCATCGTATTTATTATACACAACATTTTTCAGATCTATCTTTTGTATTTTAAGCACGATATTCTTGCTGTGCTTTTTTGATTTTTTTGGCTTAGTGAAATGATCGATTAAAAATTGATAGTTCCAAACAGAATCTGTGCGCTGCTGATTTATCACGGCATCTTCAAGCCCGATATATTTTAGTTCGATATTATTCTTTAGAAAGAACCAATCTGTAATGCGAAGTTTTAGTGAACCTGCCTTTAATAATGTGTCTTTATGCTGATCGAGAATAAGCGTGTTATTCAGATCCATTTTATCAAACAAAGACAAATCAACACTACCAATTTTTACCGTTGTATTAAGGTCTTTAGAAAGTTTCGTTGCAACTTTTCCTGCAATATAATTTTGTACAGGGCTTGTTTGAATGAGCAGCCAAACCAAAAGAATGAACGCCAACACACCAACAAAAAAGCGCAGAAAAATTTTTGGCCATACAATAAGAAAAATTATTAAAGCCCAAAAAATAAAAGCAATTATTGCATTAGGCCACGCTAAGAAACCGGCACCTGCAGCTAAAAGACAACCAAGAACTATTTTCAGGATTTTGATCTGCAAACGAAATTATTATGTGGGTAAAGATAGACTGAAGATATTAATTTAATCGTTGTTTCGATTTTATAAAGTTGTTATAAAGTATGCAAAAATCAATCCCTGATTTTTTTTTAAAACTTATAACTTGAAAAATATTTTCTTTTTATAAAGAAAATAACAAAGCCCCCATTCAAGTGCAAAAATGCAGAGTGAAGAAATGATGGCTTTGGGAAGATCGGGCATATTTATTATTTGCATTAAACCGCTGCTAATAGCAACAACATAATCGCTAAACCAACGATGTCCTACTATTTCGAAAAACAAATAAATAAACAGAGAGTTCATTCCAACAACAATAAAAAATTGCAAATACTTTTTATGATTGCGCATATCAATCCACCAATAACAAAACGATAACCCTAATAAGCACCAGCCCAAAGACGCAATGGTAAAAGATGAAGTTGCTATGCGTTTGATAATTGGAGTAATGTGTGTAATATTTAAAGAATAGCCAACTATCAAACAAACAAAACCCCAAATTAAAAGTGGTTTGATCTTGCTTTTTTTATTACTTAAAAATAATTTTCCTGTAAGCACGCCTGCTATTGTATGCACGGCGGTTGGAATACAGTTAATAGCAACCCAACCATCTTTATTTATTTTGTTCATTAAAATAAGATCAATGTAATTTCCAAAGTTGTGCTGATCAGTGAACGGCTGATTAAAGTTTGGAACATTTGTAAAGCGATATAATACTTCCGTTAACAATAAAAGAAACACGCAAAAAATTATTTGAGCTGTTGCGCTCCATTCATAAATTAAGAAAGCAACCAATGTGGTAAAAGATAGTTGTGTAAGTACATCCCACAACTCAAAAGATAAATGACCTGGTCTTACTGCATAGTCTAATACGCCCCAGAAAAATAACCAGCCACATCTTTTTAAAACTTTTTTAAAAGATTGATTCCATGTAAAGCCATTTTGTTTTTGTTTGCGGAGAGAATATGCCATCGACACACCGGCCATAAACATAAATCCAGGTTGAATTAGATCCCAGAAATGCAAACCGTTCCATGGATGATGAAAGAACTGTTGCATAAAGTTGTGAAACACGCCTGTGGAGGCATCTGAAAGATGTTCATATAAACCGGTGCTTTCTAAAGCAAGCAGCACCATAATAAATCCGCGCATAAAATCAAGCGAGAGCAATCGTTGAGAAAGATGCGGACGAAAAACAACAGGTTCCATAAGCAGTAATTAACTGCTACAAGATAATTTTTTTGTTTAATTATTTTGAGGTCATTTATGCATCTTGCTTAAAACGCCGGCGAAAGTTGCTTTGAGAGCAGATTCTTCTGGTGTTAGATCAGCTGAAGGCAGAGGAGTCTGTTCGTAAGAATCGTTATGGATATTGTAGAAAAGATAAGTTGTATCATACAATTTATAGGTAGTATTCCAGACCCATCTTCTTATCGGGTGCCTTCCTTCTCCCTGTTCATTCTGATCGTAATGGCAAAACATCCACTGTCTTAAATTGGTCGGTCTGCCAACGAGTGAAGGATAAAAACTTACACCGTCTAATGGGCCGTAACTTGTAGGTAAAGAAATGTGAGCCATATCAGCAAACGTTGGTAAGAAGTCAGTAAAATCAACAAGCTGATCATTAACCACGCCCGGGGTAATAGCGCCAGGTCCCCAAACAATCATCGGCACATGCGTTCCCGTATAATATGTTTTAGATTTCCCTCCTTTTATTCTTTGATTCTCCCATTGCGAATAAATTCTTCCATCTGTTCCATTATCACCAACAAAAATCACAATAGTATGATCGCCGATACCAAGCGAATCAACTTTATCCATAACCTCGCCCACCTTTTTATCCAGATACTTTACCATCGAAGGAAAGAATCTATCATCTGCATTATTCCTTGATGGATCCCAGGAAGTAAATTCAGGATCATCGGGCGTAGGGCAAAAAGGATAATGACATAAACATATCGGAAAATAAACAAAAAATGGACGGGCTTTATTACTGTCTATAAAGTTCAGCACCTTGTTTGTAAATATATCATCACCATATTTATTAGTAAGATATTGCCTTGGGATAATGTTACCGTTTTCGTACACACTCGGATCTTTATAACGGGAACCTTTTCCAATCCCACTATTAAAAGGATCATACAACGCATAATCATCAAAACCAAAAATGCGCATAGCAGTATCACCACCTGCAAGTTGCCATTTGCCGGAAGCCAATGTTCTGTATCCCGCTTTTTTAAGCATATTGGCAAATGTTCTGTTAGTAGTATCTAAAACGCCCCATTCACCATAATTTCTAAAATTATATTTACCTGTTAAAAGTTCTACGCGTGAGGGTGAGCAAAGTGGAGTAGAGTTGCAATTCGTAAATCGTATTCCTCCTGCAGCCATGCGGTCTAAATTCGGTGTAGAATAAGATTGCCCGCCATCACAAGTTGGAACTTCATAGCCAACATCATCAGCCAGAATCAATATTATATTTGGCTTTGAAGTAGAAGGTGAATCATATGTACCCTTATAAAAGGGATCTTCAGGCTTTAATTCAACCTTCTGGCAACTGTTTGAAATAATTGCTAAAATCGAAACAAATAAAATGCAGCCGAGAGCCAGGATCAACTTCCTCATAAATTCAAAAAATTCATAGCAAAATTAATGATTACTCGTTTGCTATTCTTATGTAAATACGCAAAAATATTTTGATGGTTTAAAAATTGTTTTACATTCGCAGCATAAAATGAAACAACAGGTTTTAAATATCAATTGGTGGTGGCATACAAACTCGCGTCGGGGATTGTAATGGCATTGCCTTGTAACAATATTAAGCCTCGACAAGTTTGTCGGGGTTTTTTTTTACCTGGATTTTTGCCTGATTAAGCTGATTGCGCTGAAAATAAATTTTGCAATAAGCAATCAGGTAAATCAGATAAATCATACAAATCATGGATAGGAAAATAAAGATTGAAACACGTTATAAAAAAATGCTTTCAGATATTTATACACCTGTTGGTATTTACCTGCGTTTGAGAGACCGTTTCAGGGATACGATTTTAATGGAAAGTGCTGATAACGCTTCAGCAGAAAACAGTTATTCGTTTATTGGCATCAATGCCATTGCCGGAATGGAAATAAGAAATTTTCAACTCATCGAATTAAAATTCCCTAATCAAAATCCTGAGAAAAAAGAAATCAATATCAACACACATGTTCCCGAATTGCTTTGGAATTTTATGCAGCAATTTGAAGTAAATGATTTGGATGATGCCAATGCAAAAATTGCACAAGGTTTATTTGGGTATTGCACGTATGATGCTGTACAATTTTTTGAAACAATACAATTAAAGTCATCGAAAAATTTAAACAAGCAACAAAAAAATTTTGATGCATCAAAAGTCTCCCCCACCGGGGGAGATTTAGAGGGGGCTGTTCCTCTCATGCGTTATCGTCTTTATCAATATGTGATTGCCATCAATCATTTCAAAGATGAAATGTATTTGTGTGAGAATATTATTAATGGCTTGAATAGTGAGATTGAAATAATCGAATCACTCATCACCAGCAAAAATGTTCCTGTTTATCCTTTCAAAATAAACTCTGCGGAAACAGCAAACATGAGTGATGATGATTATAAAGAAATGGTGAAGAAAGGAATCAGCAGTTGTTATCGCGGTGATGTTTTTCAAATTGTTTTAAGCAGAAGATATAATCAAAAATTTATTGGTGATGACTTTAATGTATATCGTGCATTGCGCAGCATTAATCCATCTCCTTACTTATTTTACTTTGATTATGGCGATTATAAATTGTTTGGTTCAAGTCCGGAATCTCAACTCATCATAAAAAATGGAAAAGCAGTTGTGCATCCAATTGCAGGAACGTTTAAACGCACCGGCAATGATGAGAAAGATAAAGTGCTCACTGAAGAATTATTAAAAGATGCAAAAGAAAATGCAGAGCATACCATGCTGGTTGATTTGGCAAGAAATGATTTAAGCAGGTGTTGCGATGATGTGACTGTACATTATTTCCGGCAAGTACATTATTATTCGCATGTAATACATCTTGTAAGCGAAGTATGTGGCAACATTCGCGCAAATGCAAATCCATTCGATTTACTGGCACTCACTTTTCCACAAGGCACATTAAGCGGTGCACCAAAATTTAAAGCGATGCAGTTAATTGATGAATACGAACCAACACCACGTGGTTATTATGCAGGTTGCATTGGTTTTATGGGCTTCGATGGAAGCTGCAACCAGGCAATTATGATTCGCACATTTTTAAGTAAAGAAAATGCCCTGCATTACCAGGCAGGTGCAGGTATTGTTGCTGCATCAAAACC
>JBEHXR010000259.1:0-5564 GCA_048498595.1 Bacteroidota bacterium
GCTGGAAGATAATGGTGCGTTAGCTTATACAACTATTGTTGCAGCTTCTGCAAGTGACCCTGCACCTCAACAGTTCTATGCGCCATTCGCGGGTGCAGCGATTGGCGAATTTTTCCGCGATACCGGAAGACCTGCATTAATCATTTATGATGATCTGTCTAAACAAGCTGTTGCTTATCGCGAAGTATCGTTGTTATTAAGAAGACCTCCCGGTCGCGAAGCATATCCTGGTGATGTATTCTATTTGCACAGCCGTTTATTAGAGCGTGCAGCAAAAGTTATCAGCAATGATAAAGTGGCAAGCCAGATGAATGACTTACCTGAAAACATCAGACATCTTGTAAAGGGTGGTGGTTCATTAACAGCGTTACCAATTATTGAAACACAAGCCGGCGACGTATCTGCATACATTCCAACCAATGTGATTTCAATTACCGATGGACAGATATTTTTGGAAGGTAACTTATTCAACTCAGGTATTCGTCCCGCTATTAACGTAGGTATTTCTGTAAGCCGTGTGGGTGGCAATGCGCAAATCAAATCAATGAAGAAAGTTGCCGGTACATTAAAGCTCGACCAGGCGCAGTACCGTGAACTTGAAGCATTCTCAAAGTTTGGTGGTGATTTGGATGCTGCAACTAAGTCTGTAATTGATAAAGGTGCGCGTAACGTTGAAATTCTTAAGCAGGCACAGTTCTCTCCATACCCTGTAGAAAAACAGGTTGCAATAATTTATCTCGGAACACAAGGTTTACTGCAAGGCGTTGCCGTAAAAAATGTAAAGGCATTTGAAGAACATTTCTTAATGGAAATGGAAAATAAATTACCAAATGTTCTCGCAGAATTTAAAAAAGGTAATTTACCTGAAGATGGATTGAAGCAAATGGTTGAATTAGCGAAAGGGTTAATGCCTCAATATAAATAATTCGAATCTTTTCTTATTATCAACAAGCGGCTCTGAGTTTTCGGAGCCGTTTTTATTTTATCAATCCAAAAAATCTTCATCCTCTTTTTTAGAATGTTTGGCAAATGCTTTTTCGATAGCGCCGCCAAACATAGGGAACTTACTTTTTGCAAAATCTTTTACAATCGTTATCGCCTGCCATGCTTGTTTATCTGTAAGACCTGCTTCTGATTTTAGTTTTTCAATTAACTCTTGCATACAATTTTTTGAAGTTTTTTAATTGATGATTTTCAACATTTGTCGGGATGACTGGATTCGAACCAGCGGCCCCCACGTCCCGAACGTGATGCGCTACCGGGCTGCGCTACATCCCGAAATCAGTCAGCAAAAATATTTGATGTGCTGTAATAAAACAAGCTAAATAACAAGAGATGTATTTCAATCAAATAAAATAAAAAAGCCGGTTTAAAAAACCGGCCATGATTAAAGTTTGAATTATTTATTTCTTTATAAATTTTAATGTTTGATTAAAAGTTTCTGCCTGCAACTGTACAAAATATATTCCGCGCTGCAGTTGGGCTGCATTAACTTCTAAAGGTTGGCCTGCATTAACGCTGTATATTTTTTCATACGCTACCACTCCGCTTACATTAACTATTCTAAGCGATAATTGCGGCACACTCTTTTGAAGTGTTACATAAAACTTATCATCCACAGGATTTGGAAATACTGTTGCATTTACAACTTCAGCATTCATTGTTGTTGCAACGGCGGCAGCAGCATTTGCAACGGTTACCGTAATTTTTTCCTCATCATATAAAGCAGGTGTATCATTGTCTTTTACACGTACTTTAAAACTATAACTGCCTGCGGTGGTTGGCGTCCATTTAAACACACCTGTAGATGCATTGATCTTTGCACCGGCAGGTGCGCCAATTAACGAGAATGTTAATGTTTGACCTTTATCGGGATCTGTTGCAGTTGCTGTGAAAGTGAGTAAAGTATTTACTGTTGCGGTTTGATTGCCGATTGGTGCAAGTACAGGCGAATCCGGCATTGGTTTAACATTAATAGTTACTGCGGAAGGTGCGGATGCCATACAACCAACGCTTACTGTAAAGCTAAACTGGTCTTTACCATTATAATTTTTATAAGGTTTATATGTAAGCTTTGGCGCGGTGCCCGATAATTTACCATGCTTTGGATTTTCTGTTACCGTATAAGTTAACGGCGAACCGCCTGAACCTGTTAATGTAATTTTTACTGTAGTGTCTTCATTTACATTTACCGTTTGAGCATTGGCAACAAGATTATTTACCGGCGCAAAAATTAAACTGCCATAAGCGTTACCACCATCTGTTGTAATATTCATGTGATGCAACACTGTATATGTTCCTGTTGCTGATATTTTAAAAATAGTACCTGCATTATAAGTGCCGCCAATACTTGTTGTGCCGTAGAGTAATCCATCAGCTCCCTGCAATAAAGTTCCCTTCGGCATTCGTCCATCAACCGTTGCATCTAATACACGTAAAACTTTAAATGTTCCTGATAATGTAATTTGAAAAATTGTTCCTGCACTTTTTTGTCCGCCATCACTGCATGTACCGTATAAATTTCCATCAGCAGCTTGTATTAAACTACCAAAAGAATTGTATCCATCCGTACTGCTGTTGAATGTATGTATGTTGGTATATACACCTGCAGTTGTGAGTTTAAACACGCGCCCGCTGTTTGATGTAATTCCATAAAAATTATTATCATTTGCCTGAAGTAAATTGCCATTTGGTGCACCACCATCTGTTGCAAACACAAAGCTTTTTATTAGTTTAAATGTACCTGATAAGCTTATTTTAAAAATGGTACCAGCATTATTTGCGCCGCCTGCTGTTGTCATTCCATAAAGGTTTCCATCTTTTGCCTGGATTAATCCGCCATGCGGGTTTGAGCCATCAGTTGTACCATTAAAATTATGTATTACCGTAAAGCTGCCGCCAGGTGTAATTTTAAAAATAGTTCCAAGCCCGTTTGCTCCGCCATTCGATGTCATTCCATAAAAATTACCATTTGATGCAAGCAACAAATCTCCTTGTGGCATACCGCCATCGGTTGACTTATTGAAAGAATGCAATACCGTTGCTTTGCCACCGCAAATTTTTACGATCGTTCCATAATTGTATGCACCACCTGCGGTTGTTGTGCAATAATAAGCGCTGTCGTTACCTTTTATAAAAGATGAATACGGTGCATTGCCTAATGTTGCACCATTAAAATCTGCAATCTTTGTAAATGCACCTGCGGTTGTAGTTTTAAAAATAATTCCATAATTAAAAACACCACCAAGGCTCGTCATCGCATATAAACTTCCGTCTGCTCCTTTTACCAAAACAGAAGAACTTGTTGTTCCTTCATTCGCATAATCTATGTTATGAATAACAGTGTAAACACCTGCTGTTGTTAATTTATAAATTGTGCCGCCGCTCTTTGCTCCACCTGCGCGTGTAATACCATAAAAATTTCCATCTGTATTTTGCATTAACCCTGCGTATGGGTAACCGCCATCAACACCTACACTAAAATTCTTAACCACAGAATAATTACCGCCTGATGATATTTTAAAAATAGTGCCATTACCATACTGACCACCTCCGTAACAAGTGCCATAAAAATTTCCGTCTTTTGCCTGTATTAAATCGCTTTGCGGATAAGTGCCATCAGCAGTTGAATTCAAATGCCGCAACACCGTTAAAGTACCACTTGTTGTAACTTTAAAAATTGTTCCGAAGCCGTATGTGCCACCTGAATATGTAGTGCCGTATAAATTTCCATCTTTGCCTTCTGTTAAGCTTGCATAACTTGTTCCGCCTTCCGTTACAGATACCATGTTATGTATTACAGAATAAACGCCGGCCGGGGTTAATTTAAAAATCGTTCCAACACCATTGCTTCCACCGGTACAAGTAATACCATAAAAATTTCCATCTTTTGCAAGTGTGAGATGACCACGTGCTCCTGCGCCATCGGTACTATAACTTAAAGGTTTTATAACGGAAAAATCTCCATCAACAGAAATTTTAAAAATCGTTCCATAACCATTTGCACCGCCTGCTGCAGTTATTCCATACAAATAACCATCAGCACCTTTTATTAATTCTCCATCAGGATAAGCGCCATCCACACTATAATTAAATTGTTTTAGCATAGTAACTTTTCCATCAGCAGACATTTTAAAAATCGTTCCGTCATTATAAGTACCACCAAAATGTGTCATCCCATAAAAGTATCCGTCATCGTTTAAAAAGAAACTGCCATTGGCTGTGTTACCCCAATCAACAAAACCTTGTATAACAGAAAAATTATTTCCATTGGTGTTGATTGAAAAAGCTGTTCCTTTTCCATCAACACTACCATTTGAAGTTAAACCCACTAATACATTTTGTGCATGTGCATTGAAAGAAGTTATAAAGAATGCAATCGCTGTAAGTAAGCGCAAAGCATATTTTTTATTAAGGCTTCTTATTTTTTTTAAAGTAGATAAGCAAATCATAAAATAAATTTTAATTGATATGAATGAATCTGGTTTGAATAATTATGCTGTAAAATTTGCTTATGAAAAAAATTATAACAAGCAATGGATGTATGAACTGTGCAAACGTTTTGATGAAATGATTAAAACGAATTACATACCTGCGCAACTTATTTTGCTGTTGATATGCTTAATTTATTTTTTAAATGCGATGAAACCTTTGCGCTGAAATGCTGATGCAGCAAGCATTTCAGCGTAGCACATACAGTTAGAATTTTATTTTCGCAATTCATTGCATGTATTCGCCAGTTAATACATGTATAGCTTAGTAAAGCTTCTTCGTGATTTTAATTTCACGCATCATTAAAAATTATTTTATGATGAAGAAGATCTTTAAATGGACGGGTATCGTTTTGCTTGCCCTGATATTGGGTGTAACTATTGTAACTGCATCAAGACAACATTTAAAATATGATGCACCTTATCCTGCAATTCATGCATCAAAAGACACTGCTGTAATTGCAAGAGGAAAACATTTTGTATTCGGTCTTGCACATTGCCCGGAATGTCACAGCACCGCAAATTCAGATTCTTTAATTGCATTAAATAAAGAAGTGCCACTTACCGGAGGCGTCGCGTTTGTGTTGCCTGTAGGAACTATCTACTCAAAAAATATTACGCCCGATAAAGAAACAGGTATTGGTAATTTAAGTGATGAAGAAATTGCAAGAGTGTTGCGTTATGGTGTGCATGCAAGTGGTGAAGCTGTTTATGATTTTATGCCGTTCCATAACATGAGCGATGAAGATCTTACGGCAGTTATTTCTTACTTAAGAACATTGCAACCTGTAAAAAATAAAGTGCCGGATAATAAATTGAATTTAATGGGCTATGCTGTTAAAGCATATATGGTAAAACCTGTCGGACCTTCAGGCAAAGTGCCTGTTGCAGTAAAAGCAGACACAACTGCGGCGTATGGAAGGTATCTTGTGTTGAGTGTTGGCAATTGTGCTGGTTGTCATACAAAACGTGATATAAGCGGCGCATATCTTGCACCCGTTTTAACGGGTGGTGATCCTATGCGCGGTGGTTTAATACCGCCTGATCTTTCTAATAATGCTAACGGAAGAATTT
>JBEHXR010000260.1:0-5532 GCA_048498595.1 Bacteroidota bacterium
CAATGGGGCACACATTGGGCGTATGTGCCGGTACAAAAAGTGGAAGTACCAAAACCAAAAGCATCATTCTTTGGTTTGATTCCTGCAAAGAAAAACACTTGGGCAAAAAATGATATTGATTATTTCATCTATGATAAACTCAAACAAAACAATTTATCTCCCGCACCGGAAGCAGATAAAGCAACTTTATTAAGACGTGTTTCTTTGGATTTAATCGGCATGCCTGCACCCGATTCTATCGCACAAGAATATTTGAATGACAACAGCGATAAGGCATACGATAATTTAGTTGATGCATTGCTTGCATCAAAACATTACGGCGAAAAATGGACAGCCATGTGGCTCGACCTTGCACGCTATGCAGATACCAAAGGTTATGAACGTGATGATAACCGCAACATCTGGAAATACCGCGACTGGCTGATTGATGCATTCAATCAAGACATGCCATATGATAAATTCTTAACGCTGCAACTTGCAGGAGATTTAATGCCCAATGCAACCGATGATGATTATATCGCAACAGCATTTCACCGCAACACCATGACCAACGATGAAGGCGGCACCGACAATGAAGAATTCAGAACAGCAGCAGTGCTTGACAGAGTGAACACAACCTGGCAGGCATTGATGGGAACAACCTTTGCCTGCGTGCAATGTCACTCGCACCCTTACGACCCGTTCAAGCATGAAGATTATTATAAGTTCATGGCTTTCTTTAATGACACACGTGATGAAGACACATACGCCGATTATCCTTTGCTGCGTGAATACAAAACCGGTGACAGCTTAAAAGTTTTACAGGTTACCAACTGGCTGCGTCAAAATGCAAGTGATGAAGAAGCCAAACGTGCCTATACATTTTTAAAAACATGGCAGCCTGCATACAATTCAATTCGTGCAGACAGTTTTACGAACAGCGAACTCAGCGATACCAAATGGCTCATCTTCCGTAACCATGCAATTGCCCGTTTAAAACATGTTGATCTCACCAACAGAACAGAACTCATCTATCGCTTCAATGGATTTACAAACGGCGGTGTTTGGACCATTCACCTTGATGCACCGACCGGAAAAAACATCGCAACCATTCCTATTGAAAAAACAAAGAACTGGACGATAACAAAGGTTGACATCAAACCAGCACAAGGTTACCATGATTTATTTTTCACTTACGAAAACCCTAACTTAAAAAAACCGGATGAAAGCGGTGTATTATTTGACTGGTTTTATTTCACACATGAGCTCGATGGAAAAGATAAACCCGGTTATGCCGACATCAACAAAACTTACTGGAACTTACTCTGCAACGATTCTGTTGCCACAACGCCGGTGATGATGGATAATCCATCCTACATGCATCGCGTAAGCAATGTTTTTGAAAAAGGCAATTGGTTGGTGAAGGGTGCAGCTGTCCAACCGGACATTCCGCATTCACTCAATCCGTTTCCAAAAAATGCACCACGCAATCGTTTGGGTTTGGCAGTATGGATGACGAGCAAACAAAACCCGCTCACATCAAGAACCATCGTCAACCGTTTGTGGGAACAACTGTTTGGAACCGGCATCGCCGAAACACTTGAAGACCTCGGCACACAAGGCATCGAGCCTACCAATAAAGACCTGCTCGATTATCTTTCTTATCAATTAATGAATGATTATAACTGGAGCTTAAAATCATTGCTCAAAGAAATGGTGATGAGCGCCACCTATCGCGAAGATTCAAAGATCACCAAAGAAGCACTGGAAAAAGACCCGCAGGATAAGTTGTTGGAAAGAGCGCCACGCATTCGTTTAAGCGCAGAAGAAATACGCGACCAGGCTTTATGCATCAGCGGTTTGCTGTGCAATAAAATGTATGGACCGGGCGTGATGCCATGGGAACCTGCAGGCATCTGGCAATCGCCATGGAACGACCAAACCTGGGTTACCAGCAAAGGCGACGACCAATACCGCCGCGCTGTGTACACGTACTGGAAACGCACCGCCGCTTACCCCGCCACCATTATGTTCGACGGTGCAGACCGTGAAGTATGTACCGCACGGCGCATACGCACCAACACGCCGTTGCAGGCACTGGTAACGCTCAACGATTCTGCGTACATTGATATAGCACGCCATTTTGCACAACGCATGCAATCGTCATTGGCAGAAGGAACGACGTCGTCATTGCGAGGAGGAACACCATCGTCATTGCGAGGAGCGATAGCGACGAAGCAATCTGACATCGCCACGCTCATCAGCCGCGGCTACACCTGCATGTTGTATAAACCCATTGAGCCCGCCAAACTCGCTGCCCTGCAACAGTTGTACAACACGGCTTACGCACAATATGCAAATGATCCTGAGGCAACATGCAAAATATGTGGTGGCATGAGCGGGCAAACCAATCCCGCACGTGCGGGATTAATTGTTGTCGCCAACGCTATGTTGAATTTAGATGAAGTAGTGACGAAGAATTAACGTCATTGCGAGGAGGAACGACGAAGCAATCTGCTGTTAGCTTATGAAAACAAAAAGGTGACCGTCATTCCCGACCTGATCGGGAATCTCAAATTATGAAAACGAATCAAAAAATTCGACCGTCATTCCCGTGAAAACGGGAAACCGCTCCAAGCGGTTCATCGAGACAATTGAAAAATAATATACACGAGATAATCTCATACTTATGAAAAACTAATCAATCTCTTACTTACAACGTACAACGTAAAACTTATAACTCGATTTATTTGGGGCTCTCATCGTTCGTTTATCTATCAACTGCAGTTCGGGCTTTACATTACAAATGCGAAGCATTCATCGAGACAAATAAAAAACAAATATGCACGAGATAATTCCGGCACAGACCTGTCCCGCTCCATGCGGGAAGCCAACGCACATAATCTTCACCGGTCTTTTCATTTCAATCCCGCAGCCTTTGCGCGAAAGAAAATTTATCAACATGGGGTGCAAAAGAAAAGTATATTAAACTTCCTATTCTTCGTCGTTTTATGATTTGTAAAATTACATTTGCTTCCATACAGATATGACTTTAAAAGATTTTGCTGAAAAAAATAATAAAGATTGGAAAGATATTTTCACTGCTAAAGAAAAATCTTTTCAAAATAAACAACTCATTTCTAAAACCATTCTTGAAGACGACTTAAAGCCTTTTGGCAATGACATAGATTTAGTAATTTTTGGATCAATTGCAAGAGATGAATCTACTTCTAAAAGTGATGTTGATTGGACGCTGCTTGTAGATGGTCAATCTGATCCTAATCATTATGAAATAGGTCAAAAAATAAAGCAAAAGATTTTAAAGACTGGATTAGCAGAACCATCACCTTCAGGACTTTTCAGCAAAATAACATTCAGCCATGATTTAATTCATTATATCGGAGGAGTAGATGATACTTATTTTAACTTAAGTAAACGTATTTTACTTTTACTTGAGTCAGAGAGAATAAGTTTTGAAGACTCTAACGACCCTTCGGGAACTGCATATAGTCGTGTTATCTTAGGAATTATAGAGCGTTACATTTCAAACGACTCTTCGTTTCTTTCGAACCATGGGAAAGATCTCGCTGTTCCAAGATTTTTGTTAAATGATATTGTACGTTTTTGGCGAACAATGTGTGTTGACTTCGCTAATAAGCAAAGAGAACAAGCAGGTAAGAAGTGGGCTCTAAGGAATATCAAACTTAGAATGTCAAGGAAATTGATTTTTGTTAAGGGGCTATTGATGTGTGCAAGTTGTTATAACCATCCATCAATTTCATCACAAGAATTAAAAGCTACCTTGAGTAAAATAATTTCATTTAAGGCTATCGATTTTGTTGTTAATGAACTTATCAAATATCAAATAGACGATAAATGGATAATTCAGTTGTTGGATGCCTACGATATATTTCTCAAGATGTTAAATAATGACTCAGTAAGAAACCATATTGAAGGATTACCTATAAATGATGTATATTCGGATAGTCTCTTTTCCGAAGCAAGAAACAATGCTCATTTATTTCAGGAAGCTCTGGATAATGTTTTTTACTATGAAGAAACACCATTAAAAAAATTCACTTTAAAATACGGAGTCTTCTAATGATAAAAGGATTTTCTACAGGCGCATTAGCGAAAAATAATTTTCAGCTTGCTGTTGATTTACTTAATAAAAGTACAGCTAATGCAATTGAACTGTCTGCATTAAGAGAGAATGAAGTTGAAGCACTTATAAGTGGAATTGATCTATTAAACCTTGACAAGTTTGATTACATTTCTTTTCATGCACCGAGTAAATTAAACTTCATGAGTGAAATGAATTTAATTGATTTGCTTAAACCAATAATTCAAAAGGGATGGGCTATAATTGTACATCCTGATATAATTACAAATTATGAAAACTGGCAAAGGCTTGGTAATTGTTTATGCATAGAAAATATGGATAAAAGAAAAAAGGTTGGAAGAACAACTGTTGATTTAGAGGAAATATTTGTTAGATTACCAGAAGCATCTTTTTGCTTTGATATTGCTCATGTTAGGCAAGTCGATCCAACGATGGTTGAAGCATATTGTATGATTAAGAAATTTTCAAAAAAATTAAAGGAGATACATATTAGCTCTGTAAATACTCAGAGTAAGCACGAGCCGATAACTTTTGAAGTTCTTTTAGCTTTTAAAAAAATAGCAGAATTTATACCGCTCGATGTCCCTATTATTTTAGAGTCACCAGTTACTCCGGATAAGATTGAACATGAAATGGATTTGGCTACTTCTATCTTATACATGAAACGCTTTAAGTCAAACCCTATGCTTGAAGCAGCCTTCAATTACTAATTTGTTTCCTGCCCGAGTTGTTCTAAGAATGTCAATATAAAACAGAATATTAGCGCAAGAGTGAGGCGTGGCTTTTGGTATGTAAGCGTCTTGCGCGGGTTTAAGATCCCTTTCGCTAAAAAGCATTTACTTCATGAAGAACATTTAGTGATTTGTACTGATTATAATTATATTCTAGATTTAGTGCCTCATCATGAATATCTGAAATAATATTTTGTAAATATTGCTCCATTGTTATTGGCTCCGCATATCCAATAAATAAGAAGTCCGGATTGTCTATAATACGATTAAAAATATTTACTATTTCATCCCTTCTCTGTTCAAAAATTTCGCAATATTTAATAATATCTTGTCTTGATTCAAGACTACTTGGTAATATCTGTTGTTTGCCATTTATAGCAAAAGCTAATAATGATAAATTAGCACTTACTGAATATTTGCTTAATGCAATCCAATATTCGTGCATCGCTTTGGTCTGATTATATTTATAGCCAGGTGCTCTTCGTTCAATATGAATTTCGTCAATAGTCTTTACACGTAATAATGCATTAAGTATTTTCGAAAAATCGTCTTGAACTTGTTTATAAGTTTCGGTTGCTGTCATAAAAAAATTTGAATAGTCAATATCAAAAGAGTTGCCACAAATTCAAATTGACAATGTGGCATTCAATGTTAGCGCAGAAAGATGCGTGGCTTTTCCGCTGTTGCAGGCGTCCGTGA
>JBEHXR010000261.1:0-5530 GCA_048498595.1 Bacteroidota bacterium
ACCAAATCTTCTTCACCACTAAATAAAAAGACATCACTTTCATCTGCATCATTATATTTTGGTAATTGCTTGTCGGTTTTTCTTTGAATGAATGGCACATCACAATTCCAGCCCAAACCAAAAATTCCATTGCCGCCTCCGGAATTATAATTCAACGAAAGTGCCGGCGCAAAATCATTTCTTGTTTTTGAAAATGGTAACGGCGCAGAAAAAGATGCTGTTCCATTTGATGCATTCACCTGGAATTTTTCATCAATATTTTTTAATGCACCACCGCCTTTGGGTAAATCAATTTTTGGAATGTTTATATTGAAAGATTCACTCGTAGTGCCTGGATTTGTATTTCCGGTTTTAGTCATTTTTTCAGAGGCAGCTTCTTCATTGTATCCTGAACGGAATAACATATCATGAAGGTTAGTGATATAAAAGTAGATTCTTATTTTGAATAAATAAGAAATTATTAAATCATCTGTCGAAGAATAACTTAACGGGCAAACACAAACGCAGAAAATTTGATTAAAGCAGCTTCATGTAGTTCAGCAGTTCCTGTTTATATGCAGCGCTGATAGGAATTTTATTACCGTTGATGATTACGGTTTGTCCTTCTATCGTATCAATATGCTGAATATTGATGATGTATGATTTGTGTATTCTGATAAAACTGCTGTTGGGAATATACCGAAACACATCAAAGAAATTCATTCGTATCAAAATTTTTTTATTGCTCACCAAATGAATATTGAAATAATTTCCTTCTTTTTCAAGAAATAAAATATCCGATAGATTTATCTTATGAATTTTTGTTCCGCTTTTAATGAACAATGGTTTTTCATTTTCAGCCGGAATAATTTTTTCTGCGGTATTAAGATTGTTTTCTTTCAGTTGTTTTAACTCCATTGCTTTTATAATAGCTCTTAAAAACCTGTCGAATGAAATTGGCTTCACCAAAAAATCAACAGCATTTAATTCAAACCCTTCAATTGCATATTTGGAATATGCTGTTGTAAAAATGATGGAAGTTTTATCGTGAAACAATGTTGCGATTTGCACGCCGGAAACATTTGGCATATTTATATCAAGGAAAATCAGATCAACTTTATTTGCATGAATAAAATTTATTGCATCCATAGGATCACGAAAACTCTGCAACAGATTTAAGAAAGGAGTTGATAGCGCATAACGCTCAATTATCTCGATTGCCTTCGGCTCATCATCAATTATAATACAGTTCATAACAATTATAAGGGCAAAAGTAATTTCATTTCATAGGCATGTGTGGCTGGTTTTATTTGAAGCTTGTATTTATCGGGATAAATAAGCTCTAATCGCTTATGAACGTTTTGAAGTCCGATGCCCGATGCGGTATCAAATTCTTTTTTATACTTAGTATGATTACTATTAACAATACAAAAATTAAGTTGCTCTTTTACTACTGTTAGATTAATATCAATAAATGATTTTTGCTTGAAGTTTACACCATGTTTGCAGGCATTTTCAACAAACGGAATTAAAAGCATTGGCGCAATAAATTTATTTCTTGTATCTCCGCAAACTTTGAAATTAATTACAACATCGTCCGTTTTATCAATTCTTAATTTAAAAAGCTCGAGATAATCTTTTATATAATTTATTTCCTTTTCAAGCGGCACTAATTTTTCATTACTTTCATAAACTATATAACGCATTAAACCTGCCAGTGTATGAATGCCGCAAGCCAGTTGCTTGTTATTAGAATCCTGCGCCAAAGCATATAAATTATTCAGCGTGTTAAACAGAAAATGAGGATTGATCTGCAGTTTTAAAAGCTTTAACTCTGCTGCCAGTTGCTCTGTAGCCAACCGGTTTTTTATCCGTTCGTTTTTTGCCCATTCTTTTATAAAAAAATAGAGAACCGAAAATCCAAGTATCAAAATATAAAACACAATATTAATGCGTGCATAATAAGTAATAACATCATTCACATCATCCAAATGCATATTCTTAATGCCGCTGTTGATGACGTTTTTTGTTAGCTGTTCAGCAGTGTAGCAAATGGCGATCAGTAATACAAGTTCTATTAAATATTTAAGCAGATTTTTCTTTTGGCTGTATCGTTTCAGCAGAAAAAAATAGTTGGTATAAAATAATATCAGTTTAAACCCAAGACCAACCAACAATGATTTTATTACACTGAATTGAAAGGTGAGCACTTCAGGATTTGCAGGATCGATTTTTTGTCCTTGCTGTAAGCGCCATCTTATACGTATATCAAAAACCTGGCTAAAGAAAAATACAAACAACGACCAAAGCAAAATGTGAATGAGGATAATAATATATTTATTTTTTACAGGCATCATGTTATTTCGCTGTTACTAAATTAAACGTAAGGTGCTGCGTTAAATCATCCCGGTATGAACTGCATGAAAAATGGTATGAACTGCATGAATTTTTATTCGAATGAAATTTTCTGTTCATAAAATCAGGGATTATAAAAATTATTTAGTGTCGTGAAAGATTACAGAAAAATCAAGTGTATCTGCAATTTTTAGTTTTGTTCGCATTTGCATAAACTGTGTTTCATTAAACGGACCCATAACAACATCCTGCGAAGTCCAGCCAACTGGTTTATTTAAAGGAATAATAAAATAATTTGTAACTGATCTGTTTTCTTTCTCCGGATAAATAGCAGGATGTTGTTTAGCGATAATAAAATTTTTATCATATCCCATTGCAAAAACAGTTGGGCCAACGATTTCAAATCCGCCATATTTATCAAAGTACATTATCGTCATGTCTTCATGGCAAGCGTAGGCATATAAACTATAACCTTTTGCTATGGGTTGCTTAAATTCTCTTCTGAAACAACCTGTAAACAATAAAATTGCGGCAATAAAAAAAGACAACCTGCTCATTAAAACTTGCAATTAATTTTTTTTTGACGATAGCTAATTTATGCGTGAATAACAGCTACAAATTGTTATTAGGTACGAAACCTTTAGTTATTGTTATGAATGGTAATCGATGCGGAACAGAAAAACAGAAATGCAAAAAATTAATTATAGTTTCTTTTAAATAAACAGCCGTTCATGTACAATTTTATTGGTTACATAACATAAGTTTTCCGGCACAATGTTTTCTATGTAGTCTTGTAAATTCTCATTTTGACAACACGCGGGTGGTTTCTACCACCTGTCTTTTTATAATGGTACCAACTGAAAAAAAACTGCATTCTTTCATTTCATAATTTTTAACTCACTGCATATAACAAACCGCTTTTACAGTTACAGAGATTGTAAAAACTTGCATTAGGATTATTTCTTCTATTCATTATTAAATACATTTTATGAAACCGATATTCATAGTTGCTGCCGCAATTTTAGTTTCTGCTTATACAAATAATAATAAGCCAGACAACAAACTTTTAAGCCTATTTAATAAAACATTTCCCGCTGCTGAAAATATAAAATGGCATGAAGATGCAAATGGTTATGTTGTTTTCTTTACAATGAATGGCATCAGTAACAGGATATGTTACGACATAAAAGAAAAATTTTTAGAAGAAGACAGGTATTATAATGAAGACCATTTACCGGCGTATATACTTCTTGCCATTAAAAAAAATTATCCTGAAAAAACTATTGCCGGTGTTACTGAAGTAATAAATACTTCAGCTATATGTTACCAGGTAAATTTAAAAGATGATAAAAATCTTTTTGTAATAAAAGTTACTTCTGATGGCACAATACAATCCGAAAAAGAATTTACCAATGCTGATTAAGTGAATAAATATTCAGCTATAGAATAAAAGGTATAAAACACATCTTTTGCGGTACCAATTGCATATAACCCACATTAAATGTTGTTTATAGATAATTGCGCTGTTTATGTAACATTCGCTGTTTTCGCTTGCAGCACAACTAATAAAATTGCAATCATTATTACTCGCAGTCTTATCAAAATCCCATGTAATTGCTTTAAACAAATAATTTATGAGAAGTATTTTTTTACTCTGTTTAGTTTTTTCTGTTATAGTCACGTCAGCACAATCGAAACTGGTTAGCGGAAAAGTTGTGAATGATAAAAATGAAGCGGTTCCTTTCGCAACAATAAAAATCAAAAAAACACAAACAGGTGTTTCTGCAGATGCACAGGGCGCTTTTTCCATTAACGCAAATGCAAACGATGTTTTAGTTGTAAGCGCAACGGGTTTTATTACAAACGAAGTTGCTGTAGGTAACCAAACAAATATCACAGTTACTTTAGTTGCCAGCAATGCAGAGTTATCAACCGTTGTTGTAACAACAGCTTTAGGTATTCAGCGGCAGGCGAAAGATTTAGGTTATGCAACAACAACCATCAGTAATAAAACTTTAACCGCAGGCAAATCTGTAAACATTCAACAAGCGTTGAATGGAAAAATTTCCGGCTTAAATATTTCAACCGTAAACAGCGGCGTATTTGAAAATGCAAAAATTAATATCCGGGGTATTCGTTCGCTTACGGGTAACAATGAACCCATGCTTGTGGTTGACGGAGCCCCAACGCCGTTGGGTTATTTATCTTCTATTCCACCCGATGATGTTGCAAGTTTAACCGTATTAAAAAGTGCAGCATCTGCTGCGATTTACGGACCCGATGCAGTAAACGGTGTTATCATCATCAACACAAAAAAAGGAACCAAAAATCCAACCATTACATTAAGCACAACCGTTGAAGCAACACGCGTTTCTTTCTTTCCAAAATTTCAAAAACAATTTGGACAAGGTGCGGGTGAAGTATTAGATCAATACGGAAATCTTGGTTATGTGCCTTACGAAAACCAGCAATACGGTCCAGCATTTGATGGCACAATTAAACCACTTGGACCCGTGCTTGAAGATGGCTCACAACAAATGGTTCCATATTCAGCAGATCATTATAAAGACAAAGTAAAATTTTGGAATACGGGTTCAACCATTCAAAACACAGCATCAATCGCAGGCGAAGATTATTATGTAAGTATTGAAGATGCAAATATCAGGGGTTTAGTTCCGCATGATGTTGACAGAAGAACAAGTATTCGTTTTAATGGCGGCAAGAAGTATGGTAATTTTTCTATTAATTATGGATTGAATTATATACTTCAAAATTATGATGTAGTAAATGAAGCAGGATTTCAAAATTCATTTCCCAGTTCTTATGATGGTGGCTTGTTTTTTCTTGTGATGCAAACTGCAAGCAATGTGCCTTTGTTAAGTTATAAAGACTGGCAGAATTATAAGTATGCACAATATTCAAACTATTATAATGAATTTGCTGTAAACCCTTATTGGCTTATTGGTAACATCAGGCAAAAAGGAAGAGAAGATGATATCATTGGCGACATCAGTGTAAACTATCAGTTCTTTCCTTGGCTGAGTGCTTCTGCACGATTAAGTACAGACTTAGCATTTCAAAGTTTTAAAAACACAAATGCCCCGGTAGTTGTTTCAGATTGGGCACATGCAAACAGAGCACCAACAGATTTTTCAAACGCACCGGGCAGTGAATTTGATGATGATAATTACAGCTC
>JBEHXR010000262.1:0-5507 GCA_048498595.1 Bacteroidota bacterium
TTAATTGATAGTATAACTGATGTTACCATCTTTTTCATCCTTTAGCTGAATGCCTAAAGTAAGCAGTTCATTTCGTATGCGATCGCTTGTTGCGTAATCTTTTTTAGTGCGTGCATCTTTACGCATATTTATTAAAAGTTGAATGATGCCTTCGAGTTTATTGTCTTCACCTTCCACATGCATTTGTAATCCTAAAATATCTTCAATATATAATTTCATTTTTTGCTGAAGTAATTCAATTGTGGATGCGCTCAATGCATCAGCAGCAACATGTTTATCTTTTATTCCATTTATGATGGGAACAAGCTCAAACATATTCGCCAAAACTTTTGCCGTGCTGAAATCATCGTTCATGAATTCATCGAAATCAGTTACCAACTTATGAACCTTTGTATCAAGTTCTTTATCGGCAGATTGTTGACCATTTACTATTGACAATTTTTTTAAATTCTCATATGCTTCAAACAAACGCTTTAATCCTTTTTCTGAAGCCTGCAATGCTTCATTACTAAAATCTAATGTAGAGCGATAATGTGTTTGCAAAATAAAAAATCGAATCACCATTGGATGATAAGCTTGTTGTAACAAGGGATGATCACCACTAAACAATTGTGTTAGTGTAATTACATTGTTATAACTCTTTCCCATTTTCCTGCCGTTGATGGTGATCATATTATTATGAATCCAGTAACGCGCAGGAATTTTATTGTTGCAAACATTGCTTTGTGCAATCTCGCATTCATGATGCGGAAATTGTAAATCCATTCCACCGCCATGAATATCGAACTGCTCACCTAAATATTTTGTACTCATGGCAGAGCATTCAATATGCCAGCCCGGGAAACCCATGCCCCACGGGCTTTTCCAACGCATGATGTGTTCAGGCGGCGCATTTTTCCATAAAGCAAAATCTGCGGTATTGTGTTTTTCTTCCTGGTTATCGAGGTCGCGGGTAGTTTCAAGCATTTCTTCCAAAACCCTTCCACTCAACATTCCATATGGTTCGCCGCGCTTTGTATATTCTTCATTATATTTTTTTACATCAAAATAAACGGAGCCATTCACCACGTAAGCATAACCATCTGCAATAATTTTTTCAATCATTCCGATTTGTTCAATGATGTGCCCTGTTGCTGTTGGTTCAATGGTTGGATCGAGATTGTTTAGGCGATGCATTGCCCAATGATAAAGATTGGTGTATTTCTGCACCAGTTCCATCGGTTCTAATTTTTCGAGCACTGCTTTTTTAGAAATTTTATCTTCTGCGGCGCGACCTTCTTCTTCGAAATGACCGGCATCTGTTATGTTGCGCACATAACGAACCTTATAACCTAAATGCATAAGCCAGCGATACACAATATCGAATGTTACATACGGCCGTGCATGACCTAAATGACTTTCGCCGCTCACGGTTGGTCCGCACACATACAGGCCAACATGTGCCGGCGTTATCGGTTTAAAAACTTCTTTTTCTCTTGTTAATGAATTATAAACTTTCAGTTCACTCATCGTGCTAAATCTATTTATATGCTACCTGCAAAAATCAAAGCAATTTTTTGATTGAACAATAAAATTTGAGAGATGAATTTTTAATTGAATAAATCGTTAAAGCGCAAGCCAACATGTATGTATACCAAGTTCACTACACACGAAATAAATATTATAGCAAAGTTATCAGTGCGGGAAGCAATAATGTAAGTTGCATTAAAAGACAGGTTGCAAATTCTTATTCGCTCGCCTTATCTAACAAAAGCTGTAAATCTTCTTTCATCTTTCTAATCTGGAAACGCATCTCTTTTAAAGTATTAAAATTAAGGTTGCTTGCTCAAGCACTTTTATAGTTTTGTTCTTTTTCATCAATCAGCATTTTCAATTTTGAATTTGCTCGTTTATATCATCCATATTTAACTTTTAGCTTTCTAACGACAGTTCTCGTGAATGCAAATCTCTAAAACATATTACTGTATGAAAGTGACTAAAGTCACTCACTTAACATGACTTCAATCAGCAAACGTTTTGTTTTGTTATTTGATTTTTGCGAGATGTTTTATTTAAAATTATTCCGGCTAAATATTTTTTTTGTGATCCTGTTTCTGCAGTTAACTGCATCCTATGCGCAAGTGAATATGCACGAAATTCCTGTGCTGTGTTATCATCAAATTCATAACTGGCTAACTACCGATTCAAAATCTGCAAGAACGTATATACTTGCTCCTGAAAAATTTCGTGCACAAATGCAGTTGCTTGCTGACAGCGGCTATCATACAATTACACCTGATGAGTTAGTAAATTATATAGATGAAAAAAATTCACTTCCTTCAAAACCTGTTTTAATAACTTTTGATGATGGCACCGCTTCGCAGTTTGTGAATGCAGTTCCTATATTAAAACAATACCATTTTACTGCCGTGTTTTTTATAATGACAGTTTCTTTAAATAAGAATTTTTATATGAGCAGCCAACAGGTAAAAACTTTAAGTGATGAAGGATTTGCAATTGGCTGTCACACCTGGGATCATCATGATGTAAGGGATTATACAAATGATGACTGGGCAATTCAATTTCAAAAACCAAAACAACTATTGGAAAAAATTACAGGTAAGCCTGTTGATTATTTTGCTTATCCTTACGGCGCATGGAATAATACCGCAATAGAACAATTAAAAGTTTACAAATACAAAGCAGCATTTCAATTAACAGAAAAACAAAGTGCAAGCAATTCCATTTATACAATCCGAAGACTTCTTGTTGATGGTAACTGGAACGCACAGCAGTTGCTGTATGCAATGCATCATGCATTTAAATGAAAACGCTGATAACAATCAGCCAACAGCCTGACGTTTCTCATCTTTAACCTGCAACGCATTTGTGTTATTTGAAAATAAAAATGTTTTCAAAACCCCACAGAATTTTTTTGATCTTTTTCAGCGCCTGCTTTTTATTAATTGTACAATGCAGCAAATCTGAAACAACACATCAACAACTAAACGCTATTACTGCAAAAGATTCAATTCCATCTCTCGATACAATTGATTCCACAAGTTTGTTAACAAGCAAAACACAACTTGATACAGCTTTGTATAACACATTACTGCTGCATCTTGTTCATAACAAACCCAACAATAAATTTCCTGTAAAGACAGCGTATCCTTTGCCCGGCGCCATTCTTCCGTTTAAAAGAGTAGTTACTTACTATGGGAATTTCTATTCTGCGGGCATGGGAATTTTAGGTGAGTTATCACCTGATGTAATGCTTCAGCAGCTAAACACCGAAGTTAAAAGATGGTCTTATGCTGATACGGCTGTGCCTGTTCAGCCCGCACTCGAATATATTGCTGTTACAGCACAACGCAATCCCGGCAAAGATGCAATGTATCGTTTGCGCATGCCATTCAATCAAATTGATAAAGCACTTGAGCTATGCAAGCAAGCCAATGCGATTTTAATATTAGATGTGCAGGTTGGTCATTGCAGTTTAATGCAGGAAATACCTGCGCTTTTACCTTATCTTAAAATGCCTGAAGTACATCTTGCTATCGACCCGGAATATTCGATGAAGGATGGTGCAGTACCTTGTTCTGAAATAGGAACATTTGATGCTGATGATATAAATTATACTTCAGATTATTTAGCGCAAATTGTTCGCGCGTATAATCTTCCTCCAAAAATTCTTATTGTGCATCGCTTTACAAAAGCCATGGTTACACACTATAAAAATATTACTACAAAACCCGAAGTGCAAATTGTAATGAACATGGATGGATTTGGTTTTCCTGCAAAAAAAATTGATACTTATAAATCCTGGATTGCGGGTGAACCGGTTCAGTTTACAGGCTTTAAATTGTTTTATAAAAATGATATTAAATCTGCACCGTACAGATTGATGACGCCTGCAGAAATCCTCAGCTTAAACCCAAGCCCAATTTATATTCAATACCAATGACAGCAGTTTAAGATTTCATCAAATGAAAATCTAAAGCACTTCAGTTCGAATCAAAATCATCTTTTTGAATGACAACCATCATCGTTTCAGGCGTTAACCGATGATAGCTTTGATAAAGATTTTAAAGAAAACTTTTTTATTATGAAAACAGATATTCAAATTCAAAAAGACGTAATGGACGAATTAAAATGGACTCCATTACTCAAGTCATCAGAAATTGGTGTTGCTGCAAAAGATGGTGTAGTTACGCTTTCCGGTATAGTAGACACCTATACAAAAAAGTTGGAAGCAGAAAAAGCAGCAGCAAATGTTGCGGGCGTAAAAGCTGTTGCACTCAACATCCAGGTAGGTGTATCGCCATATTTTAAAAGAACAGATGCTGAGATTGCCGAAGAAGTATTAAAAGCATTGAAGCTGCATACTTCTATCCCTGAAGACAAAATAAAAGTGAAGGTTGAAGACGGCATCATTACACTTGAAGGCGAAGTGCAATGGGAATACCAGCGCGCAGCTGCAAAAAATGCTATTCAAAACTTTGCAGGTGTAACCAATATTTGGAATTTTATTAAGCTTAAACCAAAAATTGCAGCTACTGATATAAAAGAAAAAATTAAAGCTGCATTTGAAAGAAGTGCAAGACTTGATGCTAACCGGATTTCTGCAGAAACTAGCGGGTCTACTGTTACACTAACGGGCACTGTTACTTCTTTGTCTGAAAAAGAAGATGCAGGTTATGCTGCCTGGGCAGCGCCAGGTGTTACTATGGTTAACAATAATCTTGAAGTAGAACAAGAGGAATACGCGTATTAAAAAAAAGAGGCAGTCAGTAAAGGGAAGCATGATTGCCTCTTTATTCAACACTCTTATCAATTAAAAACTATGTTTTCAATTCCAAAACTTTTGTATTCTTAGCTACAGCAATTTTTTCTGCCAATGAACAGGTAAGTGATATTCAATCTTAGTTCACTACATGATGGCATTCGTTCAACGCGACTAGCATCATGTGTTAGTATGATTGTAGTCATATTTTTTGGATGTATGCATTTTAGTTTTGATTCCGGATTTATGAAATAAAAACAGAGTTTACCTAATTAAAATATTATGAAAACCGCTCCTGAACTTAAAAAAGAAATAATTACTGCGCTCAAACAATATCCTGCCCTTAATTCAAGTGAGATTAAAATAGATGTTATTGCAGGTGTTGCATGGCTTTCTGGCAAGGTTGATCGTTATTATAAAAAACATTTAATAAAAGAAGCTGTAAAAAATATTACAAGCGTTAAACATTTTCGCGTCGATGTTTGGGTGGATCTGCCTAAACAAAAACAGTTAAACGATCACGAAATTAAAAACGAAATTCTGAACAGATTGTCTGCCGAAATTCCGGATAATAAAATTTCGGTTAACGTAACCGGCGGTATTGTTATACTTACTGGAACAATATTTTCTGATAATGAAAGAAACATTATTTTAAAAAATGTTTTTGATGTACCGGGAATTTTAAACGCTTGGGATTTTATAAAAGTTAACAAGACTGCAGACGCTATTCATAGCGAAATAAATC
>JBEHXR010000263.1:0-5486 GCA_048498595.1 Bacteroidota bacterium
CTCACGGTAAAATTATCTGTCTTATTATCCACAGTATTTACAAACGTAATAGTAGCTGCAACTGTTAAGCGGTTTGTTACAGATTGATTAGAGCTGATGGCCGAAGTTGAAACATCGTACCTGCTTATATAACCGCTTATCTGGTAGTTTGCATCATCACTATTCGTGAGTGTGAGTTTTGTATAACTATTTATTTTTTGTTTTAATGCATCTGTAATCTTTGGGCTCAATTGCGGGTTGATGTACCGTGCCTTATTATCAATATATGCAACCCTTGCCGTTTTTATTTTTGAATAGTCGATCGACACATCATGAAAAGTGTAAACGCCGCAGGAAGAAAACAGCATTGTGATAAAAATTAATGAGCATAGACCATAGACGATGGGCCATAGATAACTTACTGTGGACCGCGGACCAGTGACTGTCGACACCTTACTATTCATCAATATCATATTCTTTCAGCTTTCTGTATAATGTTCGTTCGCTGATGCCTAAATCAAGTGCGGCATCTTTTCTTTTTCCGCGATGTTTTTTCAGCGCCTTTATAATAAGTTCCTTTTCTTTATCACTAATATTAAGTGATTCTTCCACTTCTTCATGTGCATGTATTTCTTCATTATGAGGAAGAATTACGGGCTGATTTCCTTGCTGTATATTTGAAGGAAGCGAGGTTGATTGCGCAGAAGAAAAAACAGGAGCGTTGTATTCACTTCCATTTAGCGCATGATCTTTTTGCAAATATTCTGCGGCATTACCTGCAAGAGCAGGGTTCTTTAAAATTTCCAAAAACATTTTCTTCAATTCTGTAACATCTTTTTTCATGTCGAAAAAAAGCTTGTACAAAATTTCTCTTTCGTTAGCAAACTCGCCTGCCGGCGCATGTTGTGTTGAAGAAAGCACAGGCAAACGATTTATATTTTTTTCCGGCAAAAACTTTTGCAGATCTATTGCTGTTATTGTTTGATTAGTGCTCAACACAGATAATTGTTCTGCAATATTCTTTAGTTCGCGCACATTGCCCGGCCACGAGTAGTTAATTAACATGTTTTTTGCCTCATCATCCAATTGAACGGGCGTTGTTTTATAGCGCTCAGCAAAATCAATTACAAATTTTCTGAACAATAAAAGAATATCTTCTTTGCGATCTCTTAATGCAGGCACACGAATTGGTACTGTGCTTAACCTGTAATATAAATCTTCACGAAATTTTCTGTTTTGTGTTGATTCGTACAAATCTTTATTGGTGGCTGCAATTACGCGCACATCTGTTTTCTGCACTTTTGATGAACCAACGCGAATGAATTCTCCCGTTTCCAAAACGCGTAACAAACGCGCCTGTGTACCAATGGGCATCTCTCCTATCTCATCCAAAAAAATTGTTCCGCCGCTTACCGTTTCAAAATAACCCTTACGACTATCAACTGCGCCGGTAAACGAACCTTTTTCATGACCAAATAATTCTGAGTCTATTGTTCCTTCCGGAATAGCGCCGCAGTTCACCGCAATAAAGGCATTATGTTTTCTTGCTGATAATGCATGTATAATTTGAGAAAATGATTCTTTACCAACACCGCTTTCGCCAACAATTAAAACGCTTAAATCGGTTGATGAAACCTGCATGGCAACTTGTATCGCATAATTAAGCGCCGGTGAGTTTCCTATTATTCCAAACCTGTTTTTTATTGATTGTATTTCTGCCATTATAATTTCTCTATATTTTTTAAGATTTGTTCTACCTCGGATTGTAATAAAGGCAAATCATTTTGAATAATTCTCCATAGCGTGCCTTTATCTATCATATCATATTCATGAATAATTATGTGGCGAAGGGATATAATACTTTTCTGAGAAGAAACATTTACCGATTTATCCGTTTTGGATGCTTTCCATAAGGCTTCTCCAATAATTGCAAGTCTTCTTTCAACTGCATCAGTAACTGTAACATTACTTATAAATTCAACAGATGAATTTATATTTTGAATATGAAATCGAATTTTTGAAATGCCATCAAGAATATCATATAAAAATTTTATAGTTTCAGCATTCATAAATTTTTATTTTTTCGTTGCTGATTCTATTTAAAAAATATTTATTTGTAATCCTTTCTTCAGCCACCAAATCAACCTTTCGCCCGGTAATTTTTTCTAACTCAAACATTAAATCAAAATAATCATAATAAGGCGGTAAAAGATTTCCGTCCTTGTCATTCTTGAATGAAAACAAAAAATCAAAATCACTCTTTTTATCAAAATCATCACGAACACCGGAACCAAACAAGTACAAGCTTTTTACCTGCATTTGTTCGCATATTTTTACAATATCTGGTAATTTATTTTTGATTATTGAATTCATAGTTGCTTTACCACTTCACCAATTAATGTTGCCTGCGTAAAACCGTTCACCTTCACAAAAACATAATCGCCTTTTTTATAATCATAATTTTCTTTCGGAAAAACAATCATTTTGTTTTGCGAATTTCTTCCTTTCCATTCTGCATCGCTCTTTTTACTGTCGCCTTCAATTAAAACTTTAAAAGTTTTTGCAACATCTTTTTTATTGCTTTCAAAAGAAAGCTTTCCCTGCAAGTCAACAATTTCTTTCAGCCTTCTTTTCTTGATGTCTTCGGCAATGTCATCTTTATATCGTCGCGCCGCTAATGTGCCTGGTCGTTCACTGTAAAAAAACATATAGCTCATGTCATAAGCACTGCTTTGCATAATGCTTAATGTATCGGTATGGTCATCTTCTGTTTCTGTACAAAAACCTGCGATGATATCTGAACTTATACCGCAATCAGGAATAATTTCTCTTATGCGATTCACTTTTGCGATATACCATTCACGCGTATATGTTCTATTCATCAATTGCAAAACACGTGTGCTTCCGCTTTGAACGGGCAAATGAATGTAGTTGCAAATATTTTCATACTTCGCCATTGTATACAACACTTCATCTGTAATATCTTTTGGATGTGATGTGCTGAAACGCACTCTCAACTCAGGCGAAACTTGTGCAACTTTTTCGAGCAATTTTCCAAATGTTACAAGTTCATTATTTTGTTCATCTCGCCAATAATAACTATCAACATTCTGACCGAGTAACGTTACTTCTTTATAACCTCTTTCAAATAAATCTTTTGCTTCATTCACGATTGAATGTGCATCGCGGCTGCGTTCTCTTCCGCGTGTAAACGGCACCACGCAAAAACTGCACATATTATTACAGCCACGCATGATAGAAATAAAAGCGGTAACACCATTGCTGTCTAATCGCACCGGAGAAATATCAGCATATGTTTCTTCGCGGCTTAATAAAACGTTCACAGATTTCTGACCCGTTTCTGCTTCTTCAATTAAAACCGGCAGTGTTCTATATGCATCCGGGCCAACAACAATATCAACCAGTTTTTCTTCTTCTAATAATTTTGATTTGAGTCTTTCTGCCATGCAACCCAACACACCAACCAACAATCCCGGATTTACTTCTTTTATCTTTTTGAATTCAGTTAAACGTTTACGAACTGTTTGTTCTGCTTTCTCACGAATAGAACAGGTATTCAATAAAACCAAATCTGCTTCTTCAAAATTTCTTGTTGCGCCAAAACCCTGGCTTTGTAAAATAGAAGCAACAATTTCACTGTCACTAAAATTCATTTGACAGCCATAACTTTCTATGTAAAATTTTTTGTTGTATTGATTTACATCATTGGCAAAAGGCGCAAAAGCTTCGCCTTGCCTTACTTCGTCATGCACTTTTTCTTCAACTAAATCCAGCATCATTAAAAATTGATTTGCAAAGATATTGAATTGAGACACAATGACAGGACAGTTTATAGTTGGAATAATAGTTAATAATTAAAAACCTTTATTTTCGTGCAAAAGCGGAAGTAGCTCATCTGGTAGAGCATCAGCTTCCCAAGCTGAGGGTGGTGGGTTCGAGTCCCGTCTTCCGCTCTTTATACCGCAGATTTTATTTTTGTTTTCAGCCAGCTTTGTTCAACCGGAACCATCCAGTTTTCTTCTAATTCTTTTTTATTGGTAACAACATTATTAAAAAATAATGTTTGTGGTGTAATGAAATTATTTTCTATCGCATAACTGAATTGCTGTCGCGGAATAATCTGCACTTTATCTTTTACAACGAATGCAAGATTTTGCCAGTTGAACATTTCAACACCAAATTGTTTTTCTATTTGCTGAATGATGCGCACAACACTATCGATGCTGCAACCACTAACGCCGGTTGCATTTTCATCAGCCATTAAAATTATAAACTGACCAAAAAATAAATTAGCATACCCTTTTACAGGTGTGCCATGACTTTTCCAATTCGTCACCAAATCATTCAACATATCTTCAATATGCAAGGCTTCACTAATTGTAAACAAACGGCTACTTTGATAAATCCATACACGTGAATCATCGCTAAAATCTGCCGGTAATAAATGTTTGTATTCAAAATTCATTGTACAAAATTAATAATTGTGGCTGATGTAAATTTTGCTTTTACTTTTCTTAAACACCGATTGTATTTTTGCGGCTTCATTTATGAAAGCTGAACAAGCAGGTGCTGAAGCAATTCAGCCACAAACAATATTTTCTGTTTTATTAGCCATCAGTTTTTCGCATTTATTAAATGACACGATTCAATCGCTCATTCCTTCTATCTATCCAATCGTAAAAAATACCTTTCATTTAAATTTTGCACAGGTAGGATTTATCACGCTTACTTTTCAATTGTCTGCATCTCTATTGCAACCACTTGTAGGAACGTATACAGACAAAAAACCACAACCATTTTCTTTAGCAACAGGAATGACATTTAGTTTGATTGGGTTGGTTTTATTATCTCAATCATCATCGTACGCAATGTTGTTGGTATCAGTTGGGTTGATTGGAATTGGTTCATCGATATTTCATCCCGAAGCATCAAAAGTTGCATACATGGCCGCAGGCAACAGGCGTGGATTAGCACAATCTATTTTCCAGGTAGGCGGCAATGCAGGCAGTTCAATCGGTCCTTTGCTTGCAGCGTTAATTATTGTACCGCATGGTCAGTCAAGTATTTTGTGGTTTTCTGTGCTTGCATTTTTAGCCATCGTTGTTTTAAGCCGGTTAGGCTTTTGGTATAAAGCGCATTTGTTTTCATTGAAGAGAAAACCAAAAACAAAACATGCAACTGCTGATGTTCATCTATCAAAAGGCAGAATTACAACGAGCATTATTATTTTATTGGTATTGATTTTTTCAAAGTATTTCTATCTCGCTTCAATGACGAGTTACTATACATTTTATCTCATTCATAAGTTTCATGTTTCTGTTCAAACATCACAGCTTTATTTATTTGCTTTTTTATTAGCCGTTGCTGCAGGTACCATATTAGGCGGACCGCTTGGTGACAGGTTTGGAAGAAAATATGTTATCTGGTTTTCTATTCTTGGTGCCGCTCCTTTCACATTAATGCTTCCGCATGCTTCATTATTTTTT
>JBEHXR010000264.1:0-5481 GCA_048498595.1 Bacteroidota bacterium
CCTGTTATGTCTTGTGCACTTGCGCCAAATGAAATAAACAATAAAATTGCTGGCAGTAACCTTCGCATCATTCTACAAATCTAATTTGCGTTGTAACATGTGCAATTAAAGAACAGTTAAGGTTTTTAAAGAATTGAAGTGCGGCAAATTTTATTGAGATGATGTGAAAAAATATATTTAGATGAAACACAAACCTTGTTTTACATAACTTGCGGCATCTTTTTCATTGACGACATCAACATTAATATTTTAAAGCAATTATGAAATCAGCAAAAATTTTATTGCTCAGCACAGCTTTTTTTGTGTTAGGGCTTTCTTCTTTTGCGCAGGAAAAAAAGGCAATTGAACCTGCAGCAAAAATCGACTATTCGTTAGACAGTGCTGTTGTGAATTATAAAAAACAGCAACGTTCAATTACGTACGGGTCTGTTACGGTTGAAGGTAAGACCATCAATTACCAGGCTGTTGCCGGCAGTTTGGTTTTTAGAAATGCACAAGACACGCCAATTATCAGCATGTCTTATGATGCATATTTTAAAAGAGATGAAGATGCAACACAACGTCCCATAACTTTTATTTACAATGGCGGCCCGGGCAGTTCAACCATTTGGTTACACATGGGTGCATGGGGACCGCAGCGCGTTTATCTTGAAGACACTTCACGCACAAGAGCGCCATATAAAACGGTGAATAATGATTATAGTTTGTTAGATGCAAGCGATCTCGTTTTTATTGATGCGCCGGGCACAGGTTTCGGACAAGTGATTACAAAAGATCTTGGCGGTGCGGGCGACAGAAAAGATTTTTTTGGAATTGACCAGGATGGCGAAGCGTTCACTTCATTCATCACAAAATTTCTTTCAGATTATAACCGTTGGAACTCTCCAAAATATTTGTTCGGCGAAAGCTATGGCACTTTCCGTTCTGCAGTTGTTGCAAACATGCTTTCTGACAGAGGTGTTGCGCTTAATGGCATCATCTTGTTATCTCAATTACTAACGTATGGAAATATGACGGAGATGACAAGTGAAAATCCGGGCGATGGTTTGCCGTTTGAATTAGTGTTGCCATCGTATGCAGCAACAGCGTGGTATCACCATAAGTTACCCAATCAACCTGCAGAGCTTGAACCATTTTTGAATGAAGTAGAGAATTTTGCATTGAATGACTATGCTGAAGCTTTGAACAAAGGCGCTTCGCTTGATGCTGCATCGTTCGATCAAATTGCAGAGAAGCTGCACAACTATACAGGCTTGCCGGTTGAATACATTAAGAAAGCAAATCTGCGCATCAACGGTCCGCAATTCGAACAAACATTGCTTGGCGATTCAAGCAAAATTACAGGTCGTTTGGATTCTCGTTTTTCAGGCGCAGCCATTGACCCCCTGAGTGAATATGCGCAGTATGACCCGATGGATTCTTACATCGATGCTGCATTCACTGCAACATTTAATAATTATGTGCGCACGACTTTGAAATATGGCATTGGAATGAATTTCCAGGTGTATGGCAATGTGAATCCGTGGGATTTTAAGCGCCGTGGTTATGTTGGCTTTCCAAATGTTATGAATGATTTGGCGCAGGCAATGATTTATAATCCTGATATGAAAGTGATGCTGAATTCGGGTTACTTCGATTTAGGCACGCCCTATTTTGAAGGCAAGTATGAAATGCAACATTTGCCAATGCCCGCTTCATTGCAAAAAAATATTGAGTACGATAGATATTTTTCAGGTCACATGGTTTATTTACATCCTGAGTCATTAAAACTTTTGCATGATAATGTAGCGAAGTTTATTAACTCCTCTCATTAATATATTTTTTACTTTGCCGGCATTGTGATAATGATTTATCATGATGCCGGTTTTTATTTTATCGCTTAGAAATTTTTAAATGAATTGCAAATTTGTTCTACTTCCCGCTGTTCTCTTCATTTCTTTTCAAACAACATTTGCTCAAAAAAATCAATCAGTGTATAATGCACATGATGTTTTTGCGCAGAATTTTTTTACAAAGAATGGAAATGAATTTCGCTCTGCGAATGGTGCACCCGGAGCAAAGTATTGGCAAAACCGTGCTGATTATATTTTAAAAGCAAACATCGATACAACAACAAATTTGCTGAGTTGCAGCGAAACCATTCATTATTCAAATAACAGTCCTGATTCACTTTCTTCATTGTGGTTGCAGCTTGACCAGAATACTTATAAAGATGATGCGCGTTCAAATTATTATTTATCATCCTCTCGTCGGCGCAGATCATTAGCAACTTCAACACCGCACACGGAGGGATATATTTTCGATAGTGTAATGATTGAATACAAAGGCAAACTTTTTAAAGCGGATTACATCATTAATGACACAAGAATGCAAATACGTTTACTGCAATCATTATCGTCAAAAGACAAAATCAACATTCATATAAAATATCATTACACAATACCCGGAACTTTTGGCGGAAGAAATGATGTTTACAATACTAAGAATGGAAAAGTGTATGAGATTGCACAGTGGTATCCGCGCATGTGTGTGTATGATGATTTGGAAGGATGGAGCACATTGCCATTTTTAGGCAGTGGCGAATTTTATTGCGAGTATGGTGATTTTGATTATAGCGTTACCGTGCCTTCAGATATGATTGTTGCCGGCAGTGGCGAATTGCAAAATGAAAAAGAAGTTTTAACCCAACAGCAAATGCAACGATTATCAACTGCACGCAACAGCGATAAAACAATTATGATTCGTTCTGTTGATGAAGTAAATAATCAATCATCAACATCAACAAAAATAAAAACATGGCATTTTAAAATGTTTAATACGCGTGATGTTTCTTTTGGTGCTTCACGTGCTTATGTTTGGGATGCTGCAAAAGTGAATTTGCCTAACGCAAAAAAATGTTTGGCAATGTCTGTTTATCCCGTTGAAAGCGCCGGCGACAGCGCATGGGGAAGAGCCACTGAATATCTTAAAAAATCAATTGAGTATTTTTCTGCAAAATGGTTTGTGTATCCATATCCTGTTGCAGTGAATGAAGCAGGCACAGCGGGTGGCATGGAATACCCCGGAATTGTGTTTGATGGCTGGACCGATAAAGGCGGAGAATTGTATTGGGTTACAGCGCATGAAATTGGTCATAACTGGTTTCCGATGATAGTTGGCAGCGATGAACGCCGTTATGCATGGATGGATGAAGGCTTTAATACATTTATTGATGTGTATGCGGCAGATGCTTTTAATAATGGTGAGTACGCACCAAAGCGTGATGGCGAATATGCACCGGGCAAAGGCAATCCTGCAGATGAAATAATTCCGTTGCTCAAAGATTCAACAGCACCAACCATGATGGCACGTGCAGATATGCTCACTGAAGAATATCGTCATCCTTTAGTGTATTTTAAACCTGCATTTGGTTTGGTTTTATTGCGCGAAGTGATTTTAGACAGTAACCGTTTTGATTATGCATTTACAAAATATATAAATGAATGGGCTTTTAAACATCCATCCCCGGATGATTTTTTCAGAACGATGAATAATGAAGCTGGCGAAGATTTGTCATGGTTTTGGAAAGAGTGGTTTCAAAATAACTGGCAATTAGATATTGCGGTTGATGGTGTTTCTTATACAAATGATGATGCAAAGAACGGTGCAGATATTACACTTATCAATTTACAAAAAATGGCAATGCCTTTTACACTTGAAATTGTTTTGAATGATGGAACAAAAACAATTTTAAAATTACCTGTTGAAACATGGTTGCAGGGAAACACACATACAATTCATTTATCAACAACACAACAAATAAGATCGGTTATCATCGACCCGGAAAATAAATTACCTGATAGCAATAGGGAAAATAATGTTTGGGAGAAATAAGCCGAATAACATGAGTTCCGAAGAACCTTCAATTGTTTATTTCGACCTCATCCCAACCCTTCTCCAAAGGAGAAGGGCAAGAAGAGCTTATTAATTTTTAATGTTTGTTTTTAAATTTAGGGTGTAAGAAGTCCTCTCCTTTGGAGAGGATTTAGGTGAGGTCATCCTGAAACAATTTTTGCTCTTTATTGCCAGCTTGCATTAGAACACACTATCACATCTTATTATAATATCTTCTCCGCAATCATTTCTTACTTTTGCAGCCCGATTTCGGATTTCGAATTTTTGATTTCGGATTTTCACTTGAATTTTTAATTTATTTATGATAAATATTACGTTTCCCGATGGTGCTGTAAGGCAATATGAAAGCGGCGTTACTGCGCTGGACATTGCAAAATCAATCAGCGAAGGTTTAGCAAGAAAAGTTATTGCGGCAAATGTGAATGGAAAAACTTATGATGCAACGCGACCGATTAATGAAGATGCAACTGTAAAATTGTTGAAGTGGGAAGATGCTGAAGGCAAATCAACGTTCTGGCATTCTACGGCGCATTTAATGGCAGAAGCTGTTGAAAGCATGTTTCCCGGTGTAAAGTTTTGGGTGGGTCCGCCGGTTGATAACGGCTTTTATTATGATATGGATTTGGGCGATAAAAAGATCACGGAAGAAGATTTGAAAGCGCTTGAAAAAAAGATGAATGAACTCGCCAAACAGAATAATCAATACATAAGAAAAGAAACACCAAAAGCAGAAGCGGTTGAATACTTCACGCAAAAAGGTGATGAATACAAACTGGATTTGTTGCAGAATTTGGAAGATGGTAACATCACTTTTTATACGCAGGGAAATTTTACTGATCTCTGTCGCGGTCCGCATATTCCTTCAACCGGCTTTATAAAAGCCATCAAGCTTACAAATATTGCCGGCGCTTATTGGAAAGGCGATGAAAAGAATAAACAGCTTACCCGCATTTACGGCATATCATTTCCATCTCAAAAAGAATTGGATGAATATTTAGCGATGGTGGAAGAAGCAAAGAAACGCGACCATCGTAAGCTTGGAAAAGAGTTAGGTATTTATACAATGGATGATGATGTTGGTCCGGGTTTGATTATGTGGATGCCGAACGGAACAGTGATTATTGAAGAGTTGGAAAGGCTGGCAAAAGAAACAGAAGATGCTGCGGGTTATAAGCGTGTTGTTACGCCACACATCGCCAAGGAAAGCATGTATTTAACCAGTGGACATTTGCCGTATTATGCAGACAGCATGTATCCGCCCATGGAAATGGAAGGCGAAAAATATTATCTCAAATCAATGAATTGCCCGCATCACCATAAAATATATGCAGCAGAGCCGAAAAGCTATCGCGATTTACCTTATCGTGTTGCGGAATATGGAACGGTATATCGTTACGAACAAAGCGGTGAATTATTTGGTTTGATGCGTGTGCGTTGTTTACACATGAATGATGCGCATATCTATTGCAGCAAAGAACAATTTGCGGATGAGTTTCGCGGCGTGAATGACATGTACTTAAAGTATTTCAAAATTTTTGGAATTGATAAATACGTGATGCGCTTATCACTTCACTCAAAAGAAAAATT
>JBEHXR010000265.1:0-5481 GCA_048498595.1 Bacteroidota bacterium
GGTTGCGTATGTTGAATGGGTGTGCGAAATGCCGCGAATTGTTTCAAAATGTTTATACATCACCGCATGTGTATATGTATCTGACGATGGCCGAAGATTGCCTTCAACTATATTGCCGTTAAAATCTACTATCACCATTTTTTCCGGTGATAAATCTTTATAAGGAACGCCGCTTGGTTTTATCGCAAACACATCTTCATTTCTATCTGCAGCGCTAACATTTCCAAATGTAAATAACACCAAATTCAACTCAGGCAATTGCATATTAGCTTTATAGGCTTCTTCTTTAATATTGTCATACCTGCTCATCAAATGAATAATGTATAATTAACAATGATTAATGCTTATTATTTTTTTAGCTGTTTTAATTGACGAGATTAATAATTTCAATATTTCTTTACAATCATTAATTAAACTTTCAAATAATTTTTCATCAATAAAATCTGTATCTTTTAAAATATTAATCCAGTATTCAGTTTCATTTGTTTCCTTTAATGCTATACTTAGTTTATGAATAAAACAGTTTTGCTTTGCCTATATTCAGCCTCTCTAATCAAAGCGCCAATAGCTGTCCCACTTCTCAGTATTTGCTTCGATAGAACGAACTCTTTTTATTATTCTGTAAATACTGAGAAAGTTTTACAATTCTTATTGCAAACGAATAACTCTTTGTTTTTAGCACATTTTCTTTCATTATTCATTATTCGTTTTTCATTTTATTGTTATCAGCACAACACTCATCGGTGGAAGATCTATTGATAATGCATTGTTTGTTTTTTTATAATCTGAAAAGGATGCAGTCTTTACTTTGTTTGGTTCATCAAACGTATTTACATCATTAAATTTTTGCGAGGTTAAAATTTCGCCTTCAATATTCTTTGATGAAATATTTTGGAGTGAAGTGTTGATTGTAATTTTTTTCTTTGAATCGAGATTTACCAATGTTATATGCACAATACCATTACTATCTTTTGACGCAGATGCATTCACAGCATTTATACTATCACTATTAAAAACATATTGCGGACTTGTGAATTGCAAAGGAATTAACGTGGCGTTTTGATGTATCTTATACAAATCAAAAACATAATAAGTTGGTGTAAGCAACATTTTTTCTTTGTTGGTAAGAACGAGCGCCTGCAACACGTTAACTGTTTGCGCAAGATTTGCCATGCGCACACGGTCGCAATGATTATTAAAAATATTTAAGGTTGATGCAGCAATCAATGCATCACGCAAGCTGTTTTGCTGGTATAAAAATGCAGGATTTGTTCCGGGTTCAACATCTGTCCAAATTCCCCATTCATCAACAGCCAATGCAACTTTTTTTTGCGGATCATATTTATCCATTATTTCACTGTGCTTATTAATCAGGTCTTCAATATGCAAGCAGCTTTTCAATCCTTTAAAATATTCATCTTCACCAAAAGTGGTTGCAGAGCCTTTATGCTGCCAGTTGTTTACAATTGTATAATAATGCATAGATATTCCCCACATGTCCCATAAAGGAATATTCTTCATACACACGTCGGTCCAGTTGTAATCATCTCCGTTAGAACCGCTGGCAATTTTCTTTAAATGAGTGCCGGGATAATCTTTGCAGAATTCGGCGTAACGCTTAAATTCATTAGAATAATATTCAGGCGTCATTTGTCCGCCGCAACCCCAGCTTTCATTTCCAACACCCCACAACGAAACATTATATGGCGCATCATGACCATTCTTTCTGCGCATATCAGCCAATGTACTTTTACCATTAAAATTTAAATACTCGAGCCAGTTCATCATTTCCTGTGGTGTGCCGCTGCCTACATTTCCTGCAATGTATGGTTCGCAATCAAGAAGGTTGCACAGTTTTAAAAACTCATCAGTTCCAAAACTATTATCATCACTTACCATACCCCATATTGAGTTTACACGTACAGGTCTTTTACTTCTTTCACCAATACCATCACTCCAATGATATTGGTCTGCAAAACAACCGCCGGGCCAGCGTAAATCGGGAATATGAATTTTCTTCAATGCATCAACAACATCCATGCGAATGCGATCTTGTTTGGGAACATTCAAATTGGAATCAACCCAAAAACCATCATAAATACATCGACCTAAATTTTCTGCAAAATGACCATAAATATATTTACTGATTTGCTGATGCGATGTATCAAGCATAGTTATTTGCACCGGTTGAGCATTCAAAGAAAAAATTGAAGCCAAACAAAAAATATGCAGTAGAAATTTTTTCATGATGGTTGCAATGTTGCGTTTAGCAAACAAATTTAATGTTACTGTTTGGTTTACCATAAATTTTTAATTGTATTTTTTACAATTATTATTTTCCCATCGATTTTCAACAAATATTTTTACTTGCTGAGCACAATAATCAATTCACATCTTCCTCACAAATAAAACCTGAAAGTTTATAGGTCGAAGCTTCTTACTAACTTGCATGCATGCAGCAATATCAGCAATTATTACAATTTATTTTAGATAACGGCACACAAAAAACCGACCGCACCGGAACAGGAACCATAAGTTATTTTGGTTATCAAATGCGTTTTAATTTGAATAATGGTTTTCCATTAGTAACCACCAAAAAAATTCATTTAAAAAGTATTATTTATGAGCTGCTTTGGTTTTTGCGCGGTGAAACAAACACAAAATTTCTAAAAGATAATGGCGTAAGTATTTGGGATGAATGGGCGGATGAAAATGGCGAGCTTGGACCCGTATATGGAAAACAATGGAGAAGCTGGGAGGGAGCTGATAAAATTGAAATTGATCAAATAAGCGATGCCATTAAACAAATAAAAAATAATCCTGACAGCAGAAGAATTATTGTAAGTGCATGGAATGTTGCGGACTTGCCAAAGATGGCTTTGATGCCTTGTCACACATTATTTCAATTTTACGTAGCTGATGGAAAATTAAGTTGTCAATTGTACCAGCGCAGTGCAGATGTTTTTCTTGGTGTTCCATTCAACATCGCATCTTATGCTTTATTAACGATGATGATGGCACAGGTTTGCGATTTAAATGTTGGTGATTTTATTCACACGTTTGGGGATGTGCATATTTATAATAACCATTTAGAACAAGTGAAACTGCAGTTGTCACGCAAACCATATGTATTACCAACAATGAAATTAAATCCTTCAGTGAAAAATATTTTTGATTTTAAGTATGAAGATTTCACGCTGGAGAATTACCAGTTTCATCCTGCGATAAAAGCACCGGTAGCGGTGTAATCTAAAATCCGAATTTTTAAATCCGAAATCCGAATGCTAATGCGTTTATAATTTTTTAAGTTCTTCTATTTTCGAATTTCGGATTTTCTTTTCTTCGGATTTATTCTTCAATCTTTGTGCAATGATTAAATCTCTCGTCGTCGCTGCATCCACAAACAATGCCATCGGTAAAAACAATCAATTGCTTTGGCATTTACCAAACGACATGAAGTTTTTTAAAAACATTACATGGGCAATGCCGGTATTGATGGGCAGAAAAACCTTTGAAGCGCTTGGCAATAAACCTTTAAATGGCAGAGTAAATATTGTTATTACATCTGGTAAATTTTTTAAGGCTGATGGCGTTGTAGTAGTAAACAATTTTCGCGATGCAGATTTTTTTGCAACTGCAAATGATTATAAAGAATTGATGATAATCGGTGGTGCACATGTTTACCAACAAACCATTGATGATGCTGACAATATTTACATCACAAGAGTGCATCATGTGTTTGAAGATGCAGATGCTTTCTTTCCTGTGATTGATGATAAGAGATGGAAAATGGTTTTAAACGAAGACCATTTTAAAGATGATAAACATGCATACGATTACAGTTTTCAATTGTGGAAACGCAAATAATAAGCGCGAAATTTAAAATTCGAAATCCGAATTAATACGCTGCTTAATATTCGGATTTCGAATTTCACTATTCGGATTTTACTTTCGCTCAATGTATTCATCTGCACAACTTGCTTTAAAATATTTTAAATACTGGTTTACTGCATCAAATGGGAAAGGTCATGGTGTGCATTCTCCGTTTGTGTATGACTTTATAAAAAATGTTTTGAATGATAAGCGCCAGTTTGATTGTTTCCGCTACATTGAATCATTACGCGCAGAATTAAAAACTGATAACAAAGAAATCAATGTTCCTGATTTTGGTGCAGGTTCAAGAATGCAGTTAAATAATAAAAGAAAGATTTCGGCAATCGCGCATTCATCACTTAAACCAAAAAAATATAGCCAGTTAATATTTCGTATAGTTCATTATTACAAACCTGAAACCATTGTTGAATTAGGAACTTCTTTAGGCATCACAACTTCTTATTTATCGTTTGCAAATCCTGATGCAAAAATTGTTACCATGGAAGGCGCGCCGGAAGTTGCAGCCGTTGCTAAAAAGAATTTCAAACAACTCAATCTTTCTAACATAAAAATTGTAGAAGGAAATTTTGACGAAACATTGTCAACTGTCAATTCTCAATTATCAACTGTTGATTTTGCTTTTATTGATGGCAATCACCGCAAAGAACCAACGCTCAATTATTTTCATCAGCTTTTAAATAAAGCAAGCGAATCAAGCATTTTTATTTTTGATGATATACACTGGAGCGGGGAAATGGAAGATGCCTGGAATGAAATAAAGCAACATCAATCTGTAACGCTTACTATAGATTTATTTTTTGTCGGTGTTGTGTTTTTCAGAAAAGAACAAAAAACTAATGAACATTTTACTATCCGATTCTAACAACTCTATACACGAAATTTTGCAGATAAAATAAAAGCTGATAGTTTCGCCATGAACTCATTGCGCATGACGATAGGCATTCTGAAAGAACCTGTTCCCGAAACAAGAGTTTCATTGCTTCCTGAAGCAACGGCTTCGCTTACCAAACAAAATATTACTGTTCAGGTTGAAAAAAGTGCCGGTGCAACTGCTTATGCATTTGACGACGTTTATCAATCAAAAAATATAAACAGTGTTGAACGTTCTGCAATTCTCACTTCGTCAGAAATTATTTTGTCGATAAATCCATTGAGCGAACAAGATGTTGCGCAGTTAAAAGCAAATACAATTCTTGTCGGCGTTTATCAGCCATTGTTCAATTATAATTTAATGAAACAATGGGCTGAAAAAAATATTACGGTGTTTAGTTTAGATATGATTCCGCGCAGCACACGTGCGCAAAGCATGGATGTGTTGAGCAGCCAGGCAAATATCGCCGGTTATAAGGCAGTGCTGGAAGCGGCGAATATTTATCCGCGCTATTTTCCCATGTTCATGACGGCTGCAGGAAGCATCAAGCCGGCAAAGGTTTTAATACTCGGTGCAGGCGTTGCAGGTTTACAAGCTATTGCAACCGCACGCCGTTTAGGTGCGGTTGTTGAAGTGTTTGATACAAGACCTGCCGTGAAAGAAGAAGTAATGAGTTTGGGTGCAAAATTTATTGAAGTGGAAGGCGCTGCCGATGC
>JBEHXR010000266.1:0-5476 GCA_048498595.1 Bacteroidota bacterium
CATCCAGCCTGTGCTCCAGTGATTAACATTTTTTGGAATGCCGTTAAATATTTCATGTGCATTCATCCAATCATTATCATTAAAATCTAAACTCATCCACTTTGTTGGATAAACATTCATGTCAACTTTTTCAGTGGCACCAATCGCATAATATGAATAAACAAGTTCAGCTTGCAACGGACTGTAAGCTTTATCCGGTGTGCATTTCCAGCTGTCATCGGTATTAATAACTTCTTCTGTTTTCGTATCACCTTGTAATATAAATGCTGTTCGATAAGAGATTTGCCAAGCAGGTTTTTCTTCACCAAAATTCCAAACAACTGCAGCTATAATATTTTTTCCTGCATGAAGCTGTGAAGCAATATCAACCGTTTCAAAATTCCAGTGATATAAATCTCCTTTCGCCGGTCCGAAAGAAACGAGCGAATCATTCACATATAGTTTATAACGATTATCGGCAGACACATGAATAATAAATTGCTGCGGCTTTTCATTCAATGTAAAAGTTTTTCTGAAATGATAAACACCATAACCATGCGGTTCTGTATTCGGAACATCTATCCAGTTTGCATTCCAAACTTTTTCTAAAATATTTTTATTAATGTTTTGAGATGAAGCACAGCAACTAAAAAAGACGGCAGACAATAAAATTATTTTTCGCATAGAGCAAGTTTAAAACAAGATAATTAATTATAAAAAATCAACTGTATAGTACTTTCCGGTTTCGAAATGTAATTTCATTTTCTTAAATTGCCTTGCCTGGCATGAAATTGTTGTCTCCAACCATATCAAAATTAGTCCGTCTCAGATATGCAAATATTGAAGAGTGGATGAATAATCCATTTACAGCGCAACGGGAAATTTTACAGGATTTAGTTACACATGGACAACACACATCATTCGGAAGAAAACACAATTTTGCAAAACTGTTTACTATAAAAGCATTTAAAGAAAATGTTCCCATACAAGAGTATGACGATATTAAATGCTGGATAAAAAATTTAATGAACGGCGAGCAAAACCAGTTGTGGGATTCGCCGGTTTATTGGTTTGCAAAAAGCAGTGGTACAACCAGTGATAAAAGCAAGTTTATACCTGTAACAGAAGAAAGCCTCACAGATTGTCACTACCAGGCGGGTAAAGATGTAATTACTTTATATTATCATTTTAATCCTGAAAGTAATTTGCTTACTGGTAAAGGGTTGGTAATTGGTGGCAGTCACCAGGTGAGTCAATTAAATGAAGAAACATTTTTTGGTGATCTAAGTGCTGTGCTGATGCAGAACATGCCCATGTGGGGGCATTGGATTCGCACGCCTGAACTTTCAATTGCATTGCTTGATGAATGGGAAAGAAAAATTGAAACACTTGCACAATCAACCATACACGAAAATGTTACTTCTATTTCCGGCGTTCCAACATGGACGCAGGTTTTAATAAAACGCATTCTTGATATTACCGGTAAATCAACTTTAAAAGAAGTTTGGCCTAATCTTGAATTATATATGCATGGCGGCGTTTCGTTTCTTCCCTATAAAGAAAATTTTAAAAAATTAGTTGGGGATAATATTAATTACATGGAAATGTATAACGCCAGCGAAGGATTTTTTGCAGCACAGGATGATTTAGATGAAGATGGCATGTTACTGTTTTTAAATCACGGAATTTTTTATGAGTTTATGCCGATTGAAGAATATGGAAAGCAGCGTCCGCGAACAATTGGTTTAAGAGAAGTGGAAATTGGAAAACAATATGCACCGGTTATTTCAACCAATGGAGGTTTATGGAGATATTTGGTTGGTGATACAATTCAATTCACATCATTACAACCGTTTCGCATAAAAGTTACCGGCAGATTAAAACATTTTATAAATGCTTTTGGTGAAGAATTAATTGTTGATAATACAGATGCCGCCATTGCAACAGCCAGTGAAAAAACAGGCGCTGTTGTAAATGATTATACTGCAGCCCCGGTTTACTTTAGCGAACAAAATAACGGTGCACATGAATGGTTAATTGAATTTGAAAAAGAACCGGAAAGTCTTGACCAATTTATTTATGAGTTAGATAATTCACTTAAAAATTTAAATAGCGACTACGAAGCAAAAAGACATAAGAGCATTGCATTGCGCATGCCCATCGTGCATAAACTTAAGAAAGGTGTCTTTAATTTGTGGCTTAAACAAAAAGGTAAGCTTGGCGGTCAGCACAAAGTGCCAAGGTTAAGCAATGACAGAAAATTTGTAGAAGAAATATTTTTGCTCTTCAAAAATTATAACGCAACGCTGTGAGCGAAATAGTAAACGAATCTTTGGAGAGAGAGTTTGAACTTGAAAGAATGATTCTTTTCAGTGATGCTGTTTTTGCAATTGCCATTACTTTATTAATACTTGAAATAAAATTTCCCGAGCTTCCAAAAGATTATTCAAGTATTGATTTATTAGCGTTTTTAAAGCCTACACTAATTCATTTTTTTGCCTTTATAATAAGCTTCTTTTTTATCGGAATGTCCTGGTCAAGGCATTTAACGCTTTGCAAATTTTTAAAGCAATATAATTCCACTGTAATTTTTTTTAATCTTTTGCTGCTTTTTTTTATTGTTACATTTCCGTTTTCTATTTCAGCATTTATCGAAAATATGAGCAAGTCTATCGTAGTAGCTGTGCTTGTGTATATATGTAATATTTTCTTTGTAATGTTTGCACAGTTTTTATTTGTGCATTATATTCTAAAAGTAAATACAACTTTATCGGTTAGCAGACACGGTGAAGAAAAGCAATATTTTTATCTGAAAGCAAAATATAGCTTTATTATGATGGTGGCCGCATTAACAGTAATGATTGCAGCCGTTATATTAATAAAAGATAAACAAAAGGCAATTACATATAGTATATATGCGCTTCTGCTTTTTGCAATAATTATGAGGCGCAAACTGAAAAAACATAAACCAAAAATTAAATCATTAACAGCTTAATTTCTTTTATGGTTAAAGACAAAGTTTGTATTGTTACAGGTGCAGCGCGGGGAATAGGATCTGCCATCGCGAAAAAATTAGGTGAGAGTGGTGCTCACGTTGCATTTACTTATGTAAGTGATTCAAGCAGCGAAAAAGCAATTGCATTAGAAAATGAAATAAAAGCTTTCGGCGTAAATGCAAAAGCGTATAAAAGCAATGCAGCAGATTTTTCTCAATGCGAAACATTGGTGAATGATGTAGTAAAAGAATTTGGAAAAGTTGATGTGTGCGTAAACAACGCAGGTATTTCGAAAGACAACTTGTTATTGAGATTAACACCGGAACAGTGGGACGAAGTAATGAATGTAAACCTCAAGAGCGTTTACAATATAACCAAGCAGGTTATACGCCCAATGATGAAAGCAAAGGCAGGCAGCATTATTAATATGAGCTCAATAATTGGTATTCGTGGCAATGCGGGACAGAGCAGTTATGCTGCGTCTAAAGCGGGAATAATTGGTTTTACAAAATCAATTGCACAAGAACTTGGCAGTCGCAATATTCGTTGCAATGCAATTGCACCCGGATTTATTGAAACAGATATGACGCACTATTTAAAAGAAGGAACGGCTGCAGAAAACTTTTTAAAAGATATTCCGTTGGGTCGCTTTGGTAAAGCTGAAGAAGTAGCAGATCTAACTTTATTTCTGGCAAGCGATATGAGCACTTACATAACCGGGCAGGTAATAAGTATTTGTGGCGGATTAAATATTTAGCAACTTATTTCTTAAGATATTCTTTTACGCCATCCATTATTTTTTTGCTGAGCGGAACAAGCGGTAAACGAAGATTATTTTTTATTAATCCCGCTTCTGATAAAATTGCTTTTACACCCGCAGGATTATTTTCTGCAAACATGAACTCATAAGCCTTAATCAATTTATCGTTTATTGATTTCGCTTTTTTGAAATCGCATTTTAAACCAGCACGAACCATTTCAGAAAATTCTTTTGGAAATGCATTTGCGGCAACGCTTATTACGCCTTGCATACCGCATGCAAGTTGAGGAAGTGCCAGTGCATCATCACCACTTACCACTAAGAAATCTTTTGGCGCATCACGCAAAATTTTCATGCATTGTGCCATATCACCACTTGCTTCTTTTATGCCTGCAATATTTTCAACTTCATTTGCCAGGCGAATAGTTGTATCCGCATCAATGTTCTTGGATGTGCGACCCGGAACATTATATAAAAGAATTGGTTTGGGCGATGCTTTAGCCAATGTTTTATAATGTTGGTATAATCCTTCCTGTGAAGGTTTATTATAATAAGGTGATGTGCTTAAAACCGCCGTTGCTTCCTCCAAAGGAAATGTTTCCAATTCGTGAACGAGCTCGCGTGTATTATTTCCTCCAATACCTACAACAACAGGAACTCTTTTTTTTACTGCGTCATAGGTATATTTTATAACATCTTTCTTTTCCGGATTGCTAAGTGTAGGCGCTTCGCCGGTGGTGCCGAGTGTAACTATATATTCAACTTTGCCATCAATAACAAAGTCTATCATTTTGTGCAGCGCATCAAAATCAATATCACTTTTTTTAGTAAATGGCGTTACGATAGCTACTCCCGTACCGCGCAATGTATCTTTTAAAGAAGCCATGAAATTTAAAAATTTACGATTTACAATTTGCAAACATCATCCCATATTATGAAACACCTTACTTACATCTTCATCCTGCTCTATTTTTTCAATCAGCTTGCTTACATCTTCTGCCTGCTCTTCCGTAACGGGCACCGTACTTTGCGGTATCCATTCTATTTCTGCACTCAGCGGCGTAATGCTTTTATCTTCCAAAGCCTTTTGCATTTTGCCAAAATCAACAAAGGCACAGCGCAACACTAACACATCATTCCCATTTTCATCCGTGCTTTCGCCCATCTCTTCCAAGCCATGATCAATCAATTCAAACTCGAGATCATCAACACTCAAACCCTCGGGCTTCAATTTAAACACGCCCATTTTTTTAAATTGAAAACTTACACTTCCGCTATTGCCCAAAGCACCACCGCCTTTATTGAAATAACTTTTCACATTCGCAACTGTTCGCACATGATTATCTGTTGCTGTTTCAACGAGCAATGCAACTCCATGCGGCGCATAACCTTCATACAAAATCTCTTCATAGTTTTCCATCTCTTTACCCATTGCGCGTTTAATTGCAGCCTCAACGCGATCTTTGGGCATGTTCACGCTTTTTGCATTTTGCATTACACGACGTAATGCGGGGTTCGTTGAAGGATCAGGTCCGCCCGCTTTTACAGCAATCGCAATTTCTTTCCCAATGCGCGTAAACTGTTTCGCCATCCTGTCCCACCGCGCAAACATGGTGGCTTTTCTAACTTCAAAAATTCTACCCATATTCTAACAAAAACTTTTAAGGGTTGCAAAGTAAAAACTTTGCGCAGCATTTGGCAACTATTCTTTATTTTAAACCTGCAGCGGTATTAGCGCTCA
>JBEHXR010000267.1:0-5454 GCA_048498595.1 Bacteroidota bacterium
CATCTTTGCGCTCCCAAAAAATTATGCCCGGGATGGCGGGCGATAAATAAAAAATAAACAATGAGTAATTTACATTTCACAACAAAACATGCGAACGAGGCTACCGTGCAACGTACCTGGTATGTTGTTGACGGCACCAATCAAACCGTTGGTCGCATGTGTTCAAGAATTGCAGCCATTTTGCGCGGCAAGAACAAAGCTTATTATACGCCTCACGTTGATTGCGGCGATTTTGTAATTGTAACCAACGCTGATAAAGTAAAGTTCACCGGTAACAAAATGGATGAAAAACTCTATCAGAACTTCAGCGGATATCCCGGCGGTTTAAAAGAAGAAGCTGCAAGAGATTTGCTGAAACGCAGACCTGAAGCGGTTGTTGAACGTGCTATAAAAGGCATGTTACCAAAGAATCGCCTCGGCAGAAAAATGTTTAAAAAATTGTTTGTGTATGCAGGAACCGAGCATCCGCACAAAGCACAACAACCTAAAGAATTAAAATTTTAAATAGTTTGATTTTGAAAATTCAATTCGCAAATTTTCAAATTTTCAAATTTTCAAATTAATAAAATGGAAAAACAAAAAAATGCAGTTGGTCGCCGTAAAGAAGCAGTAACCCGTGTTTTTATAAATAAGGGCAGCGGTAAAATAACTGTAAACGATAAAGATTATAAACAATATTTTTCGCTTGAGTATTTGCAGAATCAAGTTGAGTCTCCGCTTAAAACCATCGAATCACTCGACAAGTTTGATGTGGTTATTAATGCAACCGGTGGCGGTGTAAAAGGTCAGGCTGAAGCAGCAAAGCTAGGTATCGCCCGTGGTTTGCTTGAAATCAATCCTGAATATCGCCCTGCATTAAAAGCAGCAGGTTTATTAAAGCGCGACCCGCGTGGTGTTGAGCGTAAGAAATTCGGTCACAAAAAAGCACGCCGCAGTTATCAATTCTCTAAACGTTAATCATTCAAATCATTTAATTATAATTCATGGAACAAAACACTTCATTACAACAACAATTACTCGAGGCTGGTGTTCATTTTGGTCACTTGCGTAAGAAGTGGAATCCTAAAATGCTGCCTTACATTTTCGCAGAAAAGAAAGGCATTCATATTATCGATTTAAACAAAACAGTTGATTGCTTACAGGATGCTTCTGCTGCTTTAAAACAAATTGCGAAAAGTGGTAAGAAAATAATGTTTGTTGCAACCAAGAAGCAGGCAAAAGAAATTGTTACAGAATGCGCAAAGCGTGTAAACATGCCTTTTGCAACTGAACGTTGGTTAGGTGGAATGCTTACCAATTTCAATACGGTTCGCAAGAGCGTAAAGAAAATGCAGAGCATTGAAAAAATGCTGAGCGATGGCAGCGCAGAAAGCCTTACAAAAAAAGAACGTTTAACATTGAGCCGTGATAAGGAAAAAATGGAAAAAGTGTTGGGTGGTATTGCCCAGTTAGGTCGTTTACCGGCAGCGCTATTTCTTGTTGATATAGGTCATGAACATATTGCGTTAGCAGAAGCAAAGCGCTTAGGCATTACAACTTTTGGAATGGTTGATACTAACAGCGACCCTAATAAAGTTGATTATGCAATTCCTGCCAATGATGATGCAACAAAATCAATCGCTATCATTACAAATTATATCACTGCTGTAATTGCAGAAGGTTTGGCTGAAAGACAAGCAGCAAAAGACGAAGAAACAAATATGCCAACTGAAGAAGGGGATAACGAAGCAGAAAAAAAAGCTGCACGTTTACAGGCAGAGGCTGAAGCTGAAGGTGGTCGCAGACGCGGGCAAGGTAGTGGCAGCGGAGATGGCGGAAAAGTTCGTGGTGGTGTAACCAAACGTCGTGTTCCAAGCCGCAGACCTGCGGGCGGTGGCGGCGGAGGTCCAAGATAATTCAGTCTATTTTATTATACATTATTAAGGCTGCTGTTCGCAGCCTTTTTCAAAATATAAATACAGAAATAAATGAGTACAGTAACAATATCAGCAGCAGAAATAAACAAGTTGCGCCAGGCAACAGGCGCAGGCATGATGGATTGCCGCAAAGCATTAACAGAAACTAACGGTGATTTTGAAGCAGCAATAGATTGGTTGCGTAAACAAGGACAAAAAGTTGCTGCAAAACGCAGCGATCGTGAAGCGAAAGAAGGTGTTGTGCTTGCAAAAACAACTGATGATAATAAATCAGGAATTATTGTTTGTGTGAGTTGCGAAACAGATTTCGTTGCTAAAAATGCAGACTTTGTTGCCTTTGCACAAAGCATTGCAGATGCTGCTATAAAAAATAATGTAAAGAGCCTTGATGAATTAAATGCAGCCGATGTAAATGGTTCTAAAGTTTCAGATTTGGTAAATGATAAGCTTGCATCAATTGGTGAAAAAATAGGCATTACAAAATTTGAAAGAATTGATGCACCTTATGTTGCTTCATATATTCATGGTGCAAACAGAATGGGTGTTTTAGTTGGATTGAATAAAGAAGCCGGTGAAGCAGGAAAAGATATTGCCATGCAAATTGCAGCAATGAACCCTGTTGCTGTTGATGCCGCTTCAGTGCCTGCAGAAACAATCGAGCGCGAAAGGAATATAGCGATTGAGCAAATGAAACAAGACCCAAAGATGTCTGGAAAAACAGATGAAATGCTTGGAAAAATTGCACAGGGAAAACTAAATGCATTCTTTAAAGAACAAACATTATTAGCACAAGCTTTTGTAAAGGATGGCGCTAAAAGTGTAGAAGATTATTTAAAGAGTGTTGACAAAGATTTAAAGGTGATTGAATTTAAAAGAGTAGCGTTAGGTTAACGTTAGCCTTTCAAAAATAAAAAGGGAACAAATAAATTGCTCCCTTTTTTTATGCGGTAATTTTTTCAGTACTGTAACGCTACATCAACTACCTGCTGCATATTTTTTACATAATGAAATTCGATGCCTTTAATAAAGCTTGCATCAATTTCTCTTACATCTTTTTCATTCAGATAACACATCATTATTTCTCTTAACCCTGCACGTTTTGCAGCTAAAACCTTTTCTTTAATTCCTCCAACAGGTAGCACTTGACCACGCAAAGTAATCTCACCCGTCATTGCGAGATAGGGCTTTATTTTTTTCCCGGTAAATGCAGAAGCAAGCGAGCTCAACATTGTAACACCAGCACTCGGTCCATCCTTTGGCACAGCACCTTCAGGCACATGAATATGAATATTTTTTTTGCTGAACATCGATTCATCAATTCCATATTTCTTTGCGTTTGCCTGCAAATAACTTAATGCTGTTGCAGCGCTTTCCTTCATTACATTACCTAAATTTCCCGTAAGTTTTAATTCACCTTTGCCTTCACTTAAAATGGTTTCAATAAATAAAATATCACCACCAACATACGTCCATGCTAAACCAACAGCCACACCGGGAATGTTTGCCGTTTTATAAATTTCATTGCTATACTTCTGCGTACCTAAAATTCTTTCTACATCATTCAAAGAAATAGTGGGTGCAATTTTATTTCGAAGCGAATATTCTTTTGCTTTATTACGCATGATAGATGCAAGCTGCCTGTCTAACTCACGCACACCGCTTTCCCGTGTATAGTTCTCAATAATTTTTTGCAGAACCTTATCGCTGATTTTTAATCTCAATTTATTTAAACCATGTGCCTCTTTTTGCTTGGGAATTAAATGTTGTTGTGCAATCTGAATTTTTTCTTCTACTGCATAGCCACTCAATTCAATAATTTCCAAACGATCGCGCAATGCAGGTTGAATATTTTGAATATTATTTGCTGTCGCGATGAAAAGTACTTTGCTTAAATCATATTCAAGTTCTAAATAGTTATCATAAAAAGTATGATTTTGCTCAGGGTCTAAAACTTCAAGCAAAGCAGATGAAGGATCGCCGCGAAAATCTGCGCCCACTTTATCAATTTCATCCAGCACCATTAAAGGATTAGATGATTTTATTTTTCGAATATTTTGAATAATACGACCGGGCATTGCACCAATATATGTTTTGCGATGACCGCGTATTTCGCTTTCATCATGCAAACCACCCAAACTTACACGCACATATTTTCTGCCTATGGCATGTGCAATGCTTCTGCCCAATGATGTTTTACCAATGCCGGGTGCGCCGGTAAAACAAAGTATCGGGCTTTTCATATCGCCCTTTAATTTTAAAACAGCAATGTATTCAAGAATACGTTCTTTAATTTTTTTCATGCCGTAGTGATCGGCATCTAAAATTTTTGAAGCATGTTTCAAATCATAATTATCCTTTGTGTATTCATTCCACGGTAAGTCAAGCAATAAATCAAGATGATTATAAATAACAGAATAATCCGGCGTGGAAGGATGCATTCTTTCAAGCTTTGCGATATTGCTTTTAAACATTTCCTTCGCAGCATCACTCCATTTTTTTGCTTCCGCTTTTTTCTTCATTTCAGTAAGCTCACGCTCATTCGTATCACCACCTAATTCATCTTTAATACTTTTTAATTGCTGTTGTAAAAAATATTCGCGTTGCTGCTTATCAATTTCAGTTCTTGTTTTTGTAGTTACTTTATTTTTTAATTCAGCGAACTGCAATTCTTTGTGCAGCAGTTCAATTAATTTTTCTGCACGTTGTTTCAAATCATCAATTTCAAGCAAGCCTTGTTTATCACTAACATCAGTGTTTAAATTGTTACTTACAAAATTTACAAGAAATGAAGGGCTTTCAATATTTTTTAAAATGATGGAAGCCTCTGCGGGCATATTTGGTGAGATAGATATTATTTGCGAAGCCAAATCTTTTATTGAACCTGCGTGTGCATCAAATTGTTCATCTTGTTTTAATTCATCATCGTTTAGCACAATTATTTTAGCAGTATAATATGGTTCTGTTTGAATCATCTCGCTAACGCGAAATCTTTTTTTGCCTTGTATAATTATAGTTGTTCCTCCATCAGGCATTTTTATCAGCTTCACAATTTTTGCTACTGTTCCAACGGCACATAAATCTTCCGGTGCAGGATCTTCTACATTGGAATCTTTTTGTGAAAGCACGCCAATCAGTTTATCTTTTTTGTAAGCCTCAGTAACTGCTTTTATACTTTTATCTCTTCCAACAGTTATTGGTAACACAACACCTGGAAACAGCACTGTATTTTTCAAAGGCAGTAAAGGCAGTATATCGGGAACGACAAGATTTTTATCTTGCTCATCAGTTTCATTTAAGGGAATTATGGGTAAGAATTCTGCATCTTCATCTGAGAGTGTGAACTTATTTATCTTCATATTCTTTTTAAAAAGTCAATTTGTCATCAAAAAATTCAAAATAGCTAGACTTAAAGCGAAGGTAGATAGGTTCAATTAAAATGCCAGATGAAAAAAACTTTCATATTGTCCTTAATTGTCCGATATAAAATAATTTTTTGCGCCATTTATCGCTCAAATAATTCAAGAATTGAATTTCATTA
>JBEHXR010000268.1:0-5450 GCA_048498595.1 Bacteroidota bacterium
TAAAATTTTGCTCAGCATCATCCTGAATTTTTTTAAACTGGCGATTATAATTGTATTGTGTAAGCGTATCGTTTGTATTGATGAGCATTCTTTCTCCGGTTTCTGCATCCTGTATTTCAACCAAACCAATTTTTGGTAAATCTTTATCGCGCCTGTCGTAAACCTGCACGCCAATTATATCATGTCTTTTAGATGCTGTTTTTAAAGTTTGATGATAACCCGCATCGGCAAAATCACTTAAAATAAAAACAATGCTTTTATGTTTTGTTACATTATTTAAATAGCCAATGGCTTTCGTAATATCTGTATTACCTGAACGCGGCTTATATGTAAGCATTTCGCGCATCATATACAAAACATGATCTTTTCCTTTTTTCGCAGGAATATATTTTTCAACTTTATCACTAAAAAATATTAAACCCACCTTATCATTATTTGTAATTGCTGAAAAAGCAAGCACAGCCGCAATCTCCGTTATCAGATCTTTTTTTGTTTGCCTGAATGTGCCAAACAAACTGCTCGCACTTACATCAATCAATAAATAAACACTCAGCTCTCTTTCTTCTTCAAAAATTTTACTGTATACGTGACCCATACGCGCAGAAACGTTCCAGTCAATAAAACGCACATCATCTCCGGGCTGATATTCTCTCACTTCTTTAAAGGCCATGCCCTGACCGCGAAATGCTGTGTGATATTCGCCTGTAAAAAGATGATTGGTTAAGCGTTTACTTTTTATTTCGAGTGAACGCACTTTTTTTAAAAGATCACTTACTTCCATGTTTAGTTTTGAGTTTTGAGTTTGTAGTTTTCAGTTTAACCAATTTTCATAACTACAAACTGAAAACTATAAACTGTAAACTTTTACGGAACATTTACCGTTTTTAAAATTTCTGAAATAATTGTTTCTGCATTGATGTTTTCTGCTTCAGCTTCGTACGTTAAGCCAATGCGATGACGCAACACATCTTTACAAATTGTTTTTACATCATCAGGAATTACAAAACCACGCTTGCGCAAAAATGCATGTGCTTTTGCTGCTAATGCAAGATTAATACTTGCTCTTGGCGAGCCACCATAACTGATAATGCTTCTCAATTTGTTTAATCCGTATTGCTCGGGATAGCGCGTGGCAAAAACAATATCAACAATATATTTTTCAATTTTTTCATCAATGTAAACCTGCTTTGTTAACTGCTTGGCTTCATTCACTTCGTTAAGATCGACAACTTTATGTACCATTGGCAAAACAAGTTCCTGCACTTGCTGCCGGATAATTAACTGCTCCTCCTGTTTACCCGGATAACCAACAATAACCTTCATCATAAAGCGGTCAACCTGTGCTTCCGGCAACGGGTAAGTTCCCTCCTGCTCCAATGGATTTTGCGTTGCCAAAACAAGAAATGGTTCATCAAGTTTAAAAGTGTTTTCACCAATCGTAACCTGTTTTTCCTGCATTGCTTCCAGCAAGGCGCTTTGCACTTTTGCAGGCGCACGATTTATTTCATCCGCCAAAATAAAATTTGCGAAGATCGGTCCCTTACGAACGATGAATTCACTGCGCTGCTGGTTGTAGATCATTGTGCCAACCACATCAGCCGGTAATAAGTCAGGTGTAAACTGAATGCGGCTAAACTTTGCGTGCACTGCCTGCGCAAGCGATTTTATAGTAAGTGTTTTTGCAAGACCAGGAACACCTTCTAATAAGATGTGCCCGTTGCTTAACAAAGCGATCAATAAGCGGTCAATCATTTCAAACTGACCAACGATTACTTTATTTAACTCGTTGCGTAATTTTTCAGTAAAGCCTGACGCCTGCTGAATTTTTTCATTAAGTATTCTTATGTCTTCTCCTGTTTGCATGAAATGTGTTTGCAGATAAATTACAAAATAAGCAGCGTTAAACGACTAAAAAAAATATGGTAAATATTTGCGAAAACATTAACCAACAATTATGCCGTGACTGTATGCGGCTAACGTTTTACTTTTAACGAATTACCTTCGCCGTATGGCAATGTATGCACACGATGAAATAGTGCCCGATAAACAGAGTGGGCTAAATAAAAAAAGCCAGGTTGCAAAAATGTTCGACGATATTTCGGGCAGTTATGATTTTTTGAACCGGTTTTTAAGTGCAGGAATTGATAAAGGATGGAGAAGAAAAGCAATAAAAGAATTAAAGGATGTTCATCCGAAATTTATTTTAGATGTAGCAACAGGCACCGGTGATGTTGCTATTCTTACGTATAAAATTTTGAAGCCTGAAAAAATAACGGGCATTGATATTTCTGATGGCATGCTTGCGCTGGGAAGAAAAAAAATAGATAAATTAAATCTTTCTTCTAAGATTGAATTAGTGCATGGTGATAGCGAAACAATAAATTTCAATGCAAATTATTTTGATGCGATCACAGTGGCTTTTGGGGTGCGCAATTTTGAACATCTTGAAAAAGGACTTTTGGAAATGCTGAAAGTTTTAAAACCGGGAGGAAAAGTTGCGATACTTGAGTTTTCAAAACCCAAAACTTTTTTGTTCAAAGGTTTTTATAATTTGTACATGAAAATCGTTGCGCCGGGTTTTGGTAAGATGATCGCGAAAAATAAACAGGCATACGAATATTTAAATAACTCTGTGCAGGCTTTTCCAGATCGTAACGCGTTTCTTTCTATTATGCAGCAGGTCGGTTTCAAACAAACTTATTTTAAACAATTAACTTTTGGCATTTGTTGTATTTACTGCGGATATAAATGATTGAACTAAATTAATTAAGGCAAATGAAAATTTTAGTGATAGAAGACGAAAAAGAACTTTCAAAAAGCATTTGCCAATATCTTTCCAATGAACAATTCATTACAGAAACTGCGTATGATTTTAATGCTGCATTTGAAAAAGTTTCGTTGTATGATTATGCCTGCATCATTCTTGATATAACACTTCCGCACGGCAGCGGGTTAGATATTTTAAAAGAATTGAAAAAAAATAATAAGGCGGACGGTGTAATCATCATCTCTGCAAAAAATTCTTTGGATGATAAAATCATTGGTTTGAATGCAGGTGCGGATGATTATCTCACCAAGCCTTTTCATTTGCCGGAGCTGGGCGCGAGAGTTGCAGCCATTATCCGCAGAAAATCTTTTGACGGAAAGAATGTAATTGAGTTTGATGAATTACATATAGACCTGAGCAAAAAACAGGCAACGGTTAAAGATGAAGAATTAGATCTTACCAAAAAAGAATATGAACTGCTCATCTATTTTATCAGTAATAAAAATAAAGTGATCAGTAAATCTGCAATTGCAGAACATTTATGGGGTGATGATATGGATGTAGCTACGAGCTATGACTTTATTTACACGCACATAAAAAATCTCAGGAAAAAATTGCTACAGCAAGGCGCACCAGATTACATAAAATCTGTTTATGGCATGGGTTATAAATTTAGTTTGCCTAAATGAGATTGTTTGCAAAATATAACCGTGTTAATGTAATATCAACCGTTATTATTTTTTTGATAGGATGTACTGCGTTTTCTGTTTTACTGCGCTATGTAATCATCAGCCAAATTGATGAAGATTTGAAGATTGAAAAAAATGAGATAGAAACCTATGTACATCATTTCAATCATTTGCCGAACATTATAGAGGTGCATGATCAATATACAACGTATAAACCTATTAATGCACCCGGCAAAAACGATAATAAAATTTTTACACATACAGTTTATGTTTCAACAGGAAATCATTCAGAATTACAGCGAACAATAGCGTTTGATATTAATACAGCCAGCACATGGTATTTTGTAACAGTGAGTAAATCACTTGCCGGTACTGATGCGTTAATTAAAACAATTCTTGCGATAACTATTTCATTAATCTTACTCATTCTTGTTGTTTCTTTTTTAATCAACAGAATTGTTCTAAAAAAATTATGGCGCCCTTTTTACAGTTCATTACAAACCGTACAAAAGTTTGAATTGAGTAGTAAGCAGACAATCAATTTTAATAAGACAAACATTGATGAGTTTACAGATCTGAATTCAATTTTAAGCGATTCCCTAAATAAAGCGCAACAAGATTATCAGTCATTAAAAGAGTTTACAGAAAATGCTTCGCATGAATTGCAAACACCTTTGGCTGTTATTCAATCCAAGCTTGATATTTTAATTCAGAATGAAAAATTATCTGAAGCAGAAAGCCAGTCCATACAAAGTGCATACCATGCATTGCAAAATTTAAGTAAGCTCAATCAATCGTTATTGTTGCTGGCAAAAATTGAGAACAAACAGTTTTCAGAACAAACAACGGTTGATATTAAACAACTGCTCGAAAACAAAATCAACCAGTTTAGCGACTTATGGAAAGGCAGGAATATAAAATTGCAGCAAGATATTCATGACAGGAAGATAACCGGTAACTTTTATCTTACTGAAATTTTAATAAACAATCTTTTAAGCAATGCAACAAAGCATAATATTAATAACGGTTGCATAAAACTGTTGTTGAATAATGAACTTGTAATAAGCAATACAGGAGCTGCACATTCGCTCGATCAAAAGCAATTGTTTAAAAGATTTTATACACAGAATAATTCAACTGTAAGCCACGGGCTTGGCTTATCTATTGTTGAGCAAATATGTAATGTATCGGGTTTCACCTGCACGTATAATTTTGAAACTCCTAATATCCATACTTTTAAAATTGGCTGGTAGCCATTTATATTTAGTGCAAATTGAAATCTTCAGTATTATGAAAATAGCTTTAGCATCTCCAACATTTTCAAGTTCTATTGATGAATGTTTGTTGCAATTAGAAAAATTAGTAAAAGATGCTGCGCAACAACAGGCAGAAATAATTTGCTTCCCTGAAACTTATATTCCCGGTTATCCAACAACAGAATTTCAAACAGAAACATCAACGCCGGATAACATGCAATATGCTTTGCAAAAAGCTTGTGCAATTGCAAAAGAAAATTCAATTGCAATTATATTACCGATGGATTGGTTTGTTAGTGAAAGCATGCTTAATGTTGCTTTTGTGATTGATAAAAATGGTGAAGTGTTGGGTTATCAATCAAAAAATCAACTTGACCCAACTGAAGATAATATTTGGATTGCAGGCAATAAAAGAAAAATATTTGAAGTGAATGGTTTGAAGTTGGGCATTACAATTTGCCATGAAGGTTTTCGCTATCCTGAATCTGTAAGATGGGCAGCAAGAAATGGCGCAGTGATTGTTTTTCATCCGCATTTTACAGGCAGCAATGTTAATGGTGTTCAACTTTCAGAATGGGGAAATAAAAACAATCCTTATTATGAAAAAGCAATGATGATGCGGGCTATGGAGAACACGATCTATTTTGCAAGTGTAAATTATACCACCAAATTCCAGGAATCTGCAACTTCTTTAATTGCACCGGACGGACAATGTATCGCACATCAAAACTATGGCGA
>JBEHXR010000269.1:0-5417 GCA_048498595.1 Bacteroidota bacterium
CAAAACATTAGAGAAACAAGATGCACTTATCAACTATTTTTCTTTGGCTGATGATAAAGATAAAGTTTGGGTGATCGCATTGTTTAGTGGTCGACGACCAAGACGTTTAGTGAACTCCTCTTTATTACCGCAATGGTGTATTGAAATAAGAAATTTGCCTGGTTGGCTGTTCAGTGAATGTTATGGTTCGGTGGGCGATATGGCGGAAACAATCGCTTTGTTATTGCCGGAAGCAACCGAAGAAAAAACGGCTTCATCATTATCATTTTATATAGAAAAATTAGCGAGTCTTGAAAAGCAGGATGAATCAATAAAAAAAGATTTTATTACCGGTTGCTGGCGCACGATGAATAAAGATGAACGCTTTGTGTTCAATAAATTGTTGACAGGAAATTTTCGCATCGGCGTATCGCAAAAACAAATGGTGAATGCGTTGGCAAAAACAGTAAAGCTTGAACCAAGTGTAATTGCACATCGCATCAGCGGCAATTGGGATCCGATGACAACTTCGTTTGATGAATTATTAAGTGAGAATGTAAGCATTATTGATTATTCAAAACCATATCCTTTTTATTTAGCGTATGCGCTGGAAGAAAATCCTGAAACGTTGGGTGAAGCCAATGAATGGCAAGCCGAATGGAAATGGGATGGTATTCGTGGCGAGATCATCAAACGCAATAATCAATTATTTGTTTGGAGCCGGGGTGAAGAATTAGTGACAGACAAATATCCGGAGTACACAATGCTTCAACAAAAATTACCGGAAGGAACTGTGTTAGATGGCGAGATAATTTCATTAATGAATGCGAATGCCTCAACCAATGAATTTACAATTCTACCTTTCGCATTATTGCAAACAAGAATCGGCAGAAAAAATGTAACAGCAAAACAATTAAAAGAATCACCGGTTGGTTTTATTGCTTACGATTTATTAGAATTTGAAGGCGAAGATTTTCGCAACAGAACATTAGAAGAGCGCAGAACTGTTTTAGAAAAAATTGTTGATGATGTGAATGAACCTGCGTTACGCTTATCGCCTATCATCAACTTTAATAATTGGGATGAATTAGCCGCGACAAGAGCAACCAGCAGAGATATAAATGCAGAAGGAATTATGCTGAAACGAAAAGCATCAATATATCAAGTGGGAAGAAAAGTAGGCGATTGGTGGAAATGGAAAATTGATCCGTTGACAATTGATGCAGTAATGATATATGCGCAGAAAGGCAGCGGCAGAAGAAGCACATTATATACTGATTACACATTTGCTGTAAAAGATGGTGACAAACTTGTTCCTTTTACTAAAGCGTATTCAGGATTGACCGATAAAGAATTTGCGCAGGTAGATTATTTTGTGAAAAGAAATTCATTAGAAAAATTTGGACCGGTGCGCACCGTAAAACCAGATCTCGTTTTTGAAATTGCGTTTGAAGGCATAGCTGCAAGCAACCGTCATAAAAGCGGCGTGGCACTTCGCTTTCCAAGAATTAAGCGATGGAGAAAAGATAAGCCCGCATCAGAAATAAATACATTGGAAGATTTGAAAAGCATGCTTGCCGTGTATGGAAAATAATTTCACATCAGCAAAAAATTATTGCTTAACAAGCTTAAGTGTTTTTGAATTTCCATCTTGTATCACGCGCACAAAATAAATTCCGGGCGCAAAGTTTTTTCCAAAAACAAAATTGTGATTATTGAAGTCTTTTGTTTGATAAACAGTTTTACCATTTACATCTGTTACATCAATTTCAACTTGTGAATTCGTTTTCGAAACAACCAGTGTAAAATCTTTTGATGAAGGATTTGGAAATACCTTGATGTTATTCCCAATCTCATTTGCAATTGCATTTTGATTACAATCGGGAGATGCACACGTTGTAGCAGCAATAGTATTTGAATTATCGGAATTGTTGTAAGAATTAAAGGCTTTAACTCTGTAATAATAAGTGGTGCCCGCTTTCAATCCTGTTACTAAGGATGAGGTATCGTTTACAGTTAAGCCACTATATCCGTTTACAAAAGCATTCGTAATTGTATTGTATTTTATGTATAGATCATCAAACGCCAATGTGCCTTTAGATTTATAATAAGTAAATCGAAATTGAATAATATTTGGCGGCAGCGGAATGCCGGATGATGAATCAAAGGTTCTTGTTATACCATCTCTTGATATAGGTTGTACAATTTTAATTGGCACCCAGTTTTTACCGTTAAATCCCTCTACTAAAAAATAGCTTAATGTATCAGTACTTAATCCTTTAATCCAAAATTTTAATTCTGTTGCTGGCCCGCCCAATTGTTTTGCTATTAATTGCGCTCCGTGTGTTTTAAATTGAATAGTTGGACTTTCGGCATTATGAATAGTATCATTTTCACCAATACTTCCTGTTAGTGCCCAACCAGCTGGTAATATAATTCCATGATTAAATTGCTGATTTATTAGTCCTGGCTTAATATTTACAAAGTTCGGCTTAGTACTAACATATAATTTATACCTGGTGGCAACGCTTATCGAATGCCAATGCGCAATAAAACCAGTGTTATTTACAGAAGTTGCAGCTAATGCTAAAGGTGAGTGAAACAAGGTTCTGAATTTTATCTCATTACTATAGGAGACACCGGCAATGTTTTTTGCAAATGCTTTTACATAATACACTGTATTAACTTTTAAGCCTTTACCTGTTGATTGAAATGGACCAATAAATGTTGTATCAGAAGCATGCGCAGAAGACGGATAAACGGGACCAGGATTTTGAGACCATACAATTCCATTATTTTTTATTGTTGATCCGCCATTGATCAAAATAGAATCTTCAAGCGTTACCGAAGAATCGGAAATATTTACTATATCAGCTTTACTTAAAATCGGTGTTCCTTGTTTTATATAACTATTTATTACCTGCAGAAGTTTTTGTTTAATTGAAATCTCATCAGAAGTTAACATGTTATGAGGAATAGAATCTAGTTCGTTAGGGTCAGTTATAATGTTATAAAACGGACGATTTGAATTGAACAACGATGTATCGTATAATTTATATTCCTTAGTTTGTGCCCATCTTTTAAGTGAATCTATTCCAGGGTGTGGATCAAAATCATAAAACAACCAATCCCTTGGTGTACCTGGATTTCCTTTTAACCGGGGATAAAAATCTACTCCATCAAGCGTTCCATAATTCGCCGGCACCGGAATGCCTGCTGCATGCGCGAGAGTTGGTAAGAAGTCTGTAAAACCGATCAAGTCGTTATTTACTGAACCAGGCTTAATAATTTTTGGACAATCAATAATCAATGGTACATGCGTTCCGGCCTCAGTAGTTGAGTCTTTTCCACCAATGTCATCACCATCGATTGTTTGCTCTGTTATTTCTGCGGGTGTTCCGTTATCGCCAGTAAAAATAATTATGGTATTCTTGCTTAATCCTAACTGCTTTAATTTATTAATTACATCACCAATCTTTTTATCCATGTATTCTATCATTGAGGTATAAAAAGAAGTATCACTTTTTTTAGGAAAATTCCATGAAGCAAAAGCCGTATCATCTGGTGTAGGTTGAAAAGGAGGATGTGCCAGCAACATTGGATAATAAATGAAAAATGGTTTAGATCTATTATTTTGTATAAAATTCAATAATGAATCAACAACAATATCTTCTCCATATTTGTTTTGCGTTAGAGAATCTGAGATAAAAGATTTATGTGTATATAGAACAGGATTTTTATACCTGTACCCATAATAATTAGCGGTATCAAATGGATTCCATACACAATAACTATCAAAGCCAAATTTTGTTATAGAAGCATCTCCACCATCTAATTGCCATTTACCAAAGCAACCCGTTGTATAACCCGCATCCTTCAACATATTGGCTATTGTTTTTTGACCGGTATCCATAATACCCCATGCAGTATAATTTCTAAAATTATATTTACCGGTAAGCAACATTACACGTGATGGTGAACAAAGTGGTGTAGCATGGCATTCCGTAAAATTCATACCTTGTTGGGCCATTGAATCGAGATTAGGTGTATTATAAGATTGACTGCCATTAACGGATAGAACTTTATAGCCAATGTCATCACTTAATATAAAAATGATATTAGGCTTTTTTGATTGTGCACTCGATTCTAAATTTTGTGTTGTTACAAAAAATAAACACATTATAAAATAAAAAAGCAGTCTGGGTTTTTCAGCATTTTTCATAACGTAAAGACTTAGGAGTTTCTTTCAAAAACTAATTGGTACGAATGTATAATGAGCAAAAAGATAATAAACTTTACGATATAAACAAAAAGCTTTTAACTGTATATCATAAACAAGACTGTATCGATGCCTTTGATTGTTTGAAGTTATAAATAACTACTTTTCTTTTATGAGCTTAAGTGTTTTAAAATTTGTTCCCTGAATAACGTTTATAAAATATACACCCGGGCCAAAGTGTTTTCCAAAATAATAATTCTGCTGATTTACATTAAGCAATTGATAAACGACTCTTCCATACACATCTGTAACGTACATTTTAATCTTTTCGCTGTTAGAGGTTTTTACATTTAATGTAAAGCCATTCACAGTAGGGTTAGGAAACACATTGATGCTTAAATTATTTTTTACCGGAGATGATTTTGTATTTTTTTGCGCACTGCTTTTAATATTTGCTGATGTTATTCCATTACAAGTTTCTGTACCGTCAGCAACCAAAACAGGAGCATTGATTGTACAACCGTTATTGTCTGTTACTGTTATAGTATAATTGCCTGCCGATACCGTAAAATGATTATCATCCTGCGGACCTGTTGTGTTTGTTCCATCCGATAATGTATAGTGATAATTGCCTGTACCGCCGCTTGCATTTACTGTTAGCGTTGTTGTTGCTCCTGCACATGTGATTGAATCGGCGCTTGCTGTTGCAGTGATTGCAGTTGGTTCTGTAATTTGTATTGATGATGTGGTGAATGAACAATGATCATCATCTTCAACAAGCACAGTATAATTGCCTGCTGATACAGTAAAATGATTATCATCCTGCGGACCTGTTGTATTTGTTCCATCCGATAATGTATAATGATAATTGCCTGTGCCACCGCTTGCATTTACTGTTAGCGTTGTTGTTGCTCCTGCACATGTGATTGAATCGGCGCTTGCTGTTGCAGTGATTGCAGTTGGTTCTGTAATTTGTATTGATGATGTGGTGAATGAACAATGATCATCATCTTCAACAAGCACAGTATAATTGCCTGCTGATACAGTAAAATGATTATCATCCTGCGGACCTGTTGTATTTGTTCCATCCGATAATGTATAATGATAATTGCCTGTGCCACCGCTTGCATTTACTGTTAGCGTTGTTGTTGCTCCTGCACATGTGATTGAATCGGCGCTTGCTGTTGCAGTGATTGCAGTTGGTTCTGTAATTTGTATT
>JBEHXR010000270.1:0-5414 GCA_048498595.1 Bacteroidota bacterium
TAAAGCATTAATTGCACGTGCGGCAGATTTTTATGGACCAAGTGCCGGAGCAAAAAGTGTAATTGGTGTGCTTGCATTTGATAAATTGATAAAAGGGAAAACGCCACAGGTTTTTGTAAATGCAAAGTTGCCGCACTCATATACTTATACTTCTGATGCTGCTGAAGCACTGTATATTTTATCTAAGCACGATGAAGCGTTTGGACAAACCTGGCACATGCCAACGGCTTCGCCCGCACTTACGGGTAAAGAATTTGTTAGCTTGATTGCACAGCAAACAAGTGGTACAAAAAAAGTACAGGTGATCCCAAAATTTATGTTGAAAATATTAAGCTGGTTTAATCCGCTGATGAAAGAATTGTATGAAATGCTTTATCAAAATGAATATGCTTATGTTTTTGATTCATCAAAATTTGATAAAGCTTTCAACTTTACACCAACAAGCTATGAACAGGGAATAAAAGAAACAATTTCGTGGATGAAGAAATAACTTGTAACTAGCATCTTGCACTTGAATCTTATTTATACTCCATCACCGGGTGTCTTTCAAACGGATTTTTTTCTTCATCAAAAATATAACGGTAAGTAATCATGCGGCGGCTTTGCGATGCGCCAAGACTTTTATAAATGTTTATCATCTTCGGGTTCCAGTCGCCAGCCCAACCCATTTCGTATTTATCATACCAGTTGAGTGATTGAATAGGAATTGATGCTTCATAGATCATAAATGAATCAATGCCCAACGCCTGGAATTTTGGAACAATACCAAATGCAATGCCTGTAAAAATTCTGCACGCGTTATTTTTTTTCATCCACAGCAAACGCAATTTTTCAATCCAGCCAAGCTTGCCGTTGAAGTGTTTAAAATATTCATTCAAATCCGGAATATTGATCCACATCGCAATGGGTTCATCTTTATAATAAGCAAACCAAATAACACGCTCATCCATCACCGCTTTCATTTTATTGAACAACTTCATTACATCTTTTGCAGAAATTTCTTTTGCCTCGCCATGTTGTGCCCACGCAGCATTATAAACCGTTGCAAATTCCTGTGCATGTTTTTCAAGATTTTTTTTATTGATGTGCCGCGCTTCATAACCCGGCTTTGATTTAAATTTCGCGTAACGCTCAGCAAATTTTTCCGGCAGCGGATCCTTCACCCCCATTGCATAATAAAACTGGTTATAATAATTTTTGAAACCGTAGTTCTCAAATAATTTTTCATAATAAGGCGGGTTGTGCGACATGCCATAGATCGGCGGCATATCATGACCTTCCACCATCAACCCCCACCATTTATCGCGATCGCCAAAATTTATCGGTCCATCCATTGCTTCCATGCCTTTGCTTTGCAACCAGTTTTTTGCAGCATCAAATAAAATCTTTGCAGCTTCATCATTATCAATGCAATCAAAAAAACCAATGCCGCCGGTTGCATAATCAGTTCCTTTATTAATATATTTTTCGTGCGTAAATGCTGCGATGCGCCCAATCAATTTGCCATTATCATCTTTTAAAACCCAGCGTTTGGCTTCGCCATATTTAAAGTTTTTATTTTTTGATGTATCAAACACAGCATTTATCTCGTTATCTAACGGGCGTATGTAGTTAGGATTTCCGCTGTTCATCAACACATTTACCTTGATGAAATCCTTTGCGGCTGCGGCATTATTAACTTCAATTAATTGCATTTTGCGAATGTAATAAACGATACAAATGTTTTGATTTGTAATTTATCAAACAAAAAACAAACTGGCTGTAACATTAATGCCCTTTGTGCGTACAACTATAAATAAGTTTTAGAATTTAATTTTACAGCTTTTTAAAGCGCAACTATGACTGAACGGGACTACAATGAGTGCGTGAATTTATATGCCGACAATGTTTTTCGGTTTATCGTGAAAAATATACGGCATGAGGAAGACGCAAAAGATATTGTGCAAACTGCTTTTGAAAAATTATGGCGCAATCGTGAAATGGTGAATGCGGAGAAATCAAAGTCATTTCTTTTTACGGTGGCGTATAATCAAATGATCGATCACATAAGAAAAATGAAAAGAATTTCTTTGAAAGATGAATTTAAAGCAGAAACAAAAACGTATAATGAGCCGGTATCAAATCTTAAAAAAAGTTTGCAGGATGCGCTGAACACGCTGAATGAAACGCAAAAAAGTTTGGTACTATTAAAAGATTATGAAGGCTACAGTTACGAGGAGATTGGGCAGATAACAGGTCTAAATGAGAGCCAGGTAAAAGTGTATTTGCACAGGGCAAGGCTTAACCTGAGAAATTATCTTGTAAAACCTGAAAATGTGTTATGATTTAAACTGTAAGAAATGAAAACGATTAACAGAAACAATTACGAAGAATATTTTTTACTGTATGCAGATAATGAGCTTGATGCAGAAACAAAGCTTGCAGTAGAAAATTTTGTTCAGCAAAATACTGATTTGGCAATTGAGCTTGACATGTTGCTGCAAACAAAATCTTTACCTGAAGAAATTGTTTTTAATGATAAAGATTTGTTGTTAAGAACCGAAGGCACCAGCATAAATGAAAGCAATTACCAGGAATATTTTTTATTGTATATAGATAATGAATTAAGTGCTGCAAAACGCGAAGAAGTAGAAACGTATGTGTTGCAACATCCAAAATTTCAAAATGAGTTTACTACTTTAAAGCAAGCTGTGCTTGCGCCGGAGATTGTAAGTTATGGAGATAAAAAAGATTTATATCGTACAGAAAAGAGAAGAGTAATTTATTTAAGGTCGTGGCGATTTGCAGCAGCAGCAATATTTATAGGCGTGTGTGCAGTTGGTTTTTGGCTGATGGAAAAACCTAAACAAATACATTCGGTTGCAATTACTCAATCAGCAGAAATTAAATCAAAAGAAAGTGGGATTATAAAACCTGTTGATACAACTCAGCAGCAAATAATAAACGAACAAAACACAGTTGCGCAACAAATATTACCATCAACGCAAAATAAAATTGAAAAGCAGGAATCAGTTATAAAGAAAAAAATCGTGCCTGCAGCAGTAAAACATGAAGAAACGGAAATTGCTCAACAGAAACCAGCAATACATCAGCCAAAAATAATTGATAATAATGTTAAGCCTGATGTTACTGTTAAGCAAATAACGCCGCAACCTGTTACCGAAAATAATGATGTGGCAATGGAACAAATTCCATCAAGCAAAAATGAAAAAACGGCAAATGAGCAAACGCCGGATGAAATTACCGGAGGCGACAATGGCTATAAAGTTTATACGGCATCATATAAAGAACTAAATACAAACGATGATCAAAACTCTTTGCACGTAGGTGCATTTGACCTAAACAAAACCAAAGTAAAAAACCTGTTTAAAAAAGCAGGCAGGTTATTTGGTAATAAACAAAACGATCTCGCAAATGACGATGGCAAACTGCAGGTTGCCAATTTTCAAATACAAACAAAAGAACAATAACAACAATAGAAAATAGTATGAAAAAAATTTTATTATCTGGAATAGTTATGCTTTGTTGCTTAGCAGGTTTTTCGCAAACAGATACAACGGGCAATGGCAATAGCGGCGATACAGTACGCGTAGGTAATTTCATTATCATAAGAAATCACAGGGAAGGCAATACGAATTATGATAGTATGCCGCCAAGACGGGAGAATTATACCATCATTAATTTTCCGCGCAGAAAAGAATATGATGATGTTGGCGCGCACAAACACAGAACAGTTTCTACCAATTATTTAATTTTTGATTTAGGTTTTGCAAACTATAACGACAAAACAGATTATGCGTCTCCTGAAGCCCGCAGTTTTTTACACGCGGATGGAGGACCGGACTTCGATAAAAGTGATCTGAAATTGAAAATAGGCAAATCATCCAACGTAAATATTTGGTTGTTTATGCAGAAACTGAATGTTGCAGATCATGTATTGAATTTAAAATATGGTTTGGGTTTGGAAATGTTCAACTTCAGGTATAAAGAAGATTTATCATTCAGCAACAACCCTGATTACATTTATCGCGACACGATTAATTTTTCAAAAGATAAATTGTATGTTGGATATGCAACCATACCGTTTATGATCAATATAAACCCAACACCAATGGCGCATCATGGTTTTAGTTTCAGTGCCGGTGTAAGTGCCGGTTATAAAATTGGCAGCCATACAAAACAGGTAAGTGATGAGCGCGGAAAAGTAAAAGATCACGGCGACTTTAATCTTGCACCATGGCGTTTTGCTTATGTGGCAGAACTTGGTTTGGGTCCGGTGCATTTATATGGAAGTTACAGTATAAAACCAATGTTCCAGGATGCGCTAAAACAGTACCCGTACACAGTAGGTATAAGATTCAGTAACTGGTAAATTATATTTCTGTTCAGTCCCGCGAAGGCTCTGCGAAAGCAGGGCTTTTGCTTTTTATATTTCATAATATTTAATACTAAACTTTTATAAAAAAATTTTGTCTTTAAACACACGCTAAAAAAAAAATTATCGTTTTATTTTTTTCAATTCACCTCAAATTTTTTGGTAAGTAATGAGAAACTGGTTGTGGCCTGCTGTAATGTGTGCTCTGCTGTTTTTATGCGCTTCATTTCGCCCAACAAAGCTTAGTAACTCGGATTATTATATTGTAATTGATAAGACGAAATATGAGCTGAGTGTATTTGATGAGCGTGGCTGGCTGGTAACATACCCGGTTGTTTTTGGCAATAGTGATCTGCGCGATAAATTGTATGCCGGCGATAAAAAAACACCTGAAGGCATGTTTACTATCGTTGAGAAAAAAGTACATCCGAAGTGGGATAGATTTATGATGCTGAATTATCCAACGCAGGAAGATTACGCAAAATTTAATGAACGTAAAAAAGAAGGTTTAATTCCTGCCGATGCAAAGATTGGTGGCGGCATCGGCATTCATGGTACATGGCCGCATGAAGATTTTCAAATCGATCGTTTTCGCAACTGGACGGATGGCTGCATCAGCATGCGCAATAAAGATGTGGAAGAATTGTACAACATGATTCCTGTGGGAACAAGGGTAATGATACGATTGAATTAATCTTCCGCGTTGTACGGGTTATACTCCGCGTTTCTTTTAATTTCTTCCGCGGATAATGAAATAAATTCCGCGTTTTTCTGATTTTTTTCCGCGTTTCAGTCAATATTCTCCGCGGAAAACCGGCTATTTTCCGCGTTTTCTTAAGTCTTTTCCGCGTTTTTTCCAATCTTTTCCCCCCTTTTTTGTACAATGTTCCATGTATTATCCGGCAGTAATCTCTTCCGCTCCAAAATAATTTTTTAAACCAGCAGGCAACTTAATACTGTTTTCTGTTTGATTATTTTCCAATATACATGCAAGTATTCTTGGCAATGCCAAAGAACTTCCATTAAGACTATGCGCTAA
>JBEHXR010000271.1:0-5402 GCA_048498595.1 Bacteroidota bacterium
AAAAAATGCTTTGTGAGTTTCTCAACTAATGATGCTTTTCCATAACGCTTAGAAGCTCTATAAATTTCAAGTTATAATTGGATGCCTGTTTTTGCAGCTACAGTAATTTTCATATTTGCATCTTGTATAAATGCTATTATTTGGCAATCTTTTATTGATAAATCTGCAGGTAAATTAATTGAAACATTACCCGTATTATTTTTTAGAGAAATCGTTTGCAGTTCCCGCACAATATTTACATGATGCAGCGTTGCACCATGATTCTCTCCGCGCTGAACTTTTGTTTCAGCACTCAATTGTACCAGGGCAACATTTAAATTATTGATTGCATTTGTTTGATACGAAACATTAATTGTACCGTTGCTTGCTTTTGCGCTGACAGATAAATTTTGTTTAGAACTTTCTTTTAAATATTTGTTGATTGAAGCATGCAATTTGTTTTCATCAGAACCAACAAACTGTTCTTCACCATTTACAATAACCTGTGGCGTATAAACAGAGCCAAGCTTAAAAGCTTTTGCATAATTTCTCTGGCGCTTTGTATAATCGGCATTACTGAAAGCATCTTTCCATCCTAAATTATCCCAGTAGTCAACATGAAAGCCGAGCACATAAACATTGCCGTTGTATTCTTTTAAAAGCTTTGCAACTGCATTATCTGCAGGCGGGCAACTTGAGCAACCTTCCGATGTAAACAGCTCAACAACGGCAAAACCATTTCCTGTGCTATCAGGTGCAACATTTTTTTTGTTTGATGAATCAGCACACGTAAATGCGCTGCTTATCAGTGTAAACAAAGCAGCCAAAGGAATAATTATTTTTTTCATTTTAGTTAATTGAAAAACTAACGAAATTAAACGGACTGCAGTTCTTTCAATTTTGCTAAAGAAATTTGTGTATAATCTTTTATAATCAGATCTGCTTCGTGTATGTCTTGTGCCGTATGCGTTGTAGTTAAACCAACTACTTTCATGCCTGCAGATTTTGCAGAGCGAATGCCTGCAACAGAATCTTCAAACGCAACGCAATTTTTCGGATCAGCATTTACAGCAGATGCTGCTTTTAAAAATATTTCAGGATGTGGTTTGCCATTTGAAATTTGTGAAGCATCAATTACATCAGCATAATATTTTTTTATCGGCACATGTTCAAACATAAAATTTATGTTCGGCGGAAGCCCGGAAGTTGCAATAGCTTTCGGAATTTTTTCTTTCTCAAGTTCATCTAAAAAATCAATCAAACCATTGATCGGTTTTATATGCGTTTTATATAATTCCCTGTACATGGCTTCTTTTTCGTTTGAATACATTTCAATCATTTCAGGACTTAAAGTAGTGCTGAAAATGTAATTGAAAATATCACGGTTAATTCTGCCATTAATATTCTTTGTGTATTCTTCTTTTGAAAATGGTTTTCCAATCTTATCATAAAAAATTTTCCATGCTTCAATGTGATAAGGATTGTTATCTATTAATGTGCCGTCGAGATCAAATACTACTGCTTCAGGAAACATAATTTAAATTTGGTGATGTCTGATAAATCAAAAAATCAGACGTTATTTATGGCTCATTGCTTTATTAAACTCTGCGCTTTTATTTTTTGGAATGCTCAGCGATTGCCAGTTTGCGTCTTTAATCATTTTTCCTATATAAACAATTTGCCCAACATGATGACCGTAGTGATCAATTTGCCGGATAATTGCATCAACCACTGATAAAGATTCACTTCGAATGGCAATAGATTTATTTACGTCTTCTGGTTTTAAACTTTCAAGTGTGTTTAAAACGCAAGCCCAACCACTATTCCATGCATTTAAAACACCTTCTTTTGTTTTTAAAGATTCTTCAAATTCTGCATCGCGGTTACGCCAGTTTTTTTCACCATCTTCTGTAAGAAAATTTGTCCAGCGGCTTAGCATATTTCCATACAAATGCTGAACAATAATGGCAATAGAATTACTTTCAGACGATGGCTTGAATAAAAAATCTTTATCATCTAATTGTGCAAATGTTTTTTCGCCCAAAGATTTTTGAAGATTAAATCTTTTGATTGAAGATTGTAAAAATGTTTGTTCAATACTCATGATTAAAATTTTTTGGTGAAAGTTTTTGTTATTGCTCTGACGCTTTGGAGCGTCTGACCATGTTAATAACCACTTGCACTATCATCGCCGCGAATGTCGGCGGCTACTTCAAATTTTCCATCGGGCAAAACTTTAATTAATTCTGTTCTGCCGATAGCATCTATTGTTTCTAATTTATAACCCATTTGTTTTAATTGTTCCGCCGTTGTTTTATTAAAATCTTTTTCAATTACAACCGTATCCGGGTGCCACTGATGATGAAACTTTGGTTTATCAACTGCATCTTCCGCATTCATTCCAAAATCAATTACATTAACGATAGATTGAAAAACAGAAGTTGTAATGGTTGTTCCGCCAGGCGTTCCCACAACCATAAATGGTTTGTGGTTTTTCAATACTAAAGTCGGTGTCATCGAACTCAACATGCGTTTACCGGGAGCAATTGCATTTGCATCACCACCAAGCGCACCAAACATATTCGGCACGCCGGGCTTAATACTAAAATCATCCATTTCATCATTCAGAAAAAATCCTGCGCCGCCAACAACTGTTTTACTGCCGTAACCATTATTTAATGTTGTTGTAACAGCAACCATGTTGCCCTCATCATCAATAATACTTATGTGTGTTGTTTGATTGCTTTCATGCACATTGCCAGCTTTAATATCTTCACTCTTGCTTGCTTTTGTTGAATCATAGTCGCTCATTCTTTTTTTAAGATAAGCCTCGCTCAACAAAATATTTTGGGGCACTTTCCAAAAATCAGGATCACCTAAATGCTCTGCACGATCTGCATAAGCGCGGCGTTCGGCTTCGATCATTAACTGTACACTTCTCTTTGTTTGAAAACCGTAATCATGCACAGGATAAGGTTCAATCATCTTTAGCATTTCGCCCAAAATAATTCCACCGCTGCTTGAGGGCGGCATGCTTACCACATCATAACCACGATAATCAAATTCAACAGGCTTGCGATCTTTGCACACATAATTTTTCAGATCATCATAATTTATCAAACCCTTGCCACGCTGCATTTCTTCAACAATCAACTTTGCAGTGGTGCCTTCATAAAATCCTTTCATACCCAAATCACGAATTAGTATTAAAGTTTTTGCCAACTCAGGTTGAAACAATGTATCGCCTTCTTTCCATGCGGCACGTTTTATAAACGCATTTGGTTTCGTGTTGTATTTTAAAAATTCTGCTTTGTTATAATTCAAACTATTCGCTTCACTTTTCGTTAAAACAAAGCCATGTTCTGCAAGATCAATTGCCGGCTGAATTAAATCTTTAAAAGGAAGCTTTGCATATTTATGTTCAGCAAATAATCCTGCAACGGTACCTGGCACACCAACAGATAAATGCCCGTTCTGCGACCAGTCAGTTCTTGCATTTCCTGCAGAATCTATATACATATTACGACTGCCTTTCAGCGGAGCTTCTTCACGATAATCTAAAGCAATCAGAGAATCTTTGCTTGTTCTTGCAACGGTAAATCCACCGCCACCAATATTTCCGGCCGCAGGATAAACAACCGCTAAAGCGAGTTGTGTGGCAATCATCGCATCAAAAGCATTGCCGCCACGTTTCATTATTGCCAAACCAATTTCACTTGCAATTGGATGTGCGCTTGCAACACACCCATGTGTGCATGTTAATGTTTTTGTTGATGTAAAATGATAGGGATTTACTTCTGCATTTGCGCCAACAATGGGTTTATTTGTTTGCGCGCAGGACGCTAAAAAAAATGAACAGGCAAATAATAAAAGCTTAAACTTTTTCATACGTTCAAACCTAAAGAATATTTTAAATAGCCGTTATATAATTACAATAGTTTTAAAATTTGTGCATAAAGTGCATCAAACATGCTTGTTTAAAAATCTTGCATTGGTTTTGTTATATTCATTTTTAAATTTTAAAAAATAAATAATGGGTATGATCAATTTTATAAAAAGTTTACTCACTGCATGCACAATTATATTTTTAATTACAGGCTGTTCTGCGCAAACAAAGAATGCTTCAGGCTTGCAAAAAGTTGTGATCATTCGTCATGCAGAAAAGCCGGATAAAGGCGATAACTTATCCTGCCAGGGATTTAACCGTTCAGTGCAATTGCCTGCTCTTCTTTATAATAAATTTAATGTGCCAGATAAAGTTTTTGTTCCTTCAGTTGATAATGGAAAATCTGCAAGTCAGTTAAGAATGCTCGAAACAGTAACCCCTTTTGCAGTAAAATACAATTTAAAAATTGATTCAAAGTTTGATGTAGACGATACAAAAGATTTAGCAGACGCTGTTCAGAAAGTTAATGGCTATGTTCTGATTGTTTGGGAGCATGATAAAATTGATAACATTGTGAAAGCGTTGGGTGTTGATACGAAAGGCAAGAAATGGGATGGCAACGATTTCGATTCGATATGGATCATCAATTTTAAAAATGGTAAAGGCACGCTTTCATTTGATAAAGAAAATTTAAATCCTTCTTCCCCTTGCAGCTTTTAGCTATAATTTTTTAAGGTTTTTGTTTTCTTCAACAATAGATTTGCCGAATGTTGAAAATTGAATTATCAAAACTTCAGTTTCATAGCTTTCATGGCATTCATGATGAAGAAATAAAAACAGGCGGCGACTTTGAAGTTGATCTTATTGCTTATGTAAAACCCGATGTTGTTCCCGTTAAGCATCTGCATGAAACCGTTGATTATACGTTGCTGTATGAACTTGTTAAAAGAAGAATGGATAAACCTACACGCTTGCTTGAAACATTGGTAACTGAAATGGCGCAGGAAATTTTATCAACTTATAATAAAATAAATGAAGTATCTGTTAAGATAAAGAAATTGAATGCGCCCATACCATTTTTTAAGGGTGAAGTTTCTGCAGAATATAATTTAAAACGTTGATGACAAATATCAGAATGATGATTGTTCACTTTGTAAAAAATGTTGCTGCGATCGTGCTTGCTTTATTTGTACTGAACGTTGCTGCACAGGATAAAAATATTTTATTAAAGCAAGCAAAAGATTTTGAGTTAAAGTTTGATGAGGCAAATGCGCTTGAAAAATATAAAGAGATTGTTGCTATAGATCCATCAGATATTTCTTCGATTGTAAAATGTACAGAATTTTACTGCAGCATAGGAGAGCGGCAGCCAGATAAAAAAGTAAAAGCAATTTATTTTGATTCTGCTGTTGTGTTTGCACAAAAAGCTTATGCACTTGATCCGCATAATGCCGATGCATGTTATGCGATGGCTTTAGTATCTGCTAAAAAAACTGAAACAGATGATGATAATAAAAAGATTATTGACGATGTGAAG
>JBEHXR010000272.1:0-5397 GCA_048498595.1 Bacteroidota bacterium
ACATTTTAATTATGCTGGCTGCACTCGGCGTATTTATCATACTGATTGCGTGTATAAACTTTATGAATATTGCTACAGCGAGATCAGAACGCCGTGGCCTTGAGGTAGGCGTTAGAAAAGTGCTTGGTGCTTCACGTAAACGCATCATCTTTCAGTTTTTATGTGAAGCAATGCTGATAACATTTATTGCAATGTTATTGGCTGTAATTATAGCGAAGTTATGTTTACCATATTTCAACCAGCTTGCCGGAAAAAATATTGACTTTAATTTTTATGATGGAAGGGTTTGGTTATTACTGACAGCAACAGGTATTTTTACAGCGCTTGTTGCGGGAAGTTATCCATCTTTTTTCTTGAGCAGTTTTAAGCCGATTAAAGTTTTAAAAGGAAGTTTTATTAATAAGAAAGGTGGCGGTTTACGTCGCATATTGGTTACAGTACAATTCATTATTTCTATATTTTTTATCGTAGCTACAATTGTAGTTTACAAGCAAATAAATTTTGTTCATAATCGCCCGATTGGTTATGATAAGGATAACCTTGTTGATATAAATGCGACCGGAGATTTAAGCGGCAAGTTCGACCTATTCAAAAATGAGCTGCAAAAAATCAGTGGTGTTAAAAGCGTAAGCGCAGGTAATGATAACGTGATAAATTTTGGTGGCAGTGTTACGGGAATGGATTATCCCGGAAAAACTCCCGGTGAAGATATTTCTGTGATTGTAAGTAATGTTAGTTATAACTGGACGAAGACACTGCAGATACCTGTTTTGGAAGGTCGCGATTTTGATCCTTCTTTCGGAACTGATTCAAACGCCTGCATCATCAATGAAGCGACGATAAAAAAAATGAATTTAAAAGAACCAGTAATTGGTGATATCATCGGCGGGAAAAATGTAATTGGCGTATTTAAAGATTTTGTTTACAACAATCCATCGGGCATCATCGCACCTATGGTTATTTATCTTCAACAAAATAATTTCCCGCATTTCTTTGTGCGCATTGCAAACAATAATGATTGGCACAAAACATTATCAAAGATTGAAGCAGCAACAAAAAAACTCAATCCCGATTATCCTTTCGATTTTTCATTTGTAAAAGATAATTACCAGGAACGTTTTGAAGAATGGAATTCGTGGGGCTCAATGGCTGCCATATTTGCCTGCATGGCTGTCTTCATTGCTGCATTAGGATTATTCGGACTCGCATCATTTGTTGCTGAAAGAAGAAGTAAAGAAGTGAGCATAAGGAAAGTATTTGGTGCAGATAGTAAAACAATTTGGCTTTTGTTGTCACGGGATTTTTTTAAACCAGTGCTCATTGCTACAGCGATTGTAATTCCGCTTTCTGTCATAATCTCTTATAAGTTTCTTTTAAATATCACTTATCATACGCCTTTGGAATGGTGGATGTTTGCCTTAGCAGTTGCAACAACAATATTGATTGCTTTAATTACAATCAGTTTTCAATCCATAAAAGCAGCAATAGCAAACCCGGTAAAAAGTTTGAGAACGGAGTGAATCAATTTGACAATGAGACAATTTGAAAATTTGAAAATGATAAATCAGCCATCACAAAATCAGTAAATCAGAAATCAACTTCTATGTTTAAAAATTATTTCAAAACCGCATGGCGCAACATTGTAAGAAATAAAACTTTTTCTGCCATTAATATTATGGGTCTTGCATTAGGGCTGGCTTGCAGTTTATTAATTATGCTTTGGGTGAATGATGAAAAGAGCGTTGATGCATTTCATAAAAATAAAAAATACTTATACCAGGTTTACGAGCGCAATTATTTTGATGGAAAAGTAACTGCTGATTATCCAACACAAGGTTTATTGGCAGAAGAATTAAAACGTGTTGTTCCCGAAATTCAATATGCGAGTGGTTTTGAATATGCATCTGCACCCGGCAGCAAAAACACATTTGAAGCAGGTGAAAAAATTACCAAGATGAACGGCATGTTTGCGGGCGAAGATTTTTTTAAGATGTTTAGTTATCCTTTATTACAAGGCAGTGCAATAACTGCATTGGATGAACCCAACGGTATTGCGATTTCAAAACACATGGCAGAATATTTTTTTGGCAATGCTGCAAATGCAATTAATAAAACAATTCGTTTTGATAACAATGAAGATTTAAAAATAACAGCCGTGTTTGATGATGTACCAGCCAACTCATCGCAGCAATTTGATTTTTTAAGAACATGGAGCGATTTTGTAAAACAAAATGATTGGGTGCATAATTGGGGAGACACCGACCCGCAAACATTTATACAATTAAAACCCGGCGCTGATGCAGCTAAAGTACAGGCAAAGATCAAAGACTTTATTTATAACTACAGGCAAAAAGATAAAAGCTTTATAATGGAACTGGCGTTGCAACCTTATTCAGAAAAATATCTTCATTCAAATTTTAAAGATGGTTATATAGATGGCGGAAGAATTGAGTATGTAAATCTTTTCAGCATCATTGCTGTTTTTATTTTATTGATCGCCTGTATTAATTTCATGAACCTTGCAACCGCACGTTCTGCCAAACGTGCAAAAGAAGTTGGCGTAAGAAAAGTTATTGGCGCCATGCGTTCAACATTAATTGCGCAATTTGTTGGCGAAGCGGTATTGCTAACTTTTATTTCTATTATTATTGCACTTATAATAGCCACATCTGCTTTGCCGGCATTCGATCAGTTAACAGGTAAAGAACTATCGCTTCCATTTAATCAACCAACATTTTGGTTTACCATACTCTGTTTATTATTCGTAACAGGATTTGTTGCGGGCAGCTATCCTGCATTATTCTTATCATCGTTAAAACCTGTTCGTGTTTTAAAAGGTAGTTTGAAATTTAGCTGGGGCGCTTCTTTCTTCAGAAAGGCATTAGTTGTATTCCAATTTGCAATGTCTGTTTTTTTAGTGATTGCAATGATCGTTGTGTACGAACAACTCAACTATATCCAAACAAAAAATCTTGGTTATGATCGCGATAACCTTATTTACATTCCTATTGAAGGTGATCTTGTAAAAAACTTCGAAACATTTAAACAGGAAGCATTAGCCAACACAGATATTGTGAATGTTTCAAAGATGCGTAACTCTCCCACTGCTATTTTTCATCACACCGGAGATATTTATTGGCCGGGCAAAGATCCAAACTTAACTATATCATTTGCGGATGGTGTGGTTGGTTATGATTTTATAAAGACGATGAACGTACAACTGCTTGCTGGCCGTGATTTTTCAAAAGATTATGGTACCGATTCTGTAGGTTTTTTACTAAACGAAACAGCCCTAAAAAGAATTGGCTTAAAAGATCCTGTTGGTAAAACAATAACGTGGGGAAATCATCCCGGCAAAATTATTGGCGTGATGAAAGATTTTCATTTCAACTCATTGCATGAAGCTATTGAACCTTTAATAATGCGGTTGGATGAGAGCTGGACATGGGGAACAATTTTGGTGCGCATCAAAGCAGGCAGAACAAAAGACGCTATTACATCACTGCAAAAAATTTGCAAACAGCTAAATCCAAAATTTCCATTCACCTATCAGTTCTCCGATCTTGAATATGCAAAGTTGTATGCAAGCGAAGCAGTAGTAAGTAAACTCTCAAATATCTTTGCCTTTCTTGCCATTTTTATTTCTTGTTTAGGTTTGTTTGGATTGGCAACATTTACTGCCGAACAACGCACAAAAGAAATTGGCGTGCGCAAAGTGTTAGGCGCTTCATCTATAAATATTGTAAGGTTATTATCAGCAAATTTTTTGAAGCCGATCATTCTCGCGTTCTTAATTGCATTTCCGCTTTCATGGTATGCAATGAACAGTTGGTTACAGAACTATGCTTATAAAATAAATATAAGCTGGATGATATTTTTATTTGCAGGCGTTATCACCATTTGCGTTGCATTAATTACTATAAGCTATCAAAGTATAAAAGCAGCGATAGCAAACCCGGTGAAGAGTTTGAGAACAGAATAAATTAATTGGGAAAAGTACGATTGGGAAATTTCGAAATTTCTCAATTCCAAAATTTCAAAATCAACCTCTATGTTCAAAAATTATTTCAAAACTGCATGGCGCAGCTTAATTGCAGGAAAAAGTTTTTCTGTCATAAACATCGGCGGCCTGGCAATTGGTATGGCAGGCGCAATCCTTATTTTATTGTGGCTGCAAAATGAAATAAGCTTTGATAAATTTCATAAAAACAGAAATGGTTTATACGAGGTATATTGTTTAACAAATAATACAGACGGACATCCAAGAGCAGTCAATGCAACATCTCAACCGCTCGGTCCTGCCTTAAAGCAAAACTATCCTGAAATTGATGCTTTCACCCGCGTATGGAATTTGAATAACTGGCTTTTGTCCGCGAATGATAAAAGCCTTATATCACCAAAAGGTTATATTGTTGATAGCGCTTTCTTACGCATGTTCAGTTTTCCGTTAGTTGAAGGAAATGCAGATTTGAAATCGAAAGATGATATTGTTATCACACAAAATCTTGCAAAGAAATTATTTGGCAATAATGATCCCATTGGAAAGATCATAAAAACAGAGAACACAGATAATTTTATTGTATCAGGTGTATTAAAAAATCCGCCGGTAAACACGCGCTTTCAATTTGATTATCTTTTACCATGGACTTACCGCAATACACAAAACGATGGTTATGCCAATGAAACTGAAAGATGGCTGAGTAATAATACATCAACCTTTATATTAATAAAACCAAATACAAATGTTGAAGCACTGAACAAAAAAATCAGTGATATTACAAAGCGCTACACAGGTCACAATGATGTATGGACGCAGTTTCTTTTTCCATTAAACAAATGGCATCTTTATTCAGAGTTTGAAAATGGAAAATCTGTTGGCGGACGAATTGAAACGGTGCGTGTGTTTGCAATTGTTGCAGCATTTATTTTATTAATTGCATGTATCAACTTTATGAACCTTAGTACGGCAAGAAGTGAAAAGCGTGCGAAGGAAGTTGGCATTCGCAAAGTAGCCGGTGCAGGAAAAGGTTTATTAATCGGTCAGTTTATTATTGAAGCTTTTATGACAGCTTGCATCGCCGGTATCATTGCATTAGTAATCGTTCAAATTGCATTGCCTTCTTTTAATACGCTTGTCAATACACAGCTTTCTATTCCATACAACAATATTTATTTCTGGTTTTTTGTTGTTGCATTTATCATCATCACGAGTTTACTGGCCGGCAGCTACCCTGCGTTCTATCTTTCCTCTTTTAAACCAATAAGCATATTTAAAAAACAATTCAAAAAAACAAACGCGGCCATATCGCCAAGAAAAATTTTGGTGGTTGTTCAGTTTACTTTTGCGGTTATTCTTATCATTTCAACTATAATAATCCGCAATCAAATTATATATGC
>JBEHXR010000273.1:0-5378 GCA_048498595.1 Bacteroidota bacterium
TGCGTGTCCTTTGCATCTGCATCAGATTCTTTAAAAGGCAATAGTATATCAAACCGGATGGAAGAATTTTGCGGGCAACGTTTTGCAACAGCCGTTACTTTATACGGTACAAATGTGCTGTCTTCTTTTATCATCATTATTTTTCCGACAGCATCGGTTGTACCGAATTGTTTCTTCGCCGCATCTTCACTCAGCACAATTGAATGCGGTTCTGTTAAACAAGTTTGAGGATTGCCGCTCAGCAATGGAAAAGTAAATACAGAAAAGAAATTTGAATCGACATGCAACACGCTTTGGGATTGAATAGTGGTTCCTGTTTTTATATCTTCATGGCGATTATCTACACGCACAAAAGATTTTATGCCGGGAACATTTTGTGTGAATCTTGGTCCTTGTAAAAGACCGGTGGCGGGGATTTTATTTTCTTTTCGTTGCGATACAATGCGATAAATGTTGTTTACATTTTTATGAAACCGGTCAAAGCTTACTTCATCTTTTACATACAACATAATCAACATGGCGCAAGCCAAACCAAGACTTAAACCTGCAATGTTGATGAAAGAATAAATCTTGTTTCGTGCAAGATTTCTGAATGCGGTTTTGAAATAATTTTTAAACACGGTATAAGTTTTAAGTTATAAGTTGTATGTTATAAGTGGAAAGACTTTATTTTCAAATTTTCAAATTGCCTCATTGCCAAATTGCTTATTCCGTTCTCAAACTCTTTACCGGGTTTGCCATTGCTGCTTTTACAGATTGAAAGCTAATAGTGATTAATGCAATGGCTATAGCAATCAATCCTGCAATAAGAAATACTATCCAGCTAATTTTTATACGATAAGCAAAATCTTCAAGCCATTTATTCATTGCAAACCAACCAATAGGTGATGCAATCAAAATAGATATGCCAACTAATTTTATAAAGTCTGCAGAAAGTATGTTGATGATGTTAGCTATGCCCGCACCTATTACTTTGCGTATGGCTATTTCTTTATTGCGCTGCTCTGCTGCATAGGCGGCAAGGCCAAATAAACCAAGACAAGCAATTAAAATTGCTAATGCACTAAATGAAAAAAATATTTGCTGCACATGTTGTTCGGAACGATACATCGCATCAAAATCATCATTCATAAAAGAATAGGTAAATTGCTGATTAGGCGAAATGCTTTTCCATGTATTTTCTATCTGCGACATTAAAGCCCAAAGATTTGTTGTTTTAACTTTTGCAGTGATAGCGCCGTTATCAACACCGTATGTAAAAGCAAGTGGCTTAATATTATCGTGCAGTGAGCTGTAATTAAAATCTTTTACTACACCAATAATGTGATACTGTTGTAGTCCATAACTATTACGATACACTGTTTTGTTCAACGCATCTTTAAATCCAAACTTCTTTACGAATGCTTCATTCACAATAATTGCCGATGAATCGGAAGCCATTAGATTTGAAAAATCACGACCATTAACAAGTTGAATGTTTAACGTTTTTAGATAATCTTCATCTACCGTCCAAAATTCTGAAAGCACATCCTGCTTAATATTTAATGGTAACTGAGGAAATAAACCTGTGATATTTCTTTCCTGCCCTGTTGGCAAATAAGTTGACATGGTTACATCTTCAACACCGGGTATTTGTTTTACTTCCTGCTTAAAAAGTTTCGCCTGTTCATCCGGCAGGTTAGTATTTTTAATAACCAGCATCTGGCTTCTGTTAAAGCCGAGATTTTTGTTGTGTATATAAGTAAGCTGATTATAAATCACCAGCGTGCCTATAATTAAAAAGATAGAAATTGAAAACTGAAAAACTACCAGGAACCCACGCAAAAAACTTTTTTTAAAGCCTGCAGCAAGTTTACCTTTTAATACAAGAATGGGTTTAAATGCAGAAAGATAAAACGCAGGATATGCACCTGCGAGTAATCCTATTACCAGCACAATGCTCAATACTGCAGGAATGAGCCATGATAAAGACGCAATGGTAATATTAAGGCTTGTACCTGTCATTTGATTGAAAAACGGCAGCGTTATTTCAACTAATATTACAGCGATGATTGCTGATATAAATGTTACTAAAAAAGATTCAGTTAAAAATTGTGTAATAAGAATACTTCTTGTTGAGCCTAATACTTTTCTTACACCCACTTCTTTAGCACGATTGGAAGAACGTGCAGTGGAAAGATTAATAAAATTTACACAGGCAATCAGTAATATAAATAAAGCAATGGCTGAGAAAATATATACGTATTGAATGTTACCGCCTTTATCAAGTTCATACTGGCTTGTAGAATACAAATGTATTTTTAATAATGGCGTAAGAACAATGTTTAAATAGTTTCCGTTTTGTGTTAAAGACGGAGGGTAATTTTTTAATTCAATATCCCGTATTTCACTTTCTAATTTATGAATATCTGCACCTGGCTTTACAAGAACATAATTATTAATGCCGCTATAATACCAATTATTCGATTGGCTTTCAGGGGCAGATGAGAATGAAAGAAAAAAATCATAATTGAAATGTGATTGTGCTGGAATATCTTTTATTACACCTGTTATTTTATAAACATCAGAATCATTTATGGTGATTGTTTCGCCAACAACATTTATGTGGTTAAAATATTTTTTTGCAGTGCTTTCTGTTATCACCGCAGAATTGGGCTCATTAAGCGATGTAGACGGATTGCCATCAACCATCGGTAACGTAAATACACTAAATAAGTCAGACTCTGTAAATACTACCTTCTTTTCTTCAATTGCGGTATTCCCTTTTTTTACAAAGCATTTTCTAAACAAGCTGGTGTTAGCAACAAGCCTCGTTGTTTTTTCAATTTCGGGCAAAGCTGTTAATGCATCTTTCAACGGTTTCTCTGTTGCAGCAGAAGAAAGTTCATTGCCGTTCAACTTTGCATTTTCTGTGATACGATAAATTCTTTTTGCATTCACATTGTATTTATCATAACTCAATTCATTTACCACGTACAAAACAATTAACAGGCAGGCTGCAATGCCAACGGATAACCCAACTATATTAATTATTGTAAAACCTTTGTTTTTATTAAGCGCTTTTAATGCAGTTTTGAAATAATTTTTTATCATAGAAGTTGTTTTTAATTTGAGTGATTTGATGATGTCTGATTTAATTTTTTCACGATTGACGTTTAACAATTCACGTTTTTATTCCGTTCTCAAACTCTTTACAGGATTAGCAATCGCCGCTTTGATTGCCTGCCAGCTAACCGTAAGCAATGCAATGAAAATGGAAATACATCCTGCCAGTAAAAATATCCACCATGATAACGTTACCTTATAGGCAAAACCTTGCAGCCAGTTGTTCATTAACAACCACGCAACCGGTGATGCAATTACAAACGCTATAACAATAAGCTTTATAAACTCTGTTGAAAACAATGCGATGATCTGGTTGACGGAAGCACCCAATACTTTTCGCACACCAATTTCTTTTACGCGTTGTTCTGCAGAGAACATTGCTAATCCCAATAGACCAAGGCATGAAATAATGATAGCTAATGCTGCAAACACTGAAGTTAATTTTGAAATCGTCATCTCAGTGCTGTATAGTTTTGCATATTCCTCTTCTACAAACTGGTAAGCAAATGCATAATTTGGATTGATGCTTTTATATACTTTTTCAAGACTTGAAATTGCTTGTTTTGTTTCACCGGGTTTGGTACGAATCATCATCACGCCAAAATCTTCTCCTTCTTTTATATCGATAATTTCCGGTTTGATTTTTTCGCGGATTGATTGCGTGTTGTAATCTTTCAATATACCAATGATATGTCCTTTTTTATCCCATGCTGAAATCCGTTTACCTATCGGATTTTTTAAACCCATTTGTCTAACCGCTTCTTCATTAACCATAAATGCATCGCTGGAATCGGTGGCAATATCTCTCGAAAAACTTCTGCCTTCAGCAACCTGCAAACCCATCATCTTAATAAAATCAAAACCAACTGATGACGGCAAAAAACCAACGTGATCATTTATCGCTTTGCCTTCCCAGTTAATCGCATCATCAGCAGCAACAAAATTCATATCGTGTGGTGTTTCTGAACTGAAGTCAACCATGGCTACACCGGGCATTTGCATCGCTTCATTTTTAAAGAGTAAATAATTACTTTTTTTTGTAAGCTCGCCTTCTATGCGCACATACAAAAGATTTTCACGGTCAACACCTAAATGGGAACGCTGTATAAAATTTATTTGTTGCGTAATAACAATCGTTGAAATAATTAAAACAATAGAAAGTATAAACTGGAATATTGTTAAACCCTTGCGTAACAACACAGCGCTTTGTGTAAATTGTAATTTGCCTTTTAATACACGAACAGGATTCAGTGATGAGAGATATAAAGCAGGATAACTGCCGGCAAGTAAACCTGTAATTAATACGATTGATAGTAAAAAAGTCCAGAAAGAAATTTGATTAACAGGAATTACAATATGCTTTGTTGTGAATAAATTAAATGCAGGTAATAAAAGAAATAATAAACCGATAGAAACGATCATCGCTAAAAAAGCAAAGAGCAATGACTCCCCAAAAAATTGTGCGATGAGATAACTGCGTGTTGAGCCAACTACTTTTCTTAGTCCAACTTCTTTTGCACGCTTCACAGATCTTGCTGTGCTTAGATTCATGAAGTTGATGCAGGCAACAATTAATATGAACAAAGCAATTAAACTAAAGATATGTATGTATTCAATTTTACCTGATGTCGGTTCGCCGTTTACAAAGATGTTATGCAGGTATTGATCGGCAAATAACTGCAAGCCTACAATTGTTTTGGTATTGCCTTCTTTATCTAAACGGGGTTTTAAAAATGCATTTAATTCTGCTGCTGCTTTTTTGGGATCTGCATGATCATTCAATTCGATATAAGCGTAAAGATTTGGACTTGCAAGCTGAAGCAAATTTTTTTGCGCATCCATGTTAAACAAAAAATCAAAATGCAAAGAACTTTGTTGCGGCAGATTTTCAAAAACTGCAGTTACAATAAAATTTAAATTGTTTTCATAACGCAATGTTTTACCCATTGCTTTTTCCGGCGAACCAAAAAAAGTTTCTGCCATCTTTCTTGAAATGGCAATGCCATTCATCTGCGATAAAGCACTTGATGCGTTGCCTTCAATCAGCGGATAACTAAACATTTTAAAAAAATCCTGACCTGCACGTGAACCTTCAAGCTTAATTATTTTATCGCCATATTGAAAAGTTTCCGGATGCCCCCACGGCAATTCATAACCTGTAGCATATAAAGCAAGATGTTTAATTTCAGGAACAGCACGGGCAGCATCTTCAATTAAAAAATCAGGGCTTATGCCTCCATTTTTTGAACGGATTGGCGTTGCATATGAACCAT
>JBEHXR010000274.1:0-5335 GCA_048498595.1 Bacteroidota bacterium
ACGAAATATTAAAAGCGCATAAATCAAATTATAATTGTATGTATCTTGGTATAAAAAATACCCACTATGAAACAAACTTTACGCGCTTTAACCTTGCTCACACTCATTTTATTTGCAACAAACATCCATGCACAGCTAACCAATCTTTCAAACAACACAAATATACGTTCGGGCGTTGCACTCGGCAGTATTGGTGTGCTTGCTGATAAAGATGGGCTTCTCTATAAAACAGATGGTACTCCGGCGGGCACTGTTTCTTTTGCAAGCCTTAAAGTTAGAGTTGATACAACCGTTCAGTATGTAATAATGAATGGGAAAATTTATTTTACGGGAATTGACTTTACCGGCGCAACAGGTCACGAGTTGTGGGTTACAGATGGAACAGATGGAGGAACACAATTGGTAAAAGATATTTATTCAGGTACAACAAGTTCTCAACCCAGAGGTTTATTTGTATTTAATAATAACGTTTACTTTTTTGCAAAGACATCAACTGATGGCGTAGAGCTATGGAAGTCTGACGGAACCAGCGGCGGCACTGTTGAAGTAAAAGATATTAACCCGGGTTCAGCCAATAGTTATAATAGTACTTATACAAGTTTCTTTTCAAACAATAATATTTTATACTTTGATGCGAATGACGGTACTGATGGTGTGGAACTTTGGAAAACGGATGGAACATCTGGCGGTACTGTTATGATAAAAGATATTAACCCCGGTTCAGTTGCATCAAATGCAGAAAACTTTACTGCACTTGGCACTGAAGTAATATTTAGCGCAACGGATGCAACGAATGGAACTGAATTATGGAAAACAGATGGAACAAGTGGAGGTACCGTGCTGGTAGATAATATTGCAAGCGGCGCAAGCAGTTCATCGCCCAGCCAATTTGTACTATTTCAAAACAAAGTTTTTTTTACAACAGGAACTATAGGCTTGTCAATGAAATTATATTCAACAGACGGTACTTTATCAGGCACAGCATTGATTAAATCTTTTGGCTTTGGCGGTGCAGCACTTCTCAGCATAAGCAGTGCAGTAATAAACAATAAGTTATTATTTACAGCTTCATCTGCAGCAAATGGCGTTGAATTATGGTCAACAGATGGTACTACAGCAGGCACCACTCTTTTTGATGATATTAATCCTGGAGTTGACGGCTCCAATGCATTTATTTTGCCGGATTTTTTAGGTCTTGTACAAGGCGGCAATTATCATACACAATTATTCAATGGTAAGGCATTCTTTATTGCAGACGATGGAACGCATGGAACGGAACTATGGATAACAGATGGCACAGTTGCAGGCACTAACATTGTAAAAGATATTAACCCCGGTTCCGGATCGGCTCTTGATACCAGCACATCTAACTATGGTATTTCATGGTTTTATACAAAAGATAAATTTTATTTCTCTGCAACTGATGGAACACATGGCACAGAACTATATTCAACCGACGGAACAAATGGTAACGCAACCTTAATTGAAGATTTGAATAATGGTAGCAATGGTTCAGATCCCTTTATGTTTATGGTTTTAAATAATCACATTTATCTAACGGCTGATAATGGTGATAATGGAAGCGGAGATCGTGATCTGTATATACTTGATGCTGCGGTAACGTTACCTGTAAGCTTGCTCAGTTTTGATGCAAGTATCAACAATAAATCTGTTGATGTAAAGTGGGTAACTGCTTCTGAAACGAATACAAAAGATTATACGGTACAAAGAAGTTATAATGGAATTCAATTCCAGAACATCGGTACTGTAAATGCTGCGGGTAACAGCAACAAACAGTTAAGTTATTTGTATAAGGATAATGATGCTTTGCAGAGCGGCAATACCAAAATTTATTATCGATTGCAAATAACAGATAATGACGGTAAGATCAGTTATTCAAAAACTGCTTTGCTGAATGTTCTTGCAAATGGGAATGTGCTTGCTTTATATCCGAACCCCGTAAAAGATCAGTTGTATCTTGTTACGAATGTTTCTGTAAATGCAGCTTCTGTGCACATAACAAATGCAAACGGCAAACTTGTTTTTGTTCAGCAGCTTGAAAACATGCAGCCCGGAACACAAAACAAAATAAATGTGTCAACATTAGGTAAAGGCGTTTATTATTTAGAATTTATATCAGGCGATAGTAAACAAACACTCAGATTCATCAAATATTAATCATCATTAAATATTAAAATTAAGAGGGCAACGTTTGCCCTCTTTTTATTTCACTCAAGCTTGAAACAAAATAATTTCTTAGTTTGGTTCAAAGTTTAATTATCAAGCATGCTACAATTACCAAAACGCTTGCACTCAATAGATGTTTTTAGAGCCATTACTATGTTCTTTATGATTTTTGTAAACGATGTAGACGGTGTTAAAAAAATTCCCATATGGATAAAGCATGCAAAGGACTATGAAGATAAACTTGGTTTTGCCGATACTATTTTTCCTGCATTTCTTTTTATTGTTGGTCTTTCAATTCCCTTCGCCTTAAATAAAAGAATGCAATCGGGCGAAAGCAAACTAAAAATTGCAATGCATATAATAATGCGTTCACTCGCTTTAATTGTAATGGGCACTTTTCATGTAAACCTTGAAAATTATAGTGAAGCTGCAATATTACCCGAGCCCGTTTTTGAAATTATTATCACGCTTGCATTTTTTCTTATTTGGTTAGATTATAAACCAAACTTTAAAAAGTCAATTCAATACATATTGCAAGGTGTTGGAATTGTAATATTGATTGTAATGGCATTTTTATATAAAGGTGAAGATCATCAAATGATTGTTGGAATGCGGCCGCAATGGTGGGGAATTCTGGGTTTGATTGGATGGGGTTATTTAACCTGCGCTTTAATTTATTTAATTACAGATGGTAAATTAAACTGGCAGGTGATTGCACTTATATTTTTTCTCTGCTTTAATGTAATTGCTCATATTTATAAAAACGAATTTGCGCCTGTTTCAAAATGGTGCCCCTTATTGATGGGCAATGGTTCTATGGCTGGCCTTGTAATGGCAGGTGTTGTGATTTCTTTGATTTATGCTATCAACAAAAAAAATAATAAAGCTTCTTTCTTCACGTGGTTGCCCATTCTTGCAATTGCATTCATGGTGTTCGGATTTATTGTAAGGCCTGTTGGCGGAATATCAAAAGATCATGATACACCTGCATGGATTGGCATTTGCACCGGCATTAGCATTGCGGTTTTTACTATTCTTATTTTTCTTGTTGATATGAAAAATAAAACACGTTGGTTCAATATTATTAAACCTGCAGGCACAAGTACACTTACCTGTTATCTTATACCTTATCTTTTGTATTCAACATTGGCTGTGTGCAATTTTGAATACCCGGTTTCTTTGAGTGAAGGTGCGGGAGGAATACTTCGCTCGTTTGCTGTTGCGTTTATTGTAATTTTTATTGCAGGATTTTTAGAAAAGAAAAATCTGCGTTTGAAAATTTAAGACCACTAAACAGTAATATCAAGCTCGGGCTTTTGGTCTTCTTGTATTGTTCCCGGAAGTTTTATAGAAATTTCTTTCCATCCATTATTCCAGTCGCCCATAACTTCAAGCTTTCCTTCACTGGCTAATTCTTTCATACGCCAAACAATAAATACATCGCCTGTATGCAGCTTCATTTTACTAAATAAAGTGCTGAAAATTTTTTGCAGTTTTTGCGGCTCTTGTGTTATTGCTTTTAAAATATCACTATCATAATAATCTGCATCTTTACTAATGATCTTTTTTCCGCCTTCCAGTATTCTTATCATTCCATTTTCGCGGCACAATTTTTTCCATTCGTCGCTATCCAATTCAAATTCACTTATCGTAACATGTCTTGCTAATTTTTTTGCCTTGATAAATTCTTTCGCGGGAATTTCAAACAGATCTCTCGGGTAAAAAATATTTCCTTTATCACTTATAAAAGGAAGATTGTTTAAAGAAAGAATATAAATACGTCCTTCAAATTCTTTTAATTGATTTATCAACCAATAGTAACCGCAAACATCATGTTGATTCGGTGCAACCCAAATCCACGCCTGCTGCAATTCATCTTTTAATTTTTCTTTTAGCTGATGAACAGTTAGCTTATCATCAATTATGTTTAATTGTTCTGTGTATGGTGAGTTCTCTAAGATTTTTTTCCACCAATCTCTTCTCGCCTGGTAACCTTCTGTTTCATAAATATCTGCAATTGGCCCAACAGCTAATTCATCTTTTATCTCTACAAGTTCACCTTGTAAATTTTCATCTAACTTAATTGCTTCCTGTAAAGTATCAACATCCGATTGTTGAAAAACGATGTGTATCATGCAACATTTTTATGCGTTCACTAATTAAAATTAATCCGCGTAAAAGTATTGCGTCAACAGAAAAACAAAATCGTTAACGGCATTTTTTTTCCCACTTATTTCACACTTAATGCTAATGCACTCCAATCATAATCGTCGTATCCGCTATCAGAAAGGTGTTGATATTCCTGCAGAATTAAATTTGCCAGGGGCATTTTTACGTTTACTGTTTCAGCTTGCTTGTTGATGAGGGTTGAATCTTTCAATCCTAATTTTAATGAAAAAGCTGCGGGTTGAAATTGTTCATTCAAAACAATATTTCCATAGTTTATATAAATGCCACAATTAAATAAAGTAGAAGTAATCATCTTCATAAATTCTTTCTCATCAATGCCGCTTTTTTTTGCAAGCGAAATTGCTTCGCTCATAGATTGCAGTGCGGCTTGTATCAAATAATTTGTTACAAGTTTTGCGGCGTTGGCATTGCCGGGTTCATTTCCATATTCCCAAATATTTACTGCACCTGCGTCGTTCAGCAAAGGTTTTATTTTGGAGATGATGTCATCACTTCCTGAAACCATAAAATTTAATTTTTTATCTCTCGCTGCTTCAGGTCTTCCTGCAACCGGGCAAGCGATATAATTATTTTTATGTTGCTGATGAAGCTCAAATAATTCTTCACTCGTTGCCGGCAAAATTGTACTCATTGAAACATGAATGCCGCCCGGCTTTAAATTTTTCGCAATACCATCTTCACCTTCCGTTACTTCTTTTATTGCAGCATCATTAGAAATAATTGTAAAAACAACATCGCACTTTGCCGCCAATTCTTTTACCGTGTTGCAAGCTTGCGCGCCTTTATCAGTTAAAGGTTTTGTTTTTTCTTTTGTTCTGTTATACACATACATGCCGGCGTTATGTTCGAGTAAATTTTCTGCGATGGGTGTTCCCAAATTTCCTAAACCTATAAATCCTGGTTGCATAAATTTTTATTAATGATTGATGAATAGATATTCATCTGCAAAAATGATGCG
>JBEHXR010000275.1:0-5322 GCA_048498595.1 Bacteroidota bacterium
AAACGTATCAAAGAATAAAAAAGTAACACTATGCAAACGGTAGCAGCAATTCTAAACCACCATGTGTTCCAAAATGCTGGCGTGATATTTATGAATAAAACTTTTTCGGGTCCGTTAAATTCATTTGAAGTATTTGACGCCTGCATTATCAACTTATAGTTTCCTGGTTGCAAACCATCATAGCGGATAGTATAATAATATGGCGCATATTGCCAGTTCTCATTTACGCTGCGTCCTTCAAGCTTATAACGAAGAATGCTTTTTCCCTTTGAATAAAAATCTATGATACCAGTTTCTATTTGAATTTTTGTTTGATAATATTTCAACGATAATGTGTCTGTATAGTTAATACTTTCTTTTAGTGGAAATGGCCGTTGATTTATGCGTAAAGATTTTAAATACACAATAGAAGCTGGCGGAGTAAAATTCCAGGGTGTTATCTTATTAAAACCAATGCTTAATGTGCCACCACAAAAGTAAATATTGCCATTGGCATCTTTTGTTGAATAAGGCAGTAAATCAAAAGTTTGTTTTTCAAAACCGTCAAGTTCAGACATGGTTTTAATTTCACCCGTTGTTATATTTAATTCTTGTATTGATCTGTCTGTGTGAAACCAAATATTCCCATTATTATCGTTAATTAAACCAGTAACCGGCAAATTAGGTAAACCGTTTTCTGCTGAATAAGTTCGAATAACGTAAAAGTTGCTATCAAGGTGAAATAATCTGCTATCGCCCGCTACCCAATAGGTATTATTTATGTAAGCTATGGAAGTCCAGCCAATACTATCTATCCGCGTATAAACACGCATCCATTTTCCGTTCTTTTTTTCATAAGTTTGGTTATACTCTCCATCTGTATTTCCCTGTAAAAACAAAAAATGATTTGCAACAGCAACTGAATTGATTAAATAATACGGATCACTTACAGAAAGTATTTCCTGAGCGGTGTCACTATTAAGATCTAAAACAGAAATATGGTTGCCAAAGAAAAATATTTTATTACCATCAAATACAGGTGAGCCTACAAGAGGTACGACCTGGTTGTTTAAGTTTCTAACAAGGATACGGGTACATTTTTTTGTGGTCATGTCTTCTTTAAAAAAATCTCTTGGCCAATAATCCCAGCATGAATACAACCACGCTTTTTGTCGAATAGTATCTATCGCGATTGGGCCAATCACACCATCATTTGTTTTCAAACCATGCAGATCTTTTTGCTGCAGTAATTGAAAAGTACCGGTTTTTGTATCTAAAATGTTGATGCCCCCTGCTGTGCCTAACCATACCTTGCCTTTGCCGGCGTCGGCAGCAGTAATTACCCTGTCGCTGCTTAACAAACCCTTACCGGGTTTCGAAATGTAGTGTTCAATAATTGGAGCATATGGAATTAGTGCATACAACCCGGTTTTTAGCCAACTGCCTGACCATATGATACCGTCACGATCGCAATAAAGACAAGCATTGGCGAAAGAAGCGCTGTATTGCATGACTGAGTCTGCAGGCAAAGGAAAACTCACCGACTCATCACCCGGATTGTAAATAATAATTCCTTTTGGATCAGTTGCAAACCATATACGATCTTGTTTATCAATTGTAATACCAACAAAACGATCATAATTTATTAAATGTTCATACTTACTTAAAGCATTAATATGGTGAAATTGTTTATCAATTAAAGTGAACTGAAGTAATCCTTGTGTGCTGTTAATCCAAATACATTTTCTTTTGGCATCGTAGCATGAGGCCTCAGCAAAACCCTGGGAATCCTTTTTTCGATGATATTGAAACGGGAAAAATAAATTTTGCTTTGCTGAAAGATTTATTTGTAATAACCCGGGGGTTGCTTCCGGGTTTTCAGCAAGGCACCATATGCTATTAGAATTATAATCAAAAATGCAATAGTCATCTGCCAGACCTATTAATTTTCCTTTATACTCATCAAGGTTGGCAAGCGTTCGCTTTGCTGTTGAATGAATGTTATATGCAGTGATAATTGAGTCGCCTTCTAAACATAAGACATCAGTCTTCGTTGCCCAAAATGGAATGATGTAATGATCATCATTTCTAATGGTTGTATCAGGAAAAAAGTTTGTAAAATCTTCTTTATTTATATTGTATCGTGAAATCCCTTTATAGGAGCCTATCCAAATGTTGTGCAAGCTGTCTTCTACCAGCATATTAACGTTATTGGCAATAAGCGATTTACTGTTGTTGCGTTCATGTAAATAAATTTTAAACGAGTTGCCGTCGAATCTATTTAAGCCATATCGTGTACTAATCCATAAAAAGCCGTTCACATCTTTTATCATGTTGTAGGTTTCGCCTTCAGACAAACCATCGTCTACTCCCCAATGTATGGCACGATAGGCATCATTTTGATTTTGCGCCAATGCATGCATAATAGCGCATGTAAAAAAAATTGTTGTAAAATATTTCTGCATGAATAATTGAGAAGCGTATTAAAGCTACTGTGATTTTGCTTTCTCCTCTAAAATTATTTAGCCGTTTACAGTTATTGGTGATGAATAAAAGATTTCACTGAGCAACCCGTTAAACAGCTTACGGCAAATACACATTTATATGTTACTTTTTTATGTGAATTAATCATTCATTTCTGCAAATTATCATTCAGAGCTGTTGATGGATAACTGTTACTTTCTTTCTCATTAGTGCTTGTGTACGTTTATAACGCTTATAACTTTTTCAATTAATAATCCAAAACAAAATGTATGAAAACTTTACTCAACAAAAAATTATTCATTGCGGTTGCTGCTATTGTATTATGCGTTATATCAGTCAAAGCACAAATACCAGAACGGCTTAAAAATTTACCGTATTTTAAACAGCGTGCCTTAATGCTTGAATCGCTGCATGACCAGCATTTGCCAAACAAGTTAAATGATATGCGATGCAGCCATAATGCACCGTGCCTTGCAGATCAAACCACATTGGGTGGAACAGGCGATGATTTTGGGTACACAATGATCCCAACACGCGATGGAGGTTTTGCAATAGTTGGTGGCACTAATTCCGGCGATGGTGATTTCAAAGTGCCGACTTCCAACGGTTCTGATGCATACCTTGCCAAGTACAACAAGCATCGCCAACTTGAATGGACCAAAACTATAGGCGGTACAGGAGAAGATAATTTTACCGCTGTAGCTCAAACTTTTGATGGTGGCTACATCGCTGTTGGCCAAAGTGAATCTACAAATGGAGGCATAAAAGGAAATCATGGCGGATTTGATGTGTTGGTAGTGAAGTTTAGCGCTTCGGGAAATGTAGAATGGCAAAAATCTTTTGGAGGAAGCGGAGATGAGTTTGGCGAAGGCGTTGTACCAACCTTATATGGTGGTTATGCTATTGTCGCATTTACAACGTCAGATGATGGCAATGTAAGTGGTAACCATAACATGGACGGCAATTTCGATGGATGGTTTTTACAGGTTGGCGCGAAAGGAAATTTGTTATTTCAACATTGTTATGGCGGAAGTGATTTTGATGGTTTCTTTAGTATGGTTTCTTCTGGCAACGGCAGTTTTATTCTTGAAGGTGCTTCAGGTTCTAACGATGGTGATGTAAGTGGTAACCATGGCAACGGCGATGCATGGGTAGTGAAAGTAAATGCATTTGGAAAAATACTCTGGCAAAAATGTGTTGGCGGAAGTGGTGGTGAAGGAGATGGTAATAATGATATTGCAACAACTGCAGATGGCAATATAATAATTGATGGTGGCAGCAATTCTACTGATGGTGATATCAATGCTCAGAATGATACAGCAGTTTCTTTTGTGGCAAAATTAAATTCATCAACAGGCAATATAATTTGGAGTAAAAGTTATGCTGAACCAAGCTTAAGAAATGGCGGAGAAATATTTGCAACCAGTGATGGTGGTGCTGTAGAATGCAGTCAGGTAGCACCAGGTTTTGATGTTACAACATATGATGTATTGATTTCCAAGTTCGATAGGAATGGAAATCAGGAATGGTATAAAAGGTTGGGTGGAAGCGACTATGATGGAGCGGTTACAGGCTACGAATTAGCTAACCATGACTTAAACATTGTGTGCCTGACTACATCCACTGATGGTGATGTAAAAAACAATCATGGCGGTGTTGATGAATGGATAATTAAACTTGGTCAATGCGGAAATTATATTACGGATAATGCAACTTCAACTAACAATGCAATCGCCACGGCAAAAAATAATACAACAAACTTATCAGCGTATCCAAACCCTGTTTCTAATTCAGCAACTATTTCTTTCAATCTTCAGCAAGCACAAAAAATTTCTGTTATTATTTATGATCTGAATGGAAGATTAATAAAAACACTTGCTGATGCACAAATGCTTTCAGGCACTCATCAATTAACATGGAATGCAAAAAGCGAAAATGTTATCGCAGGAACCTATTTAATAAAACTGCAAACGGGCGATTATACTGAAACAAAGAAAATTTCGGTTGTTCATTAAAGACTATAAGTACGAGAGCTGTTTCTACAGTTCTCTTTTATACAAATGATGAAAACCAAAAATTATTTCAATTAAAGATCAATTGCTAACAATATAGTCCAGGGTTTTGGACAAACATTTTATCTGTTAATTGATAAATCATTTCTGCCAACTATCACTTGTTTAAACAAACTAATCATTCGGCCTTTTTATCCAACTAATGCGAAAATAATTTCAATAACCAAATCAATTCTAACACCCTTCTATTCATTAATCATTTAAATAAAATTTTATGAAACAGTTGCTTTTTTTTCTGAACAAAAAGCTCGTAACGCGGCTCTTGCTATGTATCATTTTATTAAGCAGCACCTTCATGAGTTGCAACAAATCTGAGCCTTTTCCAATTCCGGGGAGGAATGACGCAGCCCGGTATCCCTCTGATGTAATAGACAAATGGATGACCATGCAAATACGGCTTGAAAGGGATGCCGTAGGAATTCCAAATGTATCTTTTGAAAGATATTATGCTTATTCAGGTATAGCGGCATTTGAATCACTGGCTCCGGGTACTCTTTTAAATAATTTTACGCATGCCCAATGGAACGGACTAACAGGTTTGCCGGCAGCAGACAGAATGAATGTTTATTACTGGCCGGCGAGTGTAAATACTGCACTGGCATACATGAATAGAAATATTTTTACAACTGCAACTGATGTTGATAAAGCGGCTATTGATTCACTTGAACAGGCTTTAAATGCATCCTATCTTTCTACACAAAATGCACAGGTAATCAACCGGTCAGATGCTTTTGGAAGAGCCGTTGCTACCGCCGTTTTTAATTGGTCTGAAACAGATGGATACAAA
>JBEHXR010000276.1:0-5207 GCA_048498595.1 Bacteroidota bacterium
ACGCTGAACATGGTGAAAGATGTTTCGATTAATGATAATGTTGTTTCATTTACCATTGTGCTTACAACGCCCGCCTGCCCTTTAAAAGAAGTAATGCGTACAGACTGTATAAAAGCAATTCAACAGCTCGATAATAATTTAATAGTAAACATAAATTTCACTTCGCATACAACCAGTAAGCGTATTGATCAAAAATCCATCTTACCCGGCGTAAAAAATATTATTGCGGTAGTGAGCGGAAAAGGCGGTGTTGGAAAAAGTACGGTTGCAGCAAATCTTGCATTAGCATTAGCGCAACACAACGCAAAGATCGGTTTAATGGATGCAGACATTTATGGACCAAGTGTTCCGATTATGTTTGGTGTGCGCGGCGAACGACCGATGATGCGTGATGTGAATGGCAAAGGAATGATCGTTCCAATAGATCGTTACGGAATTAAATTAATGAGTATTGGTTTGTTGGTTGATGAAAAGAGTGCAGTGGTTTGGCGCGGACCAATGGCGAGCAGTGCCATTAAACAATTTGTTACTGATGTTGATTGGGGCGAATTAGATTACCTGGTAATTGATATGCCGCCTGGCACGGGTGATATTCATCTTACATTGATGCAAACAGTTCCTGTTACAGGCGCTGTTATTGTTACGACACCGCAAGATGTTGCGCTGGCTGATGCAAAAAAAGGCATCGCCATGTTTGCACAGGCACAATTGAATGTTCCAATAATTGGTTTGGTTGAAAACATGGCTTACTTCACACCTGCAGAATTACCCAACAACAAGTATTATATTTTTGGAAAAGAAGGCGGCAAACGTTTGGCTGAAGAATATGATCTGCCTTTTCTTGGTCAGATTCCTTTAGTACAAACGATTCGTGAAGGCGGTGATGAAGGCATCCCGGTGATGATGAGTGATGATGAAACTTCACGCAATGCTTTTGAAAATTTTGCTGCGCTTACTGTAAGAAGTATTTCAATGTTCAATGCAAACTTTTCTGAAGAGAAAGTTGCTGAGGTGGTTGATTGATTGCAAAGTTATGGATTGACAGATCACCGAAGCAAAAACAAAGAACTTAGAACTCAAACATACACCCACAACTAACTCATCACATAAAATTTACTGTTCATCTACGGCAATCGTTGTTTCACCGATTAGAGATTGACTTGCATTACCATTCATGAGTTTCTTTGTACCATTAATAAACAAACATCTTTTTATGAAACTCTTCTACAAGCAATTTTGCAAACCAATTAATTAAACCGAGATGTAGAATTTTTAAGAAGATCGTCCCCAACTACAACCAAGAGTTACATGGCTACCATGTAATAACTAATAAATAAAAATTATTAACATGAAAAAGATTTTACCCTTAGTCGGGTTATTTATTTTAACTGCATTTGCAACCAGCGCACAAAATATAACCGGAATTGTAAAAGATGCTGAAGGAAGCTTATTAGCTAATGCAAGTGTTTCTTTATTGAATGCAAAAGATTCATCACTTGTAAAAATTGATATCACAAATAAATCAGGAGCCTATCAATTTAAAAATGTAAAGAGCGGCCGCTATTTAACCAATGTAAGTTTCGTTGGCTATGCACCTTCTTATTCACCTGTGTTTGAAGTTGCAGCAAGCGGCAATGTAAATGTTGCTGCCGTTTCTATTTCAAAAACAAGCGGCGGATTAAATGATGTTGTTGTTACAGCAAAAAAACCAATGGTTGAAGTAAAAGCTGATAAAACAATTTTGAATGTTGAAAACAGCATCAATGCTGTTGGCAATGATGCATTGGAATTGCTGCGCAAATCACCTGGTGTGTTGGTTGATAAAGATGACAACATCAGTTTATCAGGAAAGAATGGTGTTAAGATTTATATTGACGGAAGACCATCACCATTAAGCGGAAATGATTTGTCAACTTATCTCAAATCCATTCAGTCATCACAAATTGAAGCGATTGAAATCATCACCAATCCTTCTGCAAAATATGAAGCAGAAGGCAATGCAGGCATCATCAACATACGTTTAAAAAAGAATAAATCTTTCGGCACAAACGGTTCTGTAAATCTTGGTTATAACATTGGTATTTATCCAAAATATAATGCCGGTTTTTCTATTAATCACCGCGATAAAAATGTAAATATCTATGGGTCGTATAATTTCAATAACAACCGTAACCAGGGCTTCATGAATATTTACAGGATTCAGTTAGATACCATTTTTGATCAGCATTCAAAAATGTTATTCACCAATAACAGTCACAATTTTAAAGCAGGTGTTGATTATTTCATCAACAACAAAAGCACCATTGGTGCAATGGTAACAGGAAATATTTCTGATCCGCATTTTGCAAATCAAAGCAGCACAGTGATAACGTATCAGCCAACAAACACAGTTGATAAAATTTTGAAAGCAGATAATAAAAGTGTTGGTACAAGAGATAATGCAGATGCGAATTTGAATTATCATTTCGCTGATACATTAGGTCATGATCTGAACATCGACGCAGACTATGGATATTATAATATCAAGAGTGATCAGTATCAGCCAAACTTTTATTATGATCCAACCGGTGTTGATCTGCAAGATCAATTTATTTATAACATGATCGCTCCCACCAAAATTGATATCTATTCTTTCAAAGTTGATTATGAGCAAAATTTCAAGAAAGGAAAGTTGGGATATGGCGGTAAATTCTCTTATGTAAAAACAACAAATAATTTTGACAGGTATAATGTTTATACGGAAGATAAATTTTTAGATACACTACGCAGCAACGATTTTAATTATAAAGAAAATGTAAATGCTGTTTATGTAAATTATAATCGGCAGTTTAAAGCGATAATGATACAGGCTGGTTTGCGTGTTGAAAATACAAATTCAGAAGGTTTATCAAACGGTTATAACTGGAACGGAGATTATATTCCTTATGATTCAACATTCAAAAGAAATTATACTGATTTCTTTCCGAGCGCTGCGATCACCTTCAACAAAAATCCAAAGAACCAATGGGGTTTAAGTTACAGCCGAAGAATTGACAGACCTGCATACCAGGATTTAAATCCGTTTGAATTTAAATTAGATGAATACACTTATCAAAAAGGAAATACGCAGTTAACGCCGCAATACACAAACAGTGTTTCGTTGACGAATACAATCGGTTATAAATTAACTACGCGTTTAACATACAGTCATGTGAATGATGTGTTCTCACAAATAATAGATACAGCAGATAAATCAAAAACATACATTACCAAAAAGAATCTTGCCACGCAGGATATTACAAGTTTGAACATCAGCATGCCATGGCAAAAGAAATGGTATGGTGTGTTTGCAAACGTGAATACTTATTACACGCATTACAAAGCAGACTTTGGTGTGGGCAGAACGATTAATCTTGATGTGTATGCTGTAAACGTTTATGCGCAGCAAACATTTAAAGTTGCAAAAGCAACAACACTTGAATTAAGCGGATTTTATTCTTCGCCTTCTATATGGCAGGGAACATTTAAAAGCAGTTCTATATGGAGTGTTGATGGCGGTATTCAGCAATCAATGTTTAAAGGAAAGGCAACTGCAAAAGCAACGGTTACAGATATATTTCAAACATTGCGCTGGAGCGGTACCAGTAATTTTGCAGGACAGTATATGCATGTGCATGGTGGTAATGAAAGCAGGCAATTTCGTTTAAGTTTTATTTATCGCTTTGGAAGTTCGCAGGTGAAAACGGCACGCCAGCGTAAAACCGGTGCAGATGAAGAAAATCAGCGCGTGGGAAGCCAGGGAGGCGGTTTAAATAAATAACAACTTCTATCAAACATTTATAAAAGAAAATGCCCGAAAAATTTCGGGCTTTTCTTTTGGGAAACATTAAATATTTAAAAATTACATTGGTTTAAAACTTTTCAATATCGCAATAGCGTCATCATAGTAATCACTGCTGTAAGAAATCCAGATATAAAAACTTATTTCCGGAAAATCAGGATCAACCAATAAAAGCATAGAAGCCGGGAAACCATTTTTCTTACCATCAATTGCGCAGCCCCAATACCCGTTTAAATTATCGAGATAAATTGGTTGCTTATCGCCATCGCTGTTTTCATTCATATATCTCAAACTCTCCTGGTCTGCCCAATCTTCAATGGCTTTTTTCATACCATCGTAAGTAAGGTTCTCACCTTTGCGCGGATAAATATCCAGCGTTATCACATCGTTGCTTGCCTGGAAACTGTTTGCATCGTTTTCATCTACGCGCATATTATCCGGCGCTTTAAACTTCATTTTGTATGTATCCCATGTCCATGTTTCTAATGACTGAGCTTTTAGCATGTTAGCCGATAGAAGCAGTAATACTGCAAAAAGATATTTGCGTTTCATTTAGTTTGGTTTTTAATGAAAAAAGAGGATTAAATTCTACTTCTAAAGTAGAAAATTTTTATATATAAAAATTGATTTGCCTGTAACTGTTATTTTTTTGTTCGTATCCGTTTAAATTTTTCGGTTTTATCTTCGGGTCATGTATAGTCTCCCGCACTTTAAGGCAAGCGATTTTGTGCAGGTGATTCAATTTATGCATGAGCACCCGTTTATTGTTTTATGCGGATGCGATGCATTTAATCAGCCTGTTGCCACGCACGTTCCGGTTGTAATTGAAGAAAGAGATGAAAAGATCTTTTTGCAGGCGCATATTATGCGCAATCAAAAACATACAATTGCATTTGAGCAAAATAAAAATGTGCTGGCTATATTTTCCGGTGCGCATACTTATGTAAGTGCAAGCTGGTATCAAAAACAAAACACGGCCGGCACATGGAATTACCAGGCTGTACATGCAAAGGGAATTATTAAATTTAAAGATGATGTTTTTCTCCACAGTTTGCTTGTACGATTAACGGAGAAATTTGAAAATGATCCGCACTCACCTGCGCTTGTCTCAAAAATGGATGAAGGTTATGTAACAGGTTTAATGAAAGCGATTGTTGCGTTTGAAATTGAAATTACTTCTATAGAACATGTATTTAAACTTAGTCAAAACCGCGATGAAAAAAGTTATGAAAACATAATTGAGCATTTGGAGAAAGGCAGCGAGGATGCAAAAACGATTGCACGCAGCATGAAAGAAAATAAGCATAACGTTTTTAAATAAGAATGGAGAATTTTCAGCTATCATATATTCAATCTTATTTTCTAATTCTGTTTGGCATCGGAATAA
>JBEHXR010000277.1:0-5200 GCA_048498595.1 Bacteroidota bacterium
GCGGTAGTTACAGGCGTTATATTTTCTTTTTTGCAGGCGTTAAAAAAAATAACAGCAACAATTGCTGTTGCAATTAAATTTCTTGTTTTCATAAAATGAGGAGGTTTAAATTTCGACTGCGTGCAGCAAGCAAAAACCGGGCTAAAACTTCTATAGTAAAAATAAATTTTTATAATTGTTTGTTCAATAAGCTTAAAGGAAATGTGAAAGAAATTATAGTTGTTTTTAGAGGAGGCTTATCTACATTTTTAAAGAGCATTAAGGATAAATAAGGTTGCCCAAGTATTTTTTATTCGTTTGTTTATAACTATAAGACTAATGCAAGCAGTACAAGAAATAAACTTTCCTTCTTCAGAATGTCTATTAGCGTTGCCTTACCTGGTGTAAGGACATGGGAAGAATTGCAATAGAAGAATTGCGTTTATTCACCTGCAAGTCGTAGTTTTAAAAATATTACTGCCGAAGCACATTTTATATGAAACGATTCATTGATTTGCTACCTCTTCTTATACTTATTTCCTGCATTGCCATCTTTACTACCTGTATAAAGGAATATAGTTATGAAGGTGGTCGTGGCAGTTCGGGTTATGTTTTTGTTGGTTCGCCAGACAGTTGCACCAATCCTGTTATAGCAGGTAACTATTATCTAGGTGATACGCTTGATGCGGGCAATACTGTTACATTGTTGGTTGACGTAACAAGACTCGGAAATTATAACATTGCAACCAACCTGGCAGATGGACTTCTATTTTCTGCTTCCGGCACTTTTTCAGATACAGGACGCCAGGTAATTGTTTTAGCAGGAAGCGGTGTGCCTGATACAACAGGTGTGTTCACTATACAAATACCCGGCACAAATGGTTGTTATTTTGCTATAAATGTGCAGGAGGCGCCGAAAGCAGTTTTTACTTTAGCGGGAGAGCCAAACGATTGCTCGAATCCTGATATAAAAGGAAATTATGTACAGCAAGGAGGTACCTCTGGTTTAAACAAAGTGTTATTGAACGTAACGGTAACAAGTGTAGGCACATACAATATTATTACAGATACCGTTGATGGTATAAGTTTTTCAGCATCGGGAACATTTGACACAACTGGCAGTCAACAGGTAACATTACAGGCGTCAGGAGATATTGGCGATGTGGGATTTCAATATTTTACAGTCACTGCAGGTGCATCAAAATGCTCTTTTAATGTTCCGGTTACCAATAACCAGCCATTTGGTACTTACGTGTTAGAATCAGTTGGCGGACAAACTACCACGTATTGCGCTTATGCGCCTTTCAGCAGCTCTTTTTTTAGAGTTGGTATACCCTTAAACCCACAGTATGATTATTTTGATGTAGAAGTTTATGTAACTGACTATGGAAATTGGTCCATTGGAACAAGATCTGTAAATGGAATGACATTTTATGGTTTAGGAAAATTTAGTGCATTGGGTGAACAAATGATAAGATTACAAGGGCATGGTACACCGAAAGCTGCGGGCAACTTCCAAATAACACCCGAAATACTCGGACCTTCACCTATTGGTGGCGAGTTCTGTTCTGTGAATGCTAAGGTGCAGTAATAATGCGGCTTAAAATTTATGTAGCAACCTGCTATTTGCATAATAACTCAATATTGTTCTTAAAAAAATACCATAATAATCTTGTTGATTAGGAGAAGCGGTTACGAAATTGTAGCTGTGAACCCAATCTAAAAAACTGGAAAGTTAGAAACGCTGCATGTAAATAATTATGTGTGCCAGATGATCTTAAATTGACAAGCAGTTACGCAAGGTTATTATATAACGTATTGAATTTTGATGGTAACCCGTTTCATCTTGTTTCGTTAGATATTGGTAACTATTGCCATGTCGCAGTTTGTTAATATGAATAATGTTGTTATTTTACCATCAATGACATTGGAACATTTAGCCACTGATAAAATAAAATGGGATGATGAAACAAGGTCCGACGCATATTTAATGCAAAAATGCCTTTGATTATACTGATCGCTATAATGACGATACTTTTTATAAGCATGATCATTTAAACGATAGTAATTATTATAATCACAGAAGAACAGATAGGTAGGTGAATAATTATATAACCCTAATAAAAACAATCCTTACCGTATTAATAAAACAGTACCCTTTTTAAATATTTCTTTACCGGCGTTATTCTTCAATTTCAGGTAATACACATATATTCCCATCGGCAGCGGCATAGAATTAAATGTTCCATCCCAGCCATCACTTATGCTTTTTGCTTTAAAAACAATGCCACCCCAACCATCATAAATTATAAACGCCACGAATTTGTATTCAGTCAATGCCAATACATGGAATTTGTCATTTATACCATCTCGATTAGGTGTAAAAGCATTGGGAATGTAGATATCATCGTATACTTTTACTTCTGTACTCGAAGTAACCTCTCCGCATCCGACGGTGGAAACAACATGCAAAGTATAAAGAACATCATATGCAGGGTTAACGATTGGTGTTAGCGTGCTGCTGTCATTCATAAAAACAGGAGGTGACCAGTAGTATTGAATATCGGAACCTTCAACTGAACCGTTCAAAATAGCAGAATCGCCTTTAAGGATTAGTTTATTGGGGCCGGCATATGCTTTCGGGTTTTTAAATACTCGTAAATCGAAGTAAGCGGAATCCTGGCAACCATAAGAATTAGTATAGTATAATTCGTATTCAATCGGCCCTGCAGGTGTTACTACTGGATTTGCAGTCGCATCACTGGAAAGCCATGTGGATGGTACCCATTTATATTTGCCTCCACCGGTTCCTGAAGCGTAAAGCGTTTCACTCATTCCCGCGCAAAGAGGTTTGGGAGGTTGTGTAGTAAGCGTTGTACCGGGAAATATTTTCAAATAAAAACTATCAAGAGATGAACATCCATAATTAAAAAATTCCTTCCGTTTATACAGACCCGTATCTCTGTATTGAACGTTGGGCAGAACAGCATTTATGTTATTGGACAAATATCCATTGGGACCACTCCATTCTATACTATCTGCAAGCGGATCGGGCTTTGGCATGATTAAGTCTTTTGAAGTACAACCCATAAAATCTTGCGGAGCAAGATGTGCTGCCTGGGGATGAACGCTTGTATAGATAACATTCGAGATCGTCCAGCAATTGGGAGAATTGATATTGGGTCGCTCGGCAATAACCGTTCGGTACAGTATAGTGCCCGGTTGCCTGTGAGGTACTATATAGGAAGCTGAAGTAGCCCCTGTTATATTGTTCCATGTTGTTCCGGAATCTGAACTGCTTTGCCATTGCAGAACAGGATCAGAATAACCAGCGCCATAGATAGTTTCTAAAGTTAATTTGTTGGTATAATTAGCGCATACATTCAGAGGGTTTGTACTGCCGTTAATAGTAGAAACGATTTTTGGACCACATTCATTTAATGTAATATCATCAATGGCAAAAACACTACCACACCTGTTATGAGGACTTATGGTGATCGTCACTACAACTGCATTCGCATCCGCAGGTGTTTTGAAGGTAAACCCATATTGATCCCATTCTTTTGATGGTTTAATTGGAATATCGCCCGTACTGTAAGTAGCCACGAGCGTGCCTGAAAGCGTAGTTACATTAAAAGAAAGATTGGGTAATTCAGGGCTGCCATTACATGAACTCGCCTGTAATACATTAGTGATCCAGGCAGCAAACTGGTAAGTAGCATTGCCACACAACTCTCTTGCAGTATCTAAAAAAACAGTTCCAGGTGTACCTTCTGCATTTACCATCATAAAGTTTGCGGCCACATCGCCGGGAAAGTAATGGTCTCCGATAATTCTTAACCAATTGCGTGAAACACCATTTTCATCACTACATCCGAAACTCTTGCCTCCAATTCCATATTGACCTGGCTGCGGACACATACCACCGTTTTCATAGGAAGTAAAATTATCAGCAAGCGGTGTGTTATATCCATCGCCAAAAGTGATGCTTATTATAGGCGGACCCAAACTGCCGGACCACAATTGCGCTTTTGATTTTTTGCAAAGGCAAACGCAAAAACAAATGATCGGTAAAACATATCTCATAAGTAGAAAAAATCTGTTCCACAAAATTGTTCTTTACACTTTGCGGAGTATTCTTTCATAATTTAATCGCTTATAATTGTTGAAAATTGAAAAGAGAAATTTAAATACCTTACCATACAAGTTCAGGAATAAAAAATTTCAAAAACCTAAATTTATAGAATAAACCGATAATCGTAACAGAAAAAAGGAATATCGTAAAAACAGAAATTACATTATCCTAATGAGAAAAAATTGAATCGTGGCTCGTTATAGTATTTAAAAGAAATTTTTAGATTGCCTGGCGTAACTAACACTAATCCAACCGAGATTTATCCGTTACAAATTTTCGCATAAATAAACGCGTCTCAGTATTTACTTATATCTTAGCCTCCATTCACCAAAATTACTCATGAGATATTTTTGCCTGGTTTATCTGTTCATACTGTGCGCTGCATGTAATTCATCCGTTCAAAAAAATCAAAAACAAAACATTTCAGAAGCTTCAGATTCTGTCGGCGTAAAACTGGAACTTATCACTTCAGCGATCAATATGCCCGTGCAACTAAGCGCATCTCCGGATAGTTCACACCGTTTATTTTTAGCCGACTTAAGCGGAAAAATTTGGATATTAAAAGATGGTTCGTTGCAACCAAAACCTTTTCTGAACATAACCAACAAACTGGAACAAAGAGATACTTCAGCACAGGTAAGGGCAATGTTTGGTTTTGCTTTTCATCCGCAGTTTGCAATCAATAAAAAAATTTATGTAAGCTATAATGCGCCTACACCCGCATCCGATTCTAATGATTGTAAATTGGTAATATCTGAATTTACCGTAAGCAGCTCAAATGCAGACAGTGTAAACGTTTCAAGTGAACGCAGGATATTAGAATTTGAAGGACATGGCATTGATGATGATGCCTGTGAAATTGCATTTGGTCCCGATGGATATTTATATGTTTCAATGGGAGATAATCACACCCCGTTTAAGGAGCGGCAAGCGCAGAACTTAAATTCTCTGCTTGGTAAAGTGCTGCGCATTGATGTAAATAAAAAACCTTATGGCATTCCACCCGATAATCCTTTTGTGGATGTTAAAAATGCGAGACCTGAAATATGGGCTTACGGGTTAAGAAGATTTTGGCGTTTTTCTTTT
>JBEHXR010000278.1:0-5190 GCA_048498595.1 Bacteroidota bacterium
AAAAGAAAATGTTTGGTGTTCGTTTGGCGCAGTTTCAGATGCAAAAAAAGTTTCCGTATAAATATTTATCTTCATAGCGCACATCTTTTATTAATACCAATACTTGTTTTATGAAAAATGTTTTAAGAAATTTTCTATACTCTTCAGTTTCTATGTTAAGCTTTTTTGCAATAGCTAATGCACAAAATGATGATGGCAAAATTCGTGTGATAATGTTTGGTGCACATCCCGATGATTGCGACCAGGGTGGTGGCGGCACTGCAATACTTTTTTCGCAAATGGGTTATGCGGTGAAATTTGTTTCTGTAACAAATGGAGATGCAGGACATCAAACCATGAAAGGAAAGGAGCTTGCCCAACGGCGCTATAATGAGGCGCAGGAAGCGGGCAAGCGTTTTGGCGTAACGTATGATGTGCTCCATAATCATGATGGCATGTTGATGCCAACACTTGATGTGCGTCTTGAGATCATAAAAGAAATTCGTGAATGGAATGCAGATATAGTGATTGCACCACGCCCGAATGATTATCATCCAGACCATCGCTATACGGGTGTACTGGTGCAGGATGCATCGTACATGGTTGCTGTTCCCGACATTGAGCCAGGTGTTCCGGCACTCAAAAAAAACCCGGTGTTTTTATATTACCGCGACCGCTTTCAAAGACCAAACCCATTTCGTCCTGATATTACTGTTGATATAACAAACGTGTTTGATAAAAAGATTTATGCGCTTGATGCGCACACTTCGCAGATGTATGAATGGTTGCCGTGGATTGGTCATTATCTGGATGAAATTCCAAGCGGAAAAGAAGACCGCATTAAGTGGCTTACAAAACATGAAACGGAATCCATCACACCTGAAATGCGTGCATCGCTTGAAAAATGGTATGGAAAAGATAAAGCAGCGCAGGTGCAGCATGCAGAAGCATTTGAAATTACTGAATACGGAGCGCAGCCAACCGATGATGATATAAAAAAGTTATTCCCGATGTTGGGAAAATAAGCATTGAAAATTTTATGTGCTGAACTGCACTGCTATTTAGGTTGTGTGTCTTCATTTCCGCTGAAGTGATCCTGTTCAGCATAAATAAAATTGCTTCCGTTAAATTCAAATCGCTCTAATTATGAAATGCAAAAACATCAGAACTATTTTTTATTGCCTGTGTTTGATATCTCCTGTTTTTCTTTTTGCTCAGTCAACAGATACAACTTCAATAACAATTAAAAGAACAAATAATTTCGAGGTAACGGGCGATGGCAGTAATGCAAACTGGAATAAAACCGATTGGATAAATCTGGTAAAGCGCGACAATCCAAATATCTCTTATCAAACAAAAATAAAACTGCTCTATTCTGATTCAGGAATTTATTGTTTATATAATTGTGAGGACAAAAAAATTACATCCGCATTAAAAGAAGATTTTAGTGACCTGTGGACGGAAGATGTAGTGGAAGCATTTTTCTGGACGGATGAAGAAGCGCCGCTTTATTTTGAGTATGAATTATCACCCATGAATTATGAGCTGGCGATTTTGGTTCCCAATTTTCGTGGAGATTTTTTAGGATGGCGTCCATGGAAATATGAAGGCAACCGCAGAACAAAACATGCTACACATATTTGCGGGAATGGCAATGCAATTTCATCATGGACAGCAGAATTTTTTATTCCATACACATTATTGAAGCCGCTGCAAAATGTGCCGCCAAAAACAGGAACAAAATGGAGAGCCAATTTTTATAGGATAGATCATGATAATGGAAATACAGAATGGTCGTGGCAGTTAACGCGTGCAAACTTTCACGACTATGAAAGATTTGGCACTATTGTATTTGAATAAGTATTTCACAAAAGCACAGAAATCATTTCAGTGTTTTTGCTGTAAAATTTTTATTATGCTTTCGTTTATTTTCTTCATTTCAGTTTTCCCGGCTTACTGTAGAATCTAAAAAAGTGTTTGATGAGAGTTTGCATGATTAATTTTATTTGAATTGTTGGAAAAGATTTACTGCAACTATCATTATAGATTAATAAAAAAACTGGTTAGGAATATGTTCAGTGTTTAACTTGTAGCAACACCTGGCGGATACTGAAGTGCTTCACAATAAAGGCATCCTGTGTAAAGCGCAGTTTGAATTTGAATAATTATATGCTAGCTGTTGAAGGTGTGTTTACAGTTCATGTTCAATTACACAATACAGTAACTCTTTAAAAATTAAATTTCGCAGACAATAATGAAACAAACACTGGTAACTTTTTTAATAGTATTGTTAGCAGGTAGTTTTGCTACAAGCCAAACAACTGTACCTCTCTGGCAGACTTTGCCACAGGTTCCGCCAATGCCAGCTGCGGATACAAGTGGTTTTGCTTCAGTTAATGGTGTGCACCTATATTATGCCGTGTTCAACCGGAATGGTGGGCGACCAGTTATTCTGCTTCATGGCTCTCTGGGCAGTTCGAACGATTGGGGCTTTGAGACACCACTACTGGACAAGACGCATGAAGTAATTGTTCTTGACTCCCGCGGTCGTGGACGAAGCACCATGTCATCTCAACCCATCACCATTGAGTTAATGGCGTCAGATGTGCTTGGGCTGATGAACTTTTTGCATATTCCCAAAGCATCAATTGTGGGATGGAGTGAAGGTGGCGTTATCGCTTTATTCCTGGCTATCCATTACCCTGCCCGGATTGAAAATCTTTTCGCTTTTGGTGCCAATTACAGCGTGTCCACCTACCAGCCGAAGCCTTTGAGTCCGGCAATGAAAGCCATGGGTGTGCAATATATGGCAAGAGCTAAGGAAACCTATCGCCGGCTCTCACCTACACCCAACCAATTCGGAGAATTGCTCAAAGCGCTAAACCAGGACAGCATCGAACCAGAACTAAAACCATCCGATCTTGCGAAAATTAAAGCACCAACCGTAATTGCAGATGGTGCATACGAACAGTTCATCACGAACAAAGAAACAGTAACGCTTGCTCACCTGATCCCGGGCGCGAAACTGATCATAATGCCAAACGTGAGCCACGGCGGTCCACTTCAGGATCCTAACCGCTTTCACAAGGCTGTAATCAACTTGCTCGATTCTAATTAAAGCGTTATACATCGTAAACCCAGTTCGGCGAAGTTTGAAACTTTCTTAGAGTGCAATAACAACCCGAGCTCGGCGAAGTGTTCGCGTGTCTTGGCGAAGTTTGCAACTTCGCCACATCTAATTTAAAGTTTGCAACTTTATTTCTTTCACTTAATAAACGAAGTTTAAAACTTCAGAATAATACAAGCGAATGTGCAAACTTTGCTTAGTTCCTGTTCAATCAACATGCATATTATTCAAGCTTCGCTTAGTTGCAATTAAGATTGGCCTACTTCTTGCTATTTCCAATATCAACGGGAGAGATACATGTGTTTGAGTGCTAAATATCAGCACTCATTTTAAATATGCTTTCATCTGTTACGCGGGGTATCAAATGAAGAACAAAAGCCGCTATACCAGGCGGTTTTTTAATTTTTAATATCAATAGCGTTTAGGAACTAAAAATTCAAAATGTAAACAGAATAGCGTTATTATTTTGCATACAGAAAAAATGATTCCTAAGCCTGAGTTGAATGAACTGTGTAAACTTCTAAATCTTGAAGTGGCCTCTTATACGCAAGCTATAAAAGAGCATAAAGATTTTGTGTCTGTTAAAAATATCTATGAAAAGATTAAACAATTAAAAAGTTTTATTGATGTTTTTGCGCAGGAAATTTTAAGCTGATTATTTTTAAAATTTATAAGCGGTGATAGCTCAGTGCAGAGCGTCCCGATTCCATCGGGAAGGTCGGATGTTCAACTCATTCTCACCGCTCTTATTTATTAAATTCTTTTTGTGGTCGTTGAAGTTTGAAACTTCACCGCATCTATTTTAAAGCTTGCGACTTTTATTTCTTTCATTTAATAAACGAAGCTCCGCTGCCGCTGGCATTCTTTACCAACGACTTTGTGATTAGCGTAAATTTGTTGGTAAGAATATGAACAAAGCGAATGATACGATGAACGACCAAATAAAAACACTTATTGAAAAGAAGGATTTCGGCGGTATGAGACAGTTGCTTGCAAATAATCCAAGCCTTGCGAATGAAGGTATCACTATACCATTCGATAATAATTGTAAATCGAAGGCGCATCCGCTACATCGTATTTGCGATGCTGTTTTTGCAAAAAGAATTACAGACGAAGAAGCAATAGAAATTGCAAAAATATTCTTAGACAGCGGTTCAAATATTGATGGAGATAAAACAACACTGAAGAAGGACACGCCTCTTCTGGCAGCGGCAAGTCTGCATACTGAACAATTGGGTATTTTCTATATAGAGCATGGTGCTGATATTTATTATGCAGACGAAAATGACGGGGCTACAGCATTACATTGGGCAGCCTATTGCGGAAGAGATAAATTAGTGGAAAGACTGATTCACGAAAATGCAAGCATCGATCAGCGTGACACATCTTACAATAACACGCCGCTTGGCTGGGCAATTGAACCTTTAATGAAAGATGATAGTGCTAACACATTTCACCAGTTAACGTGTATCAGGTTGCTGTTAAAAGCCGGGGCAGATATAACCGCATTGAACAATGATAAAATTCAATATTTACATCGCTTAGCCAAAGATGACTTAGAGTTAAAGGAATTGATCAACTAACTAACAACTTATCGCACCGCCAGCCGTAGCGTGTAAAACGGGTGACTTACCGGATCAATATTACTGTTCCTTTTTCCTGGTGTAGGTCCTGTCCTGATAATTGATAATTACAAACCCAGATATAAACGCCTGCAGGTTGCGGCAGATCGCTGATGGTGCCATCCCAACCCTGGGTATAACTGGTAGTGAAGAAAATTCTTTTCCCCCAACGATTATACACGGATAAATAATATTGCAATATGCGCCCGGATATTGTTGGTTTGAAAATATCATTCAGATAATCGTTATTCGGCGTAAATGCGTTTGGAATATAAAAATATTTTACGCATCCGGAATCTTTTACTTCAAAGTTTTCAATTATACTATCGCACCCAATACTATTTAAGTAATGATGCGTAAATGTTCCTGTTGTTGCTACACTTGAATCCCACGGTAGTTTATAAAACTGGCCCTGGCAAAACATACCAGAAGCATTTTTATATTCCGGTGGTTTGCCTACGC
>JBEHXR010000279.1:0-5143 GCA_048498595.1 Bacteroidota bacterium
TTTAATGATGTTCGAACGATAATTTTTTCATCATTCACCATTACTTCTGCTTCATAAAAACTTCCCCAGAAACTTATCTTTTTTATAATGCCATTTACACCGCTTCCTGTTTTGCTGATTTTAAAATGTTCAGGTCTTGTCATCACATCATTGCCATTGCTTTCAATACCAAACAATGCAGCGATGTGTGGTTTCAGTAAATTGTACTTTCCAAATAATCCAGCCACATATTCATTGATGGGTTTATGATATAATTCCTGCGGACTTCCGTGTTGCAATAATTTTCCATCTTTAATTACTAATATTTCGTCAGCCCACGAAAGTGTATCATGCGGATCGTGGGATGTAAGTGTGCATGTAATTTTTAATCTCTCTGTTATATCATCCAACACTGCTTTTAATATATCTGTATGAATTGGATCGAGATTGGAAAACGGTTCATCTAACACCAGCAACTTTGGTTGCTTCACCAACAACATGCATAAAGCAATGCGTTGTTTTTCGCCGCCAGATAAATAATTTGTTTTGCGCTGCAGCAAATGATTTATTCTGCAAATTTCAAAGAGCTGTTTTGCTGCTGCTTCCTCTAATTTATTTTCAAACCATATTAATTCTTCAACACGATAATGATTTAATAATTCATAATGCTGCGATAAATAAGCAATGTGTTTATGACCCGGCAACAATTTTTCTTCAGGACCAATTACTCTTTGTCCATTAAATAAAATTGTTCCATCGCTTGGTTGCACATGCCCGGTTATCATTTTTAATAAAGTTGTTTTGCCCGAACCTGATTCACCTGCGATTGCTATTTTTTGTAAGGAGGATTGTTCAAAGCTGATATCATCAATTATTATATTTTCATGTATTTGCTTACTAATATTTTTTACTTGTAATAATGGCATTTGTCTGAAATTGTCTGAACCAGGATTTATCTGATTAATTGATTTACCTGATTGTAAAAATGCAAACTAATATCACAATTTCTAAATCCCGTTAATCTATTCATCTTTCCAAATCCTGGTTCTGACTAATTTTCTATCAACACTTCTCTTCTAAACCCAATCACATTTGTTTTAACTGTTTCCGGATTTATATCATCCGGGTTAGTGATTTCAGCTAATGTCATCGGTTTCTTGATCTCTGTTTTTAATCCTAAATGATTACTTAGTTTCCTTGCTTTATCAACAGACAGTTGTCCAAATTCGTATCTTGCTATCAATCTTCCTTTGCGCAATAGTGCGTTATCAACCAAACCAATTTCACTGTTGAATGTGCATACTATCTGAACGTTCAAACAATCACTCAGCAAACCATCACTAATGTTCAACAAATTGCTCACACTACTTTCGCTGCTGTACCTCCTGTCTTTGATAATGTTTTCTGCATCTTCAATTACCAACACAGAATTTGGGTTGTCCAACAGCAAGTCGATAAACTCAGGGTTCATTAAATTGCCTGCAACACTTGGAGAAACGAACATCACTTTCTTTTTGAGATTGCCGATAAGATACCTTAGGTAAGTTGTTTTACCTGTGCCCGGCAAACCGTGCAACAATACAATGCCTTTGTCATTTTCTTTACCCAATCTTTCTTTTATCAAGGCATCTATCAATTTAAAATCATCATTGTAGTAAAGATCAATGTCTAAAGTTGTTGGTTTGATGGATAGTGTTTTAAGATCAAGCGAATTATTGTTTAAAGAGATAATGTTTATTTCATAATCCTTTTCTTTTTCCGGCGCTTTGTATGTCTTGAATTCATTCAACATTTTATTTGCTTTGTTATAGCTTTTTGTATCAAAGTAAATTTCAAGCCATTCATCGCACAGCTTAATCATCATTTTATTTTCAAGAATAAAAATGGTTTTGTCAAAGAAAATTTTATCATTATCCCAACTGTGGTAGATGCGCTGGTAAACCTCTTTCACTTTGCCATAAGTTTCACTCTTTATTTTTTCAAAGATCTTTTGCGTGTCAACATTGCGTATGAATGCAACGCATGGCACCGTTTTAAAAACTTTTACATAAAAGCTTCTCGGTTCGATAAAGTATTGATCGAATAGTTGATCATTCTTTTTTGTTTTTATTCTGAATGATCGTTTTTTCGTTTTTATCATTTCAAAAAGCCCGCTTGATGATAGAACAAGTCTTATTAAAATAATTGCTATTATAATTCCCATAATTATTTTTTTATAACAGGCATAAAAAACCCGGTCAGTTATTAATCTTTACATGACCGGGTTGCACAATTAGAGTTGTATAACTACGGTCGCTGTTTGTTTTTAAATTTTAAATACTGCATTCTGAAAAAATGATTTTAAAGTTTTCCTTTCAATAATCTGTTAATCTATAAATCCCGGTTCAGACTACACAGCAACTTTTTTCCATCTTCCTCTTTTGAAGAAGAAATAAGCAACAATGGTTACAACGCTGTTAGCAATAGGTATTGAAATAAATGCACCTGTTGGACCAAAGTGAAAAGTTAACACCAGTAAGTATGCCAATGGAATTTGAAATAACCAGAAGCAAAACAAGTTTATCCATGTTGGCGTCCATGTATCACCAGAACCATTAAATGCACTTATCATTACCATTCCAACTCCATAAAAAATATAACCGGTTGTTATGATGCGCAATGCCTGCACTGCTATTTCTTTTACCGCTTCATCATTTGTAAAAAATGAAATGATGGGTGAAGCTGCTGTAAGAAATATGATCGATACCAAACCCATAAATACTGCATTATATTTTGCTGCTTTCATTACAGAATCTTCTGCACGCTTTAATTCTTTCGCACCTAAATTTTGTCCTACCAGTGTTGCCGCTGCATTGCCCATTCCCCAGGCAGGCAGAATAAAAAATATTACTACACGTAATGCTGTTTGATATCCTGCCGATGCAACGCTTTGCCCTGTTTCTGCAACCAATCTTGCTAAAAAGATCCAACTGCAAGAACCGATGATGAATTGCAATGTTGCAGGTGATGCGATATTGACAAGAGATTTTATAATTGACCAATCTATGTTCAAATGCTTGCGATGTATTTGAATACTCGATTTGCCTTTGAATAAATGATACAATTGATAACACACACCAATACCGCGACCTGTTGTTGTTGCAATTGCAGCGCCTGTTAAGCCAAATGCAGGTATTGGACCGAGCCCGCGAATGAACAATGGACAAAGAATGATGTTACAAATATTTGCGAGCCACAAACTTTTCATTGCCATTGATGCATCACCTGCGCCGCGAAAAATTCCGTTGATGAGAAAGAGCATCATAATAACAATACTGCCACCAATATCAATTCTTGTGTACGTACTGCCTATTGCAATTGTGTTTGCATCGGCGCCCATTGCCTGTAAAATATTTGGCGCCAGAATAATTCCTATCACACTTATTACGATAGTTATTGCCAATGCCAGCCATATTGATTGTACTGCAGCATGCGCTGCTTCATCTTTATTCTTTTCACCTACGCGTCTTGCCACCACTGCTGTTGCAGACATACTTAATCCAAATGCAACAGAATAAATAATTGATAAAACAGATTCTGTTAAGCCCACCGTTTGTACTGTATTCTCTGCGTTTGGCAGATGACCCACAAAGAATAAATCCACCAACGCAAACACACTTTCCATACACATTTCCAAAATCATTGGTATTGCCAGCATGATGATTGCCTTGCGCAAACTGCCTTTGGTATAATCCATTTCAATTCCTTTTATTGCCTGCGCAACAAGCGATAAAATATTTCGTCGTTTATATGTTGATTGTTCCGTTCTCATTTGTTTCGATTTTAAAATTCTGATTTGATTTATGCTGAAGCGAGGCAATAAAAAAGTCCCGCTTTTGGCGGGACTGTATTTTCAGTTAGTAACAGTTGTAGTTAGTTACCGGTTATAATACGCCCCGCAAAAAGTATCATTGTCCACAGCGAGCCACTGCCCTGCCGGAACGATGAATAAATATGTGCGATGCGTTTTCACTATTAATAATTTTAGTGGTGCAAAGCTGTAGTTATTTTTGATTACCTCAAAATTTTTTTAAGGAATTTTTTAAATAATTTTTTTCATGAGGGTATGAAATTTTATTAAGCGTTCCAATAAAGTAGTCTTCATTTCAATTCAGAAAAAAAATCAATTGTGTCTTTTTCGTTTTGCAGGATTATTTTTGCGACCTAAATTTTATCTATGCGACAAATTGCTTTTCGCGAAGCCTTACGTGAAGCGATGAATGAAGAGATGCGGAGAGATGAGCGAATTTTTTTAATGGGCGAAGAAGTAGCTGAATATAATGGTGCATATAAAGTAAGCCAGGGAATGCTTGCAGAGTTTGGTCCGAAGCGCGTAATTGATACACCCATTTCTGAATTAGGTTTTGCAAATATTGGTGTAGGTGCAGCACAAAACGGTTTACGACCCATTGTTGAATTTATGACGTGGAACTTTGCTGTGCTTGCCTTGGATTCAATTTTAAATACTGCATCAAAAATGCTGGCAATGAGTGGTGGTCAGCTTAGTTGCCCGATTGTTTTTCGCGGACCCAATGGAAGTGCGGGTCAGTTAGGCGCACAGCACTCAACAGCTTTTGAAAATATTTATGCAAATATCCCGGGATTAAAAGTGGTATCTGTTTCTAACGGATATGATGCGAAAGGTTTGCTGAAGCAAGCCATTCGTTACGAAGAAGACCCGGTAATGTTTATGGAGAGTGAAGTAATGTATGGCGATAAAAGCGAAGTGCCCGAAGAAGAATATTATATTGAACTGGGAAAAGCTGATGTAAAAAAAGAAGGTACTGATGTAACGATTGTTTCTTTTAATAAGATGATGAAAGTGGCGCTTGCTGCTGCAGATGAATTACAAAAAGAAGATGTAAATGCTGAGGTAATTGATTTGCGTACGATTCGTCCTTTGGATTGGATGACTGTTTTGGAAAGCGTAAAGAAAACCAATCGTCTTGTAATTGTTGCAGAAGAATGGCCAATGTGCGGTGTTGCAAGCGAACTTGCTTATCGCATACAGAAAGAAGGTTTTGATTATTTGGATGCACCTGTTCGCCGAATAACAAGTGCCGATGCGCCGATGCATTATGCACCTAACCTTGTTGCTGCATATCTTCCTGATGTTCCGAGAACT
>JBEHXR010000280.1:0-5118 GCA_048498595.1 Bacteroidota bacterium
TTTTTATCTACGAAATATTTAGTAGTTCAAATGTAAAATAAATTTTCAAATACGAAACATTTCGGAAATGTTAAACCTTTATATTTTTTTCTCGTATTAATTCTATGAAAATTGAGAAGGGCTTTAAAATCTTATAAGCCACTCATAAAAAGTCTTTTATTTGCATAAATTTTTTTGATGAAGTATTGCTTACTGCTTATTATTATTTTTTCAACCGCTGTTGCAAACGCTCAATTCAATATGAATTTTTATACGCAGGCTGGTGGTAATTATACTACAATTCGAATTCCAAGAACAACAGGCGTTGAAAGTTCAAATGGAGGTTTTGGATGGAATGTGGGAATTGGTACAGAATATCACACTGTGTTTGGCTATTTTCTTTATGTTGGTGTTGGACTTGCAAAAGAATCTTATAGCAAAGATTCTGTTTCTGCTTTTTTTCCTGATACTGTTACAAATTTTATTTACAGACCATTATTTCTAAGCTTCCCTTTTGGTGTCGGGTATCAATTTCCTTTAAATAAAAAAGTGAGCTTAAAGGTTTATGGTGGTTTAAATATTCAGGTTGGCGTTTCGGGTAAAGTAAATCGCCGCGATTTATATTATATGTACGATTCAACGCTTCAACAAACTGTTTTGACGCGAACTGAAATTAGTGAGCATGATATGCGGTTTGGCAGAGTCAGTCGTAAAAAATACAGCTACGACTACGCAAACAGTACATGGGGTGCATTTGTGGGAACAGGTATTTGTTTGAATAATTCATTTGAACTAAATGTTTTTTATCATCACGGATTTACTAATTTTTTGCCGGGTAGAGATTTTGCCGTTGAAATAAATAAGCTGAGTTATTTTGAAATAAACGCAAGAATGTATTTGCCCAACCATTACTTCGGCGGTAAAAAGAAAGAAAAGCGCAGCCCGTATTAATTTCTGTATTTATTTGTCAATATACTTTAACAGTTCATCGCTTTCGGGAGTTACCTTACTATCAAAATGTTGAAGAAGGTTTCCTTTTTCATCAATAATAAACTTATTAAAGTTCCAGCTGATCGTTGCATCTAAAACTCCGTTCTCACTTTTATTACAGAGATATTTAAAAATTGGAGTTGTGTTCGGACCTTTTACATCTACTCTTGTTGTGAGCGGAAATGTAACACCGAAATTTTTTTTGCAGAAAGCACTTATCGAATCGTTACTATGATATTCCTGGTTACCGAAATTGTCTGAGGGAAAACCAACAATAACAAGGTTGTCTTTGTGACTTTCATATAATTTTTCAAGTCCATCATATTGCGGTGTAAAGCCACACATTGACGCCGTATTTACAATAAGAATTTTTTTGCCTTTGTATTTTGAAAAATCAATCGTACTGCCATCCAATGCCTTTATCCTGAAATCGTAAATGTTTTTTACAGCGGGACGAAATGAAGTCATAGCAAACAGTGTTATTAATGATAATAAAATTTTCATACCTATTTTTTTGGTGAGTAAAATTAATGATTATTGAATTTCATAACAGCCAATATCAGGAACGCCATTTATAGCACGAAGGTTGCCTTCCAAATCTGTTTTAATGTTTAACGCTTTGCCAGCATCTTAAAAACCGATTGCGGGATAAGATGAAAATCGAAAACATCGTTTTTGCACGAAAAAAACTCGCTATAGATAAGACAATGAAGAAAATCCTTTTTATAATGAACTGCATTAATTCAAACATAAACAATTAACTGTGCTGCTAAATTGTGTAAGCAAGTGTGCAAATGCTAAGCTTAGTGTTTTCGGCCTGAAGTATTACTGCCCCGCAAGATTCAAGTGTTGCACCGGTTGTTATAATATCATCCAGCAAAAGAACATGTTTATTTTTTAAGAGTGGTTCATTTACAACTTTAAAAACACCTTCCATAGTTTGCCATCTCGTAATTCTGTTCTTGTGTGTTTGTGTTTCTGTAAACTGAATTCGTTCAACTGCATCTTCAATAACCGGCTTTTGCCAAACTTCTGTTATACCTTTTGCAAGCAATGCAGCCTGGTTATATCCTCTTTTAAAAATTTTTTTTTCATTCAGCGGCAAAGGCACAATTACATCTATGTCATCAAAACGAACAGCATCCCGAATTATTCTGCCTAAGATTTTTCCTAAATACATTCCGGCTGCACGGTTATTTCTATATTTAAATTGAATGATGAGATGTTGTAGCAGAGAATCTTTATTAAAATAAAATGCACTGCCGGCATGTTGAACAGGTAACCTGCCATAAAATATTTTTTCAACCGGATTAAATGGCTTGGCTAAAAAACCTGTTTCAGGTAATTGTAACAAGCATTGAACGCAGAGCAGGTCTTCATTATTTAAAACATCTGTTCCGCATCCTACGCAATTGTGCGGAAAGAAAAGATGAAGAAAATCTGATAGATAATTTTTTACTTGTAGCATTATACATTAAAATAATAACCGGTACAATTCATCTACTTTGCTAACTGCCGTTACATCAATCTTAAAATTATTTTTATTTAACCCCTTTTTGTTAAAAGGAGAAATGATAATTTTTTCAAAGCCTAATTTTTCAGCTTCAGCAATCCGTTGTTCAACGCGATTAACTGCGCGTATTTCTCCATTCAATCCAACTTCTCCTGCAAAACAAATATTCTGTGGCAAGGGTGAATCTTCGTAAGAAGAAAGTAAAGCGCAAATAATTGCAAGATCAACAGAAGGGTCTTCTATTCTTAAACCGCCGGCGATATTTACAAATACATCCTTCACACCAAAAAGAAAGCCACCGCGCTTTTCCAGAACTGCAAGCAATAGTTGCAAACGCCTTGTATCCAAACCACTCACTGTTCTTTGCGGCGTGCCATAAACACTTTGCGTAACTAATGCTTGCGTTTCTATTAGTAATGGTCGCAAACCTTCCATGCCTGCAGCAATTGCACTGCCGCTTAGTATATCTTCTTTTTGATGAATTAAAATTTCAGACGGATTTGTCACCATTCGCATACCGTTACCCATCATTTCATAAATTCCTAATTCTGCTGTGCTGCCAAAACGATTTTTCAGCGTTCGTAAAATCCGGTAAGCATAATGCTGATCTCCTTCAAATTGAAGAACAGTGTCAACCATGTGCTCTAAAATTTTAGGACCAGCAATGCTTCCATCTTTTGTAATATGCCCAATTAAAAAAACCGGCGTGTATGTTTCTTTTGCAAAACGCTGAAGTGCAGCTGTTGTTTCGCGAACTTGTGCAATGCTACCGGGCGCTGCATCAATATTGTCTGATTGAAGTGTTTGAATTGAATCGATAATCACAAGCGCTGGTTGCAATTTTTTTATTTCAGAAAAAATTACAGACAATGCTGTTTCAGTGAGAATGTAAAAGTTTTCATTCAATATGTTTAAGCGGTTTGCACGCATTCTTATTTGCTGTTCGCTTTCTTCACCACTTACATAAAGTGTAACAATATTTTTCAAATGCAATGCATCTTGTAAAAGCAAAGTACTTTTTCCAATGCCTGGTTCGCCGGCAACAAGAATCAAACTGCCGGCAACAATTCCGCCACCAAGCACGCGATTTAATTCTGCATCATTCGTTACAATACGTTCTTCTTTTAGATTTTCTATTTCACTTAAAAGTTTTGCCTTTGTTGTTGAACGTTCACCTGAAACTTCTTTCCAAAAATTTTTTTCTTTTTGATTTCTTTCAACAACTTCTTCAATAAATGTGTTCCATAAATTACATGCAGGACATTTACCTAACCACTTCGCACTTTCATATCCACAGCTCGAACAAAAGAATGCAGTCTTTACTTTATTCATCAACAAAAAATTAAAAAGTGTGTTTTAAAATTATTGAAACTAAAAAGAATTTCAATGAATGCGTTGAGCGTTATGATAAAAAATAAAAGGTCGGTATTACTACCGACCTTTACTTACTAACCCATTAAATTCAGGCACTAAATTACAATAATGGGATACATAACAAAATAAATTTTTGGCCTTGTTGAAAACTTTTTAAGGTCAAAATGACCTGATGCATCGAATTTAGATAATAACATGCGCCAAACTGTCGTTTATTTTGAACGATTTATAAATTTTCATCTCTTTCAAGCATTAAAATTGCGCTTTGGGGAACGATAAAGTATTTTTCTCCCTGGTAAATAACTTCGGTGGCACCACTTAAAAGAAATATTGCGAGGTCGCCTTCTTTTGCCTGTAACGGAATATATTTTACTTCGTCTTCTTCATTTTTCCATGGTTCATTTTCAACAGGTAATGGAATTGCATAACCTGGTCCAGTTTTAATGATAACACCTTGTTGTACTTTTTCTTTTTCATAAACACCAGGTGGCAAGTACAATCCGCTTGATGTTCTTTCATCAGGTTTTGATGGACGAATCAAAACTCTGTCACCAATTACAATCAGCTTTTTTAATTTATTGTCTTGTGTTAATACCATATTTTTTCTTTAAGATAAAAATATAAACATCCGTTAAACTACATACTTGTTTTAAAATTCTTTTAATCAATCTTATCTTTAACTGAAATTACAAATGTGTAAGGCATTGTAATTGATACTAACTTTTTAAATTAAAAATTATGGAAGAAAAAAAATACAAGATTTTATTATGTGAAGATGATACTAATCTTGGAATGGTTTTAAAAAATTACCTTGAATTAAATGATTATGATGTTACGCTAGAAAGAGATGGCAGACTTGGACTTGCTGCGTTTCAGCGTGAAAAATATGATATCTGTTTACTTGATGTGATGATGCCGAACATGGATGGTTTTACGCTTGCTGAAGAAATAAGAGATATCGATCCTGAAGTGCCGTTATTTTTTCTCAGCGCAAAAACAATGAAAGAAGATATTATACAAGGATACAAACTTGGCGCTGATGATTATATAACTAAACCCTTTGACAGTGAAGTGTTGCTTTTAAAAATAAAAGCGATTCTTAAACGTAATGAGGAATTAAATAAAGAAAGTGAGAATATAGAATTTGATTTAGGGCGATATCATTTTAATCCAAAATTGCGTGAACTTGCACACGACGGAAAAACGCAAACACTTTCTCCAAAAGAAAATGAGTTACTTAAAATGCTGGCAGAACATAAAAA
>JBEHXR010000281.1:0-5116 GCA_048498595.1 Bacteroidota bacterium
AGTTTTTCTACAACAGAAAAAGGCAGCCATGTAATTGAAATGACAAACGTAAATTACGATGACTATTCAGTAAATGTTGATTTGAATAATACGCCGCTTATCATCAACGCAACTTTAAAAGAAAAATTTAATGAACTAAAAGCTGTAACCGTTACTGCAGGTTCTTTTGAAGCAGGCGATAACAAACGTGCAGCTACTGTGTTAAATTCAATTGATATTGCAACAACGGCAGGTTCTAATGCAGATATTACTGCTGCTTTAAAAACATTGCCGGGCGCGCAGCAAATCGGAAACCAGGAAGGTTTGTTTGTTCGTGGCGGAACGGGTGAAGAAACCAAACAATTCATTGATGGAACGCTTGTAAATAATCCTTACTTCACCAGCATTCCTGATATTGCAACACGCGGTCGCTTCTCTCCTTTTCTTTTTAAAGGAACCGTTTTTTCAACGGGTGGCTATTCTGCTTTGTATGGTCAGGCTTTATCTTCTGCTGTAATTCTTGAGTCAATTGATATGCCTGAAAGGTCTTCTGCAACAGCAGGCATTTCTCCCATCGTTGCTACTGCAGGTTTGCAGGAACTTTCAAAGAATAAAAAATTCTCCTGGGGTGCAGATTACAGTTATGTAAATCTTGTTGCTTACTTCAACATTGTAAAACAAACGCCGGATTATTTTAATATGCCGGAGTTTCATAGCGGCGATGCAAACTTTCGCGTCAAAACAAAAAATGGAATTATAAAATATTATACAACGTTCGATTATAATCATCTTGGTTTGCGCAGGCCTGATATTGACAGTTCTATTTATAAAGATGCGTTTGGTTTGATAAATCATAACTGGTATAACAATCTTAGCTGGCGCGAAAATTTAAATAACGGATGGAAGATGAATCTTGGTTTAAGCTACAGCACAAATCGTGATAACATATCGCAGCAAATACAGGATTCTTCCAATCAATCTAAAATTTTAGATTATGAACCATGGGTAAGCAAAAACTTTCATATTCAAACAAGGCAGGATCTTACACAAATAAAAGAAGTGTTTGAAAAGAAACTCGGTGGTTTAAGTGCAATACGTTTTGGTGGTGAGTATTGGTATTCGTACGATCCAAGTCATTATATAAATGTTGACAGCAATTATTTTTCAAAATTGAAAGATAATTATGCAGCCGCTTTTGCTGAAAGTGATATTTATGTTACGAATGATATTGCGTTAAAACTCGGTGCGCGTTACGAATACTCATCCATTATTAAAAAAGCAAACATTGCTCCGCGTCTTTCACTTGCATACAAAACCGGCGAAGGTGCGCAGATTTCTTTAGCTTATGGAACTTTTTATGAAAAGCCTGAAAACACTTTGCTGTTTTATACAACACAACTGGGTTATACAAAAGCAACGCACTATATCGCAAACTATCAAATAACAAAAGACAACAGAATATTTCGTGTTGAAGGGTTTTATAAAAAATATGCTGACCTCGTAAAAACTTTTCCTGATTATAATAATGATGGAACGGGTTATGCAAAAGGCATTGAATTTTTTCTGCGCGATAAAAAAACATTTAAGAACATCGATTACTGGATAAGCTATTCTTATCTCGATACAAAAAGAGATTACTTAAATTATCCTGAAGAACTGCAGCCAAATTTTGCAGCGCATCATACCGCATCTATCGTAATGAAAAAATTTATTACGAAGTGGAAGACAGGTTTTAATGTAACATACAGTTTTGCAAGCGGAAGACCTTACTACGATTTCTTATACAATGTTGCAGACAATAAATACACTATTGCAGACCAGGGTAAAACAAAAGATTATAACAGCATGGGCTTTAGCGCCGAGTACTTGCCTAACCTCGGCAACAATAAAGCAAGAACATTTATTGTGTTGTTTGCAAGTGTAAACAACGTACTTGGGCAAAACCAGGTGTATGGTTATAACTATTCTTTCAATGGTTTGAATAAAGAACCCATATTACCACCGGCAAAAAGATTTTATTTTATTGGATGTTTTTTGAGTTGGGGAATTGACAGAAGCCAGGATGCTATTAATAATAACTTATAATTAAAAATGAATAAATGTTCATTTAAAAAACAATATGAAAGCAAAATTTTTTTTAAGCTGGCTTAGTGTTTATGCTGTTAATAGCATTACTGGATATTTAATACATCATGTTATTTTGGGTAATACTTACAAAGTTTTAGCAGCCAGCCTGCATGCTCATGTTATTAATCGCCTGTGGGCTTTTATTTTGATAAGTTTAACCGGCTCATTCTTCTTTACATTTATTTATTCTAACTGGAAAAAAAACTCAACAGTTTCCGAAGGTTTAAAATACGGTTTCTTTATTGGTGTATGGATGGGATTAAACGTTTCGCTTACAGCATACGCCGGCTCTGAATTAATACCGTTTTCCCTTGCTGTGAAATGGATAACGTTTACAATTCTCCAGTATATTTTATCGGGGCTCGTGCTCGCTTTAATGTATAATAACATACTTCAAACAAAAAATAATAATTATGCAAACCAATCAACACGATGAAATACTTTGGCAGATAGCCAAAAAAAGAGCAGCCTTTAAATGGGCTTTCTCTGCTTATGTTTTTGTAAACGCTTTTTTAGTTGGCGTTTGGTTTTTTACTACAGGGGCAGGTTCTTATTTCTGGCCAATCTGGCCAATGCTTGGTTGGGGAATTGGAATGCTTTTTCAATATTTAAATGCTTACCAGGGCAATAATATTTTTACTGCTCAGCAGGAATATGAACGATTAAAAAATCAACAAACCAATAAAATATAAAACAACACAAATGAAAAAACTATTAATGATTGTTGCAGTTGTAATTTCAGTTGCTGCACATGCACAAAGCGATCGGTACGCAGACGCAATGAAGAAAAATTTATCAATGTTCGACAGCGCAAAAACCGCTGCTGATTTAGAAAATGCTGCTGCCGGTTTTCAACGCATTGGCGATGCAGAAAAAACGCAATGGCTTCCGTATTATTGGGAAGGATTGGTATTAGCAACAGAAGGCTGGAAATATTATCCGAATGAAAAAGGTATAACTGAAGTAAAAGTTTCAGATTTATCAGGCACTATGACTGCGTTAGCAGGCCGCATTAATGCTGCTTTGGATAAAGCTGATGCACTGGCAACAGATGACTCTGCAAAATCTGAAATACTTACCATTCGTAACATGGCTGCAACACAACAAATGTTGGTTGACCCGCAAAGCCGTTACATGACTTTTGGTGCAGAAGCAGGACAAGATTTGCAAAAAGCAATGACATTGAATCCGAATAATCCGCGTGCATATTATTTACAAGGCATGAGTGTTTTTGGAACACCGGAACAATTTGGTGGCGGCAAAGAAAAAGCAAAACCAATTTTTCAAAAAGCAGTTGACTTAGGTTCAGCAGAAACAGAAAAACCCTTGTATCCGCATTGGGGGCTTGATATGAGTAAAGCAATGCTTGCAGCTTGCCAATAAATATTTAAGTTGATTGGTTGAATATTTTTTTAAGAGGTGACATTACTAATCAGCCAATCAACTTTATCATTATGTAATTAACGCAAATGGAAAATACTGAAAACGATTTCTCGCCGCAACAAAGTTTACAGCTTATTGAAAGCATGATTAACCGTGCAAAAGATAAGTTTGCCGAAGATGGATTTATGTATTTGATTTGGGGCTGGCTGGTTTTTATCTGCAGCCTTTTACAGTTTACATTAATGCATTTCTTTCAGTATCCTTATCACTATATCGTTTGGCTGGCAACTATACCTGTTTTCATTTATCAATCTATTTATTCAGCCAAAAAAGCAAAACAACAAAATGTTGTAACGTATACTGATCGCATAGTTGGGTTTGTTTGGATAACTTTTTCAGTTGAAATTATTTTATTGGGATTTATTATTGGTATGCTTACAACCGGCGAATACTACACACACATCATTCATATTTTGTTAGCGGTTTACGGAATGCCTGTTTTTTTAACCGGCGTTATTGTTCGTTTTAAGCCGTTGATTTTTGGCGGAATCGCTTGCTGGGTTTTATGCATCATTTCAACCTTTATAAAGATTTACGATTACCAATTTTTGCTGATACCGGTTGCAATGTTGATTGCATGGATTATTCCAGGATATATGTTGCGTGCAAAATATAAACAACAATAAAACTTTTTTTATGCAGGAAAAACAATTATCAAATGAAGAAAGTTTGAAGCTGATTAACCGCATGATTTATGAAGCGAAAGGATATTTCTATGAAAGCGGTGCGAGTGCACTGGTTTATGGTTTCAGTATTTTATTGTGTTCCATATTAACTTATTTCGACGATAAAGGAACCATTCATTTTCCCTTTGCACCATTTTATTTAATGGTGCCCATTTTTTTTATACAGGCATTCATTCAAATAAAAGAAAACAAAAAAAAGAAAGCAAAAACTTTTACGGATGAAGCAATTGATTTTGTATGGACAGGTTTTTTTCTTTCTGTATTTGCTGCATTGTGCGGAACTTTTGTAAACGCAGGTTATATCATCATAACCATCATTTTATTTTTAACCGGGCTTGCAACATTTGTTACCGGTGCTATTGCAAAGTTTAAATACAGCATCGTTTGCGGAATTATGTGCTTGTTAATTGCAGCAATTTCATTTTTCATACAAAATGAAAACATCTATTTGTTGTTAGCAGGTGTTTCTGTTTTTGTGTGGATAATACCAGGTTTATTATTAAGAGCATATTTTAAAAAACAATCTCATGCCTGAAGAACAATTAACAGAACAACAAAGCCTTGAGATTATCACGCAAATGATTAGCAAGGCAAGATGCGCATATGAGAAAACAGGTATTGGCGCATTACTTTGGGGAAGTCTAGTTACTTTCTGTGCACTTATAACTTTTGGAAACTTTTACTGGCATGTGACCGCGTTTTATTATATATGGCTTCTTACTTTGTTTGCATTGATACCGCAAATAATTATTTCTGTTCGCGCAGCAAAAAGAAAAAAATACCGCAGCTATGGCGATGAAGCAATGGCGGCAATATGGATAAGCTTTGGCGTTGCACTGTTTCTTGTTTCTGTTTACAGCAATAAATATGAATCAGCTAAT